>DWXS01000088.1 GCA_019119045.1 Candidatus Mailhella merdavium | reverse complement strand
ATATTAAAAATTTATTTTATATGAAACTCTTTTCAGAAAAAAGAGAAAACATTATATAATCATATTGCGTTATAATCAAAATATTGTCTTATGTTCACTTGGCCTTACGGCAACAGGTAGAGTTCAATATTCCATGATCAGATATTCAAAGCGGACATCATAGAAACAGATATTTTTATCTTCGTATACTTGCTAAAAAATTCTGAAGCATTTTCCTATTAAAAATACTCCCCGACTCAAGCGAAGCGAGGCTCTGCCGCAAAGCCGGAATAGCCTGAATGAAGGTGTGGCGGCCCCCGGCAAGCGGCCCGCAGGGCCGTGCCTGCAGTCTGCAGAGCGTACAGGCATGGACGGCAGAGCAAGCTCCGGCGTAGGAGTAACCACTGCGACCAAGAACAAAGGTTCCTGGATGGCAGATATTTTCAAGCGCAAACGACTTTAATAAAGATGGCAGAATACAATATGTCCTTCTCCGGCATCGTGGAAGGGAACCGGTAGCGAACAACAGGGCTGAGACCTGACGCAGCGATCACGAAATAAGCAGCCCGTACCCCGTGCGGCAGGAGGCGGAACCGTCCCGGGAATTGTCGGAAGCCTTTTTCTATGCTCAATTCTTTCGATATCAGGCAGACATGCCAACAGCCCTTGAGCGTAAGGATGCAGCGGACGGGCAAAAAAATCGTCACGCGGAGCCTGTTCGACAATCTCGCCTGCATACATGACGGCGATTTGATCTGCCATATCGGAAACAACTCCAATATCATGTGTGATCAGAACCAGCCCCATGTCGCGTTCTTTGGCCAGTTTCTTCAATAAGGCTAAAATCTGTCCCTGAATGGTGACGTCAAGAGCGGTTGTAGGTTCGTCGGCAATCAAAAATTCTGGCGAACATGCCAATGCCATGGCAATCATCACACGCTGTCGCAAACCTCCCGACAACTGATGAGGATAATCGCCCAAACGTTCCGCTGGAGCAGGAAATCCCACGGATGTCAGGAGAGCAACGGCTTTTTCGCGAGCGGCATTACTTGAAATTTTTTCATGCTGCAAAACAGCCTCCGTGATCTGCCTGCCTATGGTGAGTACGGGGTTAAGACAGGTCATAGGCTCCTGAAAAATCATCCCCAGATGTTTTCCTCTGACTGCGCAGAGTTCCCGTTCGCTCATTTTTGTCAATGATGCGCCGTTTAAACGAACTTCGCCGCCCTCGACCCTGGCATTTTCCGGAAGCAGGCCCATCAGTGCAAGTGCCGTCATGCTTTTGCCGCAACCGGATTCTCCGACAAGACAAAGCGTTTTTCCTCTTTCCAGAGAGAATTGCAGCCGCCGGACAATGGTCAGCCCGTCAATGGATACCGTCAAATCAGAGACTTCCAGCACACTCTACCTCGAGCCTTCAATAAGGATTTATCGACTTAATACCTCAACAAGTTTCTGCCCACCCCACAGGCATATGAGGCCGACAAGAATCTGTCCTGCCACGTTCAACAGAGCGAATCCCAATCTCCCCTCTTTTCCCATGATATATGAATCAAACATGAAGGTGGAAAAAGTAGTAAATGACCCCATGAAGCCCGTCAGTAAAATTAAACGTACAGTATCATCAATGAGCGAGAAACGTCCGGCCAGCCCGGAAACAATCCCGAAAAGAAAACATCCGGCCATATTTACCAGAAAGACTCCCCAGGGGAACGCGGCTCCGAATACTCCCGCGGCAAGAGAAGAGAGCGCATAGCGCGCTATTGCCCCCATTGCACCGGCAAGCCCGATAAGAAAAACTACCTGCATTCCAGTTGCTCCATCGTTTTCTTTTCCATGTCAAGAAGAAAAGCCTTGACATTAAGCCCGCCTCCATATCCAACCAGTTTGCCGTTCGCTCCGATGACCCGGTGACAGGGAATAATGATGGCCAGAGGATTACGATTATTGGCCATTCCTACAGCTCTTGCGGCATGAACATTCCCGCAGGCCCGCGCAATGTCTCCGTAAGAACGTGTCTGACCATAAGGGACAGTTTGAAGTTCTGCCCATACGCGCCGTTGAAATTCCGTCCCTTCAGGGTGAAGAGGAAGGGAAAAATTCTGCAATGTTCCGTTGAAATAGGCATTCAGTTGACGCGCCGCCTCCCTGAGCAGATGACTTTCCTCATATTCGGCATTCTCATAAAAAATATCACCGAACTGCAGATGGGTAAGGGCATCCCCCTCCTCCCGGAGCGTTATCCTTCCTGCCGGTGTATCCAGTCTGAAACAATATACGGCAGCCATGAGCGCAACGCCCTCCCTCATCAACTCATTCTTTGCCGAATCTCCTGCCTGGCAAGCTCAAGAAAGGCAGGAAAACTTTTCATGGCCACGGGAGAAAGCTCCATACTCCAGGAAGTAAAATCCTGTGGCTCCATGCCGATGATAACAAGACCCGGTCTTTTCCCATGTAATTTTTCGGCCATATCCAGAGAATCGAGAAGATCAATATCATGAATGGATAAGCGTCGACGCTCATCATGTATCAATTGCTCTTCAGTCAGGCGATATAAGGAACCGGGGGGCTTTCCTGCATGAACGATATCCAGAACGATCAGCTCGTCATAATTCTCGAACAGATAAAAAATATCCTGAGTGAAGGTGCCCGCATCAAGAAGCTTTACCGTCGCCGGCCAATCTTCTTCAAGCAGTTTGTGTATGGCGTGAACGCCGACTCCATCGTCAGTGAGCAGAAGATTGCCGATGCCAAGCACCAGAATATTTTTCACAGCACTTTCCCCATTCTTATAATGATGTGTGACGAATCACGCGGCCACCTTGCCAACATACTTACATATACGGACTGAAAATCCAGGCTGCAGCATTGCGCAACTGCCGGGGAACGGACAAATTTTTCAATTCTTCCGGTGTTACTTCCCGGGAGCCGGACTTGATATTCTCCGCATAGGCCTCCAGCTGCATACATAACTCGTGGGAGAACACCTCGACATTTAACTCAAAGTTCAAACTGAGGCTTCGCGGATCAAGATTCGTCGATCCCATACAAACATAATTGCCGTCAATCAGGAGCAGCTTGGTATGAGCAAATGGCGGCGGCTGTTTAAAAATACGCACGCCGCTGTCAAGCAGGAGAGGCAACGTGCGTTCCGCCGCCCAGCCGACATACACATGATCCAGTTTTTCCGGCAGAATGACCTGCACCTCAACCCCTCTCCCCGCCGCACATGTAAAAGCACTCAGGAGTTCGCGAGTCGGAAGAAAGTACGGCGTAAACACAGTAATCCGCTTTCTGGCGCAACAGACAACGCCGCAGAGCAGATCCTGCATGGGATCATTCGGGGTACCGGGGCCATCCATGACGATACGGGTATCCATTTTCCCCACATGTGACGGCAACAGAAGGGCTCCCGTATCGTCCTGCCCGGTAACAAATGCCCAGTCCATCAGAAAGGCTTCCCTCAAAAATCCCGCAATGGGGCCGGTACACTGAAAATGAACATCCTGAATCTGCCCGTATCTGCCCGTATCTGGCCGATCAGCCATGTCGACACGATGCAGATTTCCGTCTCCGATATTCATTCCGCCGGTAAATGCAATCTCATCACAGATCAAAATTTTTCTATGATTGCGTAAATTTATGGAAAAATCAGGAGGAAACAGCCGAGGGGGCAGAAAGGCCTCGACCCTGACATTGCCCTTTTTCAGCTTTCCCCAGGCCGAGGAAAAAAAAGACCCCATGCCATCCAGCAGGACGCGAACATCTACTCCCTTTTCCACAGCGGAAATCAGCGCGTCCGTAAAAGTATCTCCTGCCTGTCTGCCTTCAAAAATATACGTGCAAAGAAAAATTTCTCTTTTTGCCTTCCGTATGGCTTCCAACATGGCAGGATAGGCTTCGTCTCCATTGAACAGCGGACGCACCTCATTTCCGCCCAGCAGAGGCAAAGAACTGCGTTTTCCTTCCCCAACGCGGGCGAGCGGCTCATTTTCCGGATCTACAGCCGGAAGTTCCGGCACCTCCTCTTTCCATAAGTTCGCATGTTGAGAAAGAAATGCCAGACGTCGCGCAGCCCGGTCGCTCATCAAACGCGCAGCCCTGCTGTCCACACGACTGATTCCGAACAGAAAATAGGCAAAAGAACCGACAAAGGGCAGGGAAATAATTGCCGCAGCCCAACCTAACGCCGACTGAGGTCGTCTGGCCTTGAGCAGGGCATGAATCAGTGCTATGGCCGCTATGCCGTAGCCGAGTGCAAGTGCGAGGAGAATCATCCATCGCCAGGAAATAAACGTCATATCCTCAAGCATGCGCCTTCTCCCGAAGTCAATAAAAGTAGCGCATCCCTTCTTCCGTCAAAGCGATATCCTGCGTTATAGGATCGATAATCCGGCAATACCCGTAATTCAGCCACAGATCCAGCACCGCCAGCAGACTTTCTCGATCAAAACCTTCCCGTTCCGCCTCCGCTAGAATGTTCGGAAATCGTCCGGCAGGCAATGGACGCGGCGCAGTCGCTATTTTTTTGAATAACCATTCATCCGCATTATTGCAGGAGGATGTATTCTGATGTTTCTTTGCAGGCATGGTTTCTCCGTCAAATAATGCAGTCTTGCGATAATTTGTTGCAGGTAATAAATATATGAATTTTTCAGGAATATGTTTTCTATCCGTCCTATCGACGACATTGGAACAGTAAATTCATTTCATTCTTGTCACGTTATGTCATCAGTATAATTTATATACATATATTTTTGACATCATAACGATATAAAATCGCATACTATGATGTAATTAGAAAGCGATTCAATATTATTCATACTATGTCGGCAAGAAAACGTCCTCTCCTAAATATTATTTCTGAACATAACATTCATCAGGATTCCCGTACACCCTACAGACCTTCTCTCATGAAGAGCATCGTCTGCGATATACTGCCAGCAGAGCGTGCTCTGGAGAATTTTCGTTTCCTTCAGTCAGTTCCAGACTACCGACAGCCCCCTTCAACAATTCCAAGGCTTCTTCGATATGCTCCACCCATATGTTGCAGGCGCCATGCAGCATGAGGCCGGGAGCTTCGAGCGGGCCGCGTATCCCCAGTACGGGGATACCGCAGCCCCGCGCTATTCCCACCTCCACCCCGGCATCCTGTCCGGACGTTCCCAGGTAGACGACAATATCGGCATTACGGCAGGCCTGTTCACAGAAGACAAAAACTTCGCCCCCATGATCCGTATCCATCCATGTACGACGTTCCGCCGGGGTCAGGCCTTCAGGAGGCCTGGCCCGCTCTGTCCAGTCAAGAATCTGAAAGCCCATTTCCGCCAGTGTTTTTCCGAGGAGGCGGACGGCATGAAGATTCTTGAAGGAACTGGCTATGTACAGACGGATCGGACGCACTAAGCCTCCCAAGGCAGAGAAGAAGAAAGCCAGGCTTCGAGTTCCCTTATCTGGAAACTCACGGACTCCGGCCCCGTTCCGCCATGTATGTTACGGCGACGCACCGCCGTATCATAATCCAGAACGGTATACACATCGTTCTCTATCAGGGGAGAGAGTGAACGAAGCTCTTCAAGAGAAAGATCTTCCAGTCCGACGCCCTTTTCTTCGGCCAGAGCAACGGCGCGCCCCGTGATATGGTGCGCTTCGCGGAAGGGAATTCCACGCGAGGCAAGATAGTCGGCAAGTTCCGTTGCATTGAGATATCCTGCAGAAAGCGCGCGACGCATGCGCGACGCATTGAAGGTTGTCGCTGCGAGCATATCAGCCATGAGGGCAAGGGAATTCTGCACAGTCTTATCCGTATCGAGGAAAGGAATTTTATCTTCCTGCAAATCGCGGTTGTATGTCAGGGGAAGTCCCTTAAGCGTGGTAAACAGATTAATAAGGTTGCCGTAGGCGCGTCCGGTCTTGCCGCGCATGATCTCGGCCACATCAGGATTCTTCTTCTGCGGCATGATGGACGATCCTGTTGAGTGGGCGTCAGAGAGCGTGACAAAGCCGAACTGAGGATTTGCCCACCACACGAGTTCTTCGCAGAAGCGGGAAAGATGAGCCATAATCACAGCGCCGCAGAATAGGGCTTCCAAAGCGAAGTCTCTGTCGGCTACGGCGTCCATGCTGTTTGAAAACGTACCGTACATTCCGAGCTGTTCCGCAACAAAGGCGGGATCCAGCGGATAGGTCGTTCCCGCCAGAGCTGCCGCCCCCAGAGGGCTGATTCTCACACGTTTCTCACAGTCAAGAATACGTTCGACATCACGCTTGAACATCCAGGCATAGGCAAGAAGATGATGAGCAAGGCTGACGGGCTGAGCCGGCTGCATGTGCGTACAACCGGGCAAAAGCACATCTGTATGCTTTCGGGCCTGCTCCAGATAAACGCCGCACAGTTTGCGGGCAAGAACGGCCCAGCGGCGAAGGCCGTCAGAAACATAAAGGCGGAAATCCAGACAGACCTGATCGTTGCGGCTGCGTCCGGTATGCAGTTTTTTCCCGACCTCACCGACAATTTCCGTCAGGCGGGTTTCGATGTTCATATGCACATCTTCCAGCTCCTGCCTCCAGGGAAAGGTTCCTGCCTCTATCTCCGTACGAACCTGATCCAGACCGGAGATAAGCAGTTCCGCCTCCGAAGGGCTTATCACTCCCTGCCTGCCGAGCATGCGCGCATGAGCCTTTGAACCGGCAATATCCTGTGCGTAAAGTTCGCCGTCAAAAGAAATGGATTCCGTATAGGCTTCCACGGCTCCGCTTGTGCGTTCCTTGAAACGACCGCCCCATGGTTTATCGGACATCTTTTTATCCTCGCACGGAGCTTTGCCCCGCAGGATTTGCGGAAAACGCATGAAGATCCGGCGTCCTCCCTTGCGTTTTCCGCAAATCGGTTTCTCTGAAAAATCTACACAATCACAATCGCCGGGCCGCACATGGGATCATCTCTGTCCATTACGACAGAAAGGCTCGACGTTTGCACACACATTATTTATGGAAACGCTTCACCCGATCGGCATATCCGCGGATACGCAGGCCCTGCAGCCGGATAAAGCCCGCCGCGTCCTTATGATCGTAGGTGCCGCATTCTTCGAAGGTCGCCAGATCATGACAGTACAGGCTATGGGGAGAATAGCGTCCCACGGGCCAGGCCGTTCCCTTATACAGCTTCAGACGCACAGTGCCGGTGACGCCTTCCTGCGATTTATCAATAAGGGCCTGCATGGCTTCCCGTTCGGGAGAGAACCAGAATCCGTTGTAAACTGCGGCGGCATAACGGGGCATGAGCGTATCGCGCACGGCAAGAGCCTCACGATCCAGGCATATGCCTTCAAGATCCTGATGAGCCACATGCAGCACAGTTCCTCCCGGGGTTTCATATACGCCGCGGGATTTCATTCCCACAAAGCGGTTTTCGACCATATCGAGACGCCCGATTCCATGCTTTCCGGCAATGCGGTTCAGCTCCATCACCATTTCCATGGGTGAAAGACGTTTGTCATTAAGCGCAACCGCGTCGCCCTTCTCGAAATCGATAGTAATATATTCAGGCTCATTGGGGGCCTTTTCCACAGGAACGGCCATAATATAGCTTTCCGGCCCGGGTTCTTCCCACGGATCTTCAAGTTCGCCACCTTCAAAGCTGCAATGCAGCATATTGCGATCCATGCTGTAATGCTTGTTGGAAGCGTTCACCTCGATACCGTGCTTTTCCGCAAATTCGGTCAGGGCAGTACGGGACATCAGATTCCACTCGCGCCACGGAGCAATAACCGTCAGTTCCGGAGCAAGCGCGTTGATGGCAAGCTCGAACCGAACCTGATCGTTTCCTTTCCCGGTAGCACCATGAGCTATGGCCTGCGCGCCTTCCGCTTTGGCGATTTCAACAAGACGCTTGGCAATGAGCGGTCTGGCAATGGAAGTTCCCATCAGATAACGCCCTTCGTAAATGGCTCCGGCACGCATCATGGGATAAATATAATCCCGGGCAAATTCTTCGCGCAGATCTTCAATATAAACCTTCGACGCACCCGTTTTTCTGGCTTTTGGTTCGACGCCGTTAAGGTCGTCTTCCTGACCGAGATCAGCGGTTACCGTAATGACTTCATAGCCATGCTCCACAATGAGCCACTTGAGGATAACCGAAGTATCCAGACCGCCGGAGTAAGCGAGTACAACCTTTTTAATCTTAGCCATAATTTTCCTCACTGCGGCTTCAAGCCGCGCTACGTTTGCGCAAAGCGGCCATATACTCGAGAAGCGCCGCTTGACAGGCAATAAGACAAGTCCGGCGTTCCTCTTCCCAGGCTGTCGGATTGACATCCGGCAGAAAAGAAAAAAGCAGCGCCTCGCCCAGTTCGCTCCGTGCCTTTTCCCGCACGGCACCCTCCATTAGCAGAGGATGTCGCGGCGATAACGACGAATCGTCGGCCCGCCAGGGAACAAGGACGACGCCATGTGCGCCATCAACCGCGACTTCAGGATCATGAGAAAGAAAAATCTTTCCTCCTGCGCTCATGGCAAAGTCAAGAAGACCGGAGCGGAGTTCTCCTCCCGGAGGAAAACTCATAAAAAATTCATGCCGGAAGCAGAGGCAGGATTCAAGCCAGGAGTCTGCCAGACCCGCAAACTCTCCTGAGGCATTGCCGAGCCAGCTGATGCGTATTCTGTCAATCCTGTCGGCGTCATGCCCGTATTTCCGTGTCAGCGCAAGCAGATCCCCAAGAACACGACAGGGAGAAGCGGTTTCGTTTCCGCCATTAATAATAGTCGGAGAATTCCCCCTTCCGGACATCCGCAGGAGTTCTTCCTGAGGAATCCCTTCTCCCACAATAATATCTGCCTGGAGCAGATTGTCCGTCTGCACGCATCCCGCCAGTGCAATACTTTTTCCCCACGTTTCCATTGCGTCCTCTCTGCCGGAGGCAATGGACAGCGCGACGGAAAGGCTGTCCTCCGCCTTGTCTGCCGGGGGCGCAGACTGACATACTTCACGGGCCCGGGTAAATATCTTCCATGCTCCCTGGCACCCCTGATCCCGCAATTGCAAAAAATGTCCGCCCATATCAGAATGCTCCTTGACCAAGCCAAGCTTTTAAAAGGAATACCCGCCTTTGTAAAGTTGCTCCCGGGCCGGAAAACCTCCTGAAGATTGCCTCCCGGGCATCTGCCGCTTCGGAGCCATTCAGCTGATACAGACTCTTTGCAGAACGCACAACTAAAGGATTCCGTATGTCTCGTGATACTCCTTATGCCTGTCCTCTCCGAAGCTATCGGGGAGCCGCGCGTCCAGAGGAACAAATTCTTCAAGTTATACTTGAAGAATCAGACTTGCGCATCGTTTTTTCGTCCAGGGCAGACCATGAATTCATGCGCGATTCGCTCGTATCATACATCGCAAAACTTCGTGGAGAAATCACCCTGTGGATGACTCTCTACCCGGAGTTCCGCTCAAGCCTGCTTCCACTGCCGCTGCCCGATAAAGCCCCTGCTCTTGTTACTGCCATGTATGCCGCAGCTCAGGCCATGCATGTTGGCCCGTTTGCGGCTGTTGCAGGCGCCATTGCCCAGGCCGCAGCAGAGCATACGCATCAACTGCTCATAAATGGCGGACTTCCGGGCGATGTCATTGTGGAAAACGGAGGAGATGTTTTCATAATCTCTGAAGTTGAACGTGTTGCGGCCCTTCTCCCCGACCCGGAAAACGCTTCGGAACTGGGGATACTGCTCAAAGCCGACGACATGCCTCTCGGCTTATGTTCCTCTTCCGGGCTTATCGGCCACTCCCTCAGTTTCGGCCATGGAAATCTGGCAACAGTACGGGCGCAAAACTGCGCTCTTGCCGACGCTGCAGCCACAGCATACGGCAATATGCTCAAAAATAAAAAATCCGTTACCCTTGTCCTCGAACAGGCGGAACGCGATCAGCGCAAGGGCATTGAAGGCGTCTTCGTCCAGTGTGAGGAGCAGATCGGTATCTGGGGCAACATGGAGCTTGTCCCCCTCTCTGCCTGACAGCTATTCATCTCTGTGATGACACCCGAGGCTGCGCTTGTTGCGCAGGGCGGCCTGCGTGATGAGATAGGCGGTCTGGCAACCGTGGAACAGACGCACAAGCTCCTCTGAAAGCGGCGTATGACGATAGAAGTCATGCAGGTGTTCCGACAAATCCCGCAAATCTGCAAAAGCACGGCGCAATCTGGCTTCCGTACGCATGATTCCCACATAATTCCACATGATATGCCGGATGCTGACCCAGTCCTGAGCCACAAGCGCGGGGTCGTCGTTATGTTCATTACCTGTGCTTTCCCAGTCAGGAATGGACTCAAGGACGCGGGGGCTGACATTATCCCTGCCGGCCAGAACTCCGGCTATATCGTTTCCTGCGGAAACACCCCATAAAAGGGCTTCGAGCAGCGAGGTGCTGGCAAGGCGATTGGCGCCGTGAATTCCTGTGCAGCTGCATTCCCCGACGGCATAAAGCCTGTCCAGAGTAGTTCTTCCGCGCTGATCCACCAGAACGCCTCCACAAAAATAATGCGCTGCCGGCACAACGGGAATGGGCTGAGTCCGGATGTCTATGCCGATTTTTTTGCAACTTTCATAAACAGTAGGAAAACGTTCCTGTACATCGCAGTGCATATGCGTTGTATCCAGGAATACATGATCGGCGCCGGTTGCAAGCATTTCGCTCACAATCGACTGTGCCACTATGTCACGGGGAGCAAGATCTCCCCGTCCATCATAACGGGGCATGAACGCCTCACCTTTCTTATTGATGAGGTGTGCCCCCTCTCCCCGCATGGCCTCCGTGATGAGGGAACGAGGCTGATCACGATGGAACAGCGATGTGGGATGGAACTGTACGAATTCCATATTGGCAATCCGTACGCCGGCCCGCTGAGCCATGGAAATGCCTGTTCCGACAGCCCAGGGGCAGTTTGTGGAATGAAGATAGACCTGCCCTACTCCGCCCGTTGCCAGCACCGTCAGGTCGGCAAGATGCGGTTCAACCTGAAGCGTTTTGTTGTTGAGTACATACGCGCCGACACACTGATTGCGCAGATGATAGCGATACGACGTGGTCGTGGCATGGTGTTCCGTCGTAATGAGATCCACGGCAGAACGCTGAGTCAGTACCCGCACCCTCGGATGCCGCAGAATGGCAGCGTGCAGAGCCTCCATAATGGCTTCCCCCGTATAGTCCGCACAATGCACGATACGCGGTGCGGAATGTCCGCCTTCCAGCGTGAAATCCCAGCGTTCCGGATGCTCGGGATCTTTATCGAAGGGGACGTGCAGGCGATCCACCAGCATCTTCTGTACGGCCTCTCCCCCCTGCGTGGCAAGAAAGCGCACAGCCTTACCGAAATTATAGCGATGCCCCGCAATATACATATCCTTTTCAAGGGCGCGCTGATCTTCCTTATTCGTGGAAAAAACAATCCCTCCCTGAGCTTTTTCCGAGTTTCCTCCGTCAAGAGACTCCAGAGGGGTCAAAAGGCTGACATCATACCCCTGATCCGCCAGAGTCAGCGCAGCTGAACACCCGGCAAGGCCGGAACCGATAATCAGAACATGAGAGTAATAGCGAGGAGATTCCATATAATATCCTTGGCGAAAAGGCGTATGTGTCAGAGTGGTAAAACAGAGGAGCTAACGCGAACAATACTCGAGCATACGCTCAAGCGAGGCTCTGGCCGGGGCGATCCTGGACCTGTCAACCTGAACGGCAGACGCTTTTCCATCCCGAATGGCTTCAAGCGTATGCAGCAGGTGTTCAGCATCAACCTTCAGCATGTTGGAGCAGGTGCTTTCCATCAAAGGTTCAACCCGAATTTTTCCCGCGAACCTTTCCCTGAGCCTGTGTACCAGATTGCCTTCCGTACCGATATACAGCACTGACCCCGGAGCTGCTTTTTCAGCTTCCTGAATCAGATATGAAGTCGAGCCTGCTCCGTCGGCAGCCCGAACCATGGAAGGAGCACATTCCGGATGAACAAAGATTTTTGCCTGAGCATCTTTTTGTCTGACGGCTTCAGCCAGTTCGGGCCGGAAGCAGGCATGAACAGCGCAGCACCCCGGCCAAAGCAGCAAGCGGACACCGTCAGGAAGCGTCGCGCGTTCCCCGTTATGTCTGATGTCCAGCATGGCACGGGCACTTTCCGGAAGACCGAGCTGATCCGCCGTATTAACACCCAGATTCTTATCCGGCAGAAAGAAAACGACATCGCCGTTGTCAAATGCCCAGCGCATCATCCGATCCGCGTTTGCGGACGTGCATACCGCGCCGCCATGGGCTCCCACCACGGCTTTTACCGCCAGAGAGGTGTTTACATACGCAAGCGGCACAATTTTCTTTCCTGCGGATTGTATCCGATCAAATACCTTTTCGAGCAGAGCCGCCGGAGTCATTTCCGACATGACGCATGACGCATCCGGAGCAGGAAGAAAAACCTGCTGGCCGGGACGCGCAAGCAGCGCCGCAGACTCCGCCATGAAATGTACGCCGCAGAAAACGACATATTTTGCCTCGATATCATCCATCATACGGGCAAGCTCAAGAGAGTCTCCGACCTTATCCACATGAGCTATCACATCGTCGCTCTGGTAGTGATG
>DWXS01000087.1 GCA_019119045.1 Candidatus Mailhella merdavium | reverse complement strand
GCAATAATCCGCTTCCATGTTTCTTCCCAGTTTTCCGGCTGAGTCTGAAACAGATCGAACATGGTAGCAGTTGTTTCATCAGGATAAAAGCGCATATGCACGGAAGCGCAGATATGAGGATCCAAATCCAGAAGAAGTACTTTTGCACCTCTTAGGGCGAGAGCTGCACCCAGGGAAAGAGTTGTGGTGGTTTTCCCCACCCCCCCTTTCTGGTTTGCAATGGCAAGAACTTTTGCCTCCATAACTAAACCTGCTTCCGGTAAACGATGGAACCGGCATAATGTTCGGGCTTGAATGCACGGCTGATGTTGTGGAGGGACTCGGAATGACCAATAAGCAGATATCCCCCGGGCAACAAATTATCATAAAACGCATTGATCACGTTTCGTTTCATCTCATCGTCAAAATAAATAATCACATTACGGCAAAATACGATATGCGAACGTTCCACTTTAGCAAGTTGGGCCTTATCACTCAGATTAATCTGTCCAAAACTGACAAGTTTCTGAAGCGAAGGAGCTATCCTGTATAAATTCCCCTCTTTTGTGAAGTATTTTGCCAACATGTCGGGAGGAGTGGTCCGAATGGCATAATCGTTATATAAACCGCGGCGGGCGGATGCCAGCATGGCCAGAGAAAGGTCGTTTGCGGTAATCTTGATATCCCAACTGTGAAGTTCCTGGCGAAGAACTTCGGTCAAAATGATTGCCAAGGTATAGGGTTCTTCTCCAGAGGAACACCCCGCCGACCAGATCCGCAGCTTTCTCTGCCCCTTCCCCCGCAGTTCCGCAAGCAAGGGAACAAGAACCTTATCACGAAACACTTCAAGCTGAGGCCCGTTTCGGAAAAAGCTCGTTTCATTGGTCGTCATGCTTTCGAAGAGTTTATTCAGTTCGGCGGCACGATTCGAGTCATACCTCAAATAATTATAATATTCGCCGAAACTTCTTAATCCCAACTCCCGCAGACGGGAAGACAGGCGATTTTCAACCAGATATTTCCGATTTTCGGCTATAAAAATACCGCTTTGTTGATACAGAAAATCACGCAGCTGGATAAATTCCGCATCCGATACATGTATGTCACGCTGACGCAATGACGAAAACCCGGAAGCGGCAGCTCCGTCAGACATGGGAGCCCCAAACACCGGCTTCGACGAAAGTCCATACGTCGGTGCAGACCTCCCCGATTCGGAGCAGGGCTGGCGCAGCGAAAAGGATGAAGTCTTTGTCGTCCCCCCGGTATCTCTGGAAGGAAACAAGGGGCGAGATGCTGTCCCTCCGTTTCCTCCGGGTGTGGAAGTATCCTTGCGTGGAAACAGGGGCTTTACGCCTTCCTTTTGAGGAAACAGAGGTTCTCGGTTTTCCCGTGGAGGAAAAAGGGGCGTTCTTGCTGTACCCGCGCCTGTTCCGACCGTTTCACGGCGGGGAAACAGCGGTTCCTTATTTTCCCGTGAAGGGAAAAGAGGCGTTCTTGCTGTACCCGCGCCTGTTCCAGCCGTTTCACGGCGGGGAAACAGCGGTTCCTTATTTTCCCGTGGAGGAAAAAGGGGCGTTCTTGTTGTAGCCGTGCCTGTCCCGGCCGTTTCACGACGGGGAAACAGAGGTTCTCGGTTTTCCCGCGAAGAAAAAAGAGAAGAGCGTTGTTCCTGCGATTGAGTTCCAGATGCAGGAACAGAATCGCGGCGCGGAAACAATGGCTTAGAATCCCCGTCGGGGCTGAAGGAACGTCCCGATGCCGCTATTCCCTTTTCCGGCTGGGAAGAAACGAGAGGAGTCCTGGACGGGAACAGAGGCTTCCTGTCCCTGCCCGTTCCCGAGTTTCCATCACCATTGCCGGAGGGAGGATTTCCAAACAGGGTACTCATGCAGGCAACTCCTCTTCCCCTCGAATATGATCAATGGCCTCGGCCGCAGCAGCCTGAATTTCGGGGGAATCGTATGACATAAAGCCGAGTAGTGCCTGGAACGCCACGTCTCCACCGATTTGGCCAAGCGCCTCGGTAATTTTAAGCTGAACCAGAAGATTTGAATTCTCCATCATGGTGACCAGTTTCGGTACGGCGGCGGCCACTCTGTTCTGTCCAAGAGCTTCAACAGCCCGCACCCGAACCCAGTCTTCAGGATCTTCCAACGCATCCATCAGAAGAGGTACAGCCTCCTCTCCATATGTTCCAAGAAATTCAACAGCAAGCTGGCGAACATCACGACTTTCATCCCGCAGGCAGTATTCCAGCGCACTGAGTTTTTCCGGCGATGGAGGCCAGCCGTATCCGATGGCTTCCAGGCCGACACGACGCACTTCCATCACAGGATCCTGAACAGCCTGGGCGAGTTGCTCGGCAAAAAGTGTGGGATTGACATAGCCCATGGTATAAACGGCCATGCGCCGCAGTTCGGGATCTTCATCCGTGGCATATCCGACGATAACGCGTATGGTATCCTCATCCTCAAGGGCAAGACATGCAGAAAGAGCAGCCTCTTTAACCGTAGGATCCGGATGATGCAGAAGCGCGAGCATACGCGGAGCCGATTCTTTATGGTGCATGTTGTTGCCCAGAAATTCAAGGGCTGACTTAAGAACCAGAGGATCTTCCGTTTTATCCATGTGATTGTAAAAAAACGGAATATCCCGATCGTCTCCATAACGGGCCAGAATTTCCATAGCGCGCTGACGCTCGGCCACAGGAAGAGAGTCAAAATGACGCTTCAGCGCATACCGGCCTGCACGGCCCTCTATATGTCCGCAAGCGTCCACAGCCATACGGCAGACAAGTTCGTTTTTATTCAGCAGGGCCTCTTCAAGAGCTTCATTATACCCGATTCCGACAATACACTGGAAGGCGTGCTGAAGCAGATCCTGCTGTTTGAGAGGATCCGTCCGCTCTACCAGTTTAAATACGGCTCTTGTCGCTGTCGGATTGACGCCGGTATAGGCCAGCCCCTGCAGGACAACCTTCACCGTATCCTCGTCTTCATCATCCAATGCAGCCAGCATATACGCCTGCAATTTGTCGAGCTGTTTTGCGCCGAGCAGACTCAGGGAGTTTGGGCCAAGAATACGGATGATAGCCTTGAGCGCCTTGATCCGCAGAGGGCCGCTGGACTTGTCGAGGTAAGAAAGCAGCATGGGGGCACTTTTGACGCTGTTTATTTCCCCAAGTGCGTCGAGTACCGTAGAGGCAACCAGAGGAGAGCAGTTGTCCAGAGCCTGAACCAGTACGTCTACACAGGAACCGTCCTTGATTTTTGCCAGAGCTTCCATCACGGCGTACTGAACCCATTCCTCATCGCCGAGAGCCTGTCGCAAACTTTCCACAGCCTCGGGACGACGCAGTTCGCCAAGACTTACCGCGGCCTGGTAACGGACGTTGACCTCCGGATCGTGAAGAAGAACGTCGCAGAGAGGAGCAAGAGCCATGGAACTGTCGGACGAACCAAGAATATCCGCAATGAAGATACGTATATCAGGATCTGGATCGTACAAGAGTTTGGTTAGAGTCGTAAGATCGTCCACGCCGATCTCGCGCAAAACATCCATGGCAATGTTACGCACGACCGCATCCTGAGAGCGCAGCAGGGGAATGACGGCATGTACAACCGTCGCGCCGCGAATCTGGCGCAAGGCCCGCTCGGAAGCCTCCTGCACTCCGACACTGCTGCTTTCAAAATGCTTCACCAGCAAGGGAACTGCGCTTTCCAAACGCAAATCGCCAGCCTCGAAGGCTGCCTGCCTTGCTTCAGAGGCGTCTTCACTGGCCAATCTTTTCAGGACGTCCTGTTCTTTCTGCGCGTCAACGTCACTCATATAAATCTCCTGTCGGGAGGCAAAACTCTCAACGATACAAAGCGTCCTGAATACTCTTCGCAAGGGAATCAAGGTCGACGACTTCATCTGCCAGCCCTGCGTCTACCACGGCCTTGGGCATACCGTACACAACGCAGCTGGCTTCATTCTGAGCGATGAGATATCCGCCCTTTTCCTTGAGGATCTTTGAGCCTTCCACGCCGTCGCTGCCCATTCCGGTCATGGTAACACCGACAACCCTGCGCCCCAGACTTCTCCCCACGCTTTCCATCAGAACGTTAACCGACGGTTTGTATAATGCGCTTGCAGGCTCCGTCACTACGTCTATGACGGGAAGCGGCCCCCGCATATCGAGACGAAGATGCTTGCCGCCGGGACACACATAGGCAAGTCCGGGGCCGATCTTGTCGCCTCCCTTCGCTTCGGAGACGTGGATCTTGCACACATTATCCAGACGCCGGGCAAAGGCTTCCGTAAAGGTAGCCGGCATATGCTGCGCTATAAGGATACAGGCGGGGAAATCAGCAGGAAGCTGCGACAGGACTTTCTGCACTGCGGGCGGCCCTCCCGTCGATACGCCGATGGCCACGATATCCCGCTTGACCCGCCCTACCCTGGCCACCGGAGGAGCGACATGCTCCGCAACGGAAGCATTTCCCGAAGAGCGGACGGAAGAAAAACGGAAAGGTTCACGACTGCCGACGACGGGCGAAGTTGCCGCAGCCGGCCTGGTAACAGAAGAAAGAAGACGCGATTTAAACACAGGATGCGCGGCACTATCCGGATGCGAACGCACATCAGTATGAGAAAATGATGCTGGTCGCATGAAACGTCCCCGTCTGGCTACAGCCTTGACCTTTCCATGAAGCTCCCGACGCAGAAAGTCGAGGGAAAATCCCCCCTCCTGATATTTTGGAATGAAATCAAGAGCCCCAGCTTCCAATGCCCGGAGGGTAGGTTCTGCACCTTCTACGGACAGAGAGCTGACAATCAATACGGGCTTGGGATTCGTCTTCATCAGACGTTCCAGCATACCTATACCGTCCAGCTTGGGCATTTCCAGATCGAGCGTTATCAAGTCGGGGTTCAGTTCCTGAACCTTGCGCAGCCCCTCTTCTCCGTCGCGGGCCTGCCCGATAACCTTGATTTCGGGATCTTCCTCAAGCATTCTGGTCAATGCACTGCGCATGAATGCCGAATCATCAACAACCAGCACTTTGATCAAAGCCAAGTTCTCCCTCTTATATCTGTGACCACAGGATATTCCTTGAAAAGAAAAATTTTTCGCTGATGTCCAGAACAAAAAATCAAACGTTTTTTTTTTACCTGATCGTTCCCATTTTGACAAGCAAATGCACGACACAGCACAATGAAAGCAACAAGTTCGGGTAGCGTGACAAAATTTTTGTGTTCCCCCATTTCAGACTTGCCAAATCCGAAAACAACGTATATGTTACCTCTTCGTTATCGGGATGTGGCTCAGTTTGGCTAGAGCGCAGCGTTCGGGACGCTGAGGCCGAAGGTTCAAATCCTTTCATCCCGACCAGAAATTTGGGCATCAAGCAGATTGATGCCCTTTTTCATTTTTATGAATCAATACGCCTTACAGTCTTCTTTCGCTCCGCTTGCCTTTTAGTCCTTCAGAATCTATGCTTTTCATAAGTCGTACCTCATACTTGTCAAAGCATGTGTCTGAGTTTTCCGGGCCTTTCCTTCTATAAAGGGCACAATACAAACACGGAATGGGAGATATATCATGCCGGATATTGCAAGTCTTACCATCGCTTTTCGCGGCGCCGGGGACGTTGCCAGCGGCGCGGCGTTACGTCTGTACAACGCCGGTCTGCGCCGCATCATTCTGCTTGAAACAGCCCGCCCCATGGCCGTACGGAGAACGGTGAGTTTTTCCGAAGCCGTCTATGAAGGAGAAATCCTGGTTGAAGGCGTCCGGGCCAGGCTGGCCTCATCTCCGGCGGAAATTCCTTCCATCTGGAAGGAAGAGGCTCTTCCCGTCCTTGTAGATCCGGACGGGACTCTTATCCGGGGTCAAAAACCGGATGTCGTCATTGAAGCCACTATTGCAAAACGTAATATAGGCGTTCACATCACGGATGCCCCTCTTGTCATCGGCGTCGGCCCGGGCTTCACTGCCGGAAAGGACGTTCACTGCGTTGTCGAAACAAAGCGCGGATTCACGCTCGGTCGCCTGTACCGTTCCGGCTCCGCCGCTCCTGATACAGGAAGACCGGGCGATGTCATGGGCTATACGCTGGAAAGGGTATTGCGCGCTCCATGCGCAGGTCTTTTTGAAACAACGCTGGATATAGGCGATCGTGTCGAAGCGGGACAAAGCGTCGGTACCGTTGCTGGGCAACCCGTGATCTCTGAAATAGGAGGAATACTCCGGGGCTTGCTCAGATCTGGAATTTCCGTTGAAAAGGGCACAAAAATGGGAGATGTGGAACCTCGCCCCAACGTAGGCTTTCACAAATGCTCCGATAAGGGAATGGCTGTCGGCGGAGCATTGCTCGAAGCCATACTTGCCCATGCCTTAAACAAAGCCCCCCAGCCTTCCGCTGAAGCCTCGGATGAAATGTAGAGGAGCAGGAGCCGAATCTGTTCGAATAGTTTTCCGCATGTTCTGAAAAACAAAAAAGGCCGCATATATGCGGCCTTTTTTCAATACGACTCTTTAATATCAGTTACAAGCGAAAGACGCTACGCAAAACGATATCAGTCGCCCAAAAATCGGAAGCGCTACTTTTCCACTGCAACAAGCACGTTGCAGGGATTGATGACGGCGGTTACTTCCGAACCTTCTTCCAGGCGCAGACGGTTAACCCCATCCAGCGTAATAATAGCCGTGATCAGGGTTCCTCCCGGCAGTTCCAGAACAACTTCACCATTAACAAAGCCGCGGGTGAGTTTCTTTATTTTTCCGGTAAACTGATTCGGAGTGGACAGCCTGTGCTGATCTGCGTCAGCCAGAATAATCATATTGCTGGCCTTCAGCACCACATACGCGGGCTTGCCGATTTCCAGCCCCATATTTTCGGCTGCGGCCTTGCAAATCGTCGCAACAACCTGCTGGCCATTTTCAAAGGTCACTGTCACATCGTCGTTGACCGCCCCAGAAGTCAGGGCTGTAATTTTTCCGAGAAAAGTGTTGCGTGCGCTGGCTTGCATCAACAAACTCCTTAAAGTTTTTACCGACTCTAATAACTGTTTCCAAAAAGATCAACATGGAGTGCCCATAAAGCATACATATAAAGAAGACATCAACTCACTGTTTCCTTCTGCTCCAGAAGAGCAAGAAATTCCTTTTCATTAAGAATAGTTATGCCGGCGTCCTCGGCTTTGGCAAGTTTTGATCCGGGGTTCTCGCCAACCACGAGATAATCAAGCTTTTTTGAAAAAGAAGCTGCGACCGCAGCTCCGGCGTGTTCGGCCATACGCTGAAACTCGTCTCTGGATCGACTTAGCGTCCCGGTGAACAGCACTCGCTTCCCGCTGAGAGCCGTCTTTACTTCTGCGGCCTGCGCCCTGCGACGGGGCCACAACCCCAAAGAACGGAAGCGTTCCAAAAGATTCCGGTTGGATTCCGTATCAAAAAATGCGCGGATTGAGGAGGCAACTTCCGGCCCGATATCGGGCAGTGCCGTCAAATCTTCCGTTGAGGCCTTCTCCAGTGCGTCCATATCTTCAAAACTGGCCGCCAGAGTACGCGCTGTCTGTTCGCCGACCAGCCGAATTCCCAGCGCGGCAATGAATCGTTCCAGAGAAGCCGTCTGCTTTGCCTCCTGAAGAGAATCCACGAATTTTTCGGCCAGCACCTCGCCCATGCGTTCGAATCCGAGCAGCTCCTGTGCGGTCAGGGTAAACAAATCCGCCGCATTCTTTATTCTGCCTGCCCGAACCAGCTCTTCAATCCAGCGTGCCCCGACTCCCTGCACATCAAGGCCCGATTTGGAGACAAAATGCACCAGACTGCGCAGCAGAACTGCGGGGCAGGACATGTTCAGACAACGCCAGGCAGCCTCCCCTTCCAGACGGGAAGCCTCTGCCCCGCAGACAGGGCAGAATTTGGGAAACTGATACGGAACGGAGTCCGGTCTGCGTTCCTCCAGCACCGGGCCTACCACATCGGGAATAACGTCGCCGGCCCTCTGGATAAGAACGGTATCCCCTTCCCTGATATCCTTCTGTCTGATTTCATCTTCATTATGGAGTGTGGCCCTTGAGACGACGACCCCGCCCACACTGACCGGCTTCAGTTCAGCCACAGGCGTCAACACGCCGGTTCTGCCGACCTGAACGACGATCCGCTCAAGAACGGTTTTAGCCCGACGTGCGGCGAATTTCCATGCTACGGCAAAGCGCGGGGCGCGGGCCGTGAAGCCCAGAGCCGTTTCCGCCTCGCGATCGTTCAGCTTATAGACAACGCCGTCAATCTCAAAAGGCAATGCGTCACGTCCGGCCTCGAGCTTCTGATAATAGGCCTGCGCTTCTTCCAGCCCGTGACAGAGGCGCCCTCCTGTAGGGGTTTCAAATCCGTATTCCCTGAAAGCCTCAAGAAGCTCCGCATGAGTCTTCCAGGGGCTGAGACCTCCTTCGCCGTTTTCCGTCATGACAATCTGACCGGCGCTGTACGCAAGAAAACGCAGACCACGGGCCGCGGTAACGGAAGTGTCCAGCTGGCGCAGGGAACCTGCCGCCGCATTCCTCGGATTGGCAAAGGTCTTCAAACCCAGCGATTCCTGCCGTCGGTTCAGCTCCTCAAACTGCCTGCGGAACATAAGTACCTCGCCCCGGACTTCCAGTCTGGCGGGAAACGGCCCCTTTCCGTGCAATCGAAGCGGCAGATTACGCACGGTACGCATGGCGGCGGTCACAACTTCCCCCGTCTCTCCGTCCCCGCGAGTCAGTGCCTGCGTGAACAGACCGTTTTCATAGGTCAGCTCGCAGGCAAGCCCGTCCAGCTTCGGATCCGCCCACCATTCATTCATGATTTCATCAGAAGCTTCCGGCAGCTGGCGTCGTGCCCTCTGGACAAAAGCCTGCCATTCTTCAGAAGAAAACACGTTATCCAGCCCGTACATGCGCTGAGAATGGGCGCGTGTTTCCAAATACGGTAAAAGCTCGCCCCCGACACGCCGGGTAGGAGAATCCGGAGTCTGAAGCTCAGGGCGTCGTCCTTCGATCTCCACAAGTTCCCGGAACAGCCGGTCATACGCCTCGTCCGTTATTTCCGGAGCATCCAGAGTATGGTACAGATAATTATGTCGCTCGAGTTCCCTCCTTAAAAATGCGGCGCGTTCAGCATCGGCGTCGCTGCATTTATCCGGAGCGGAAGACGTGGAGAGGGATGATATTCTCCCATTCGTCACAATGGTCTCTGCTTCCGATTCTCCGGATTCGGAAGGAGTTTCGGACTTCACAGGCAGGGAAAACAAAGAGTGCTGTTCCATGGTATTTCCTGGCAGGTCACGGATGCACGGCTTCAGCGGACTGAAGCCATGGGATCTGCCGTTTCGTCTAAAGTTTCAATACAGGCCTGTACGATTTCAGCAGCCCGGGGCAGTACGCATTCTGCAAGAACACGCCGGCGTTCCGCCTGCAACAGGGAGCGGGTACGCAGGGAGGAACTCAGGCCTCCCAGTTCCATATATGACGCCACAAAGGGCAGGACGGCAAAATTTGCAGGAGCAAGCCGCTCCGCAACAAAGGCAAAATCACCGGCAATGCGATATGTGCTGTCAAAATTCGCCTGACGAAATAACGAGGTTCGAAAAAAGACCGCAGGCGTCAAAAGAGGCATTCCCCAGACAAGACGCTGAAAAACTTCCGCACGACTGCGGGAAATGCATTCCCTCTTTTTCCCGTCGCGCCCGACGTTCAAGCCTGCCTGAGCAAACATGACGTCTTCCGGCAACCGGACAAGCTCATGCGAGGCTCTGGCCAGGACATACGGGTCAGCCAGAGCGTCGTCCGCACCAAGAAACATGACCCAGCAACTCTCCGGGGAAAGCCGCCCGAGGGCCTTGTTCCATGCGTCATACACGCCGGAATCCGCCTCCCGGGCAACCTTCAGCCGCTTATCCTGACGAGCGGCAAGAAGCTCCTCCGTATTGTCGTCCGACATACCGTCCTGAATCAGACACTCCCAGTCCCCGCAAGTCTGGGACATGAGGGAATCCAGAGCCCGCGTCAATGTGGCGCCGCCGTTTCTCACGGCCATGACCACGGAAAAAATGCCCTGAATCTTCATATTCCTCCCCCGCGATCCGATGTCCGCCGTCTGCGTGTTCCGCTTCCTGTCCGTTTCCCTTTCTGCGACGGGGCTGAAGGAAGACTTTCCTTCTTTTCCGTACCTGCTTCTTGAGGCTCCGGGCCTCCCCCGAGATACAGGGCTTCCCGCAGGAGACTGATGCGATCCCGCAGCTCGGCGGCTTTTTCAAATTCCAGCTCACGGGCGGCCGCGCGCATATCCTTTTCCAACGTATTGATAAGATGCGCAATATCTTCCGGTTTTTCCGGAATCTGCGCAACGGGGACACTTTCCTTGCGCTCCCTGCCCTTTTTCCGCCTGCCGCCTCCGGCGTCTTCACCATACAGACTGTCCAGCGGACTTTCCAGAGATTTACTCACTGTTTTCGGTATGATGCCGTGTTCCTCATTCCAGAGCAGCTGCTTGTTCCGTCGACGCTCCGTTTCGTCCATGGCCGCCCGCATCGAAGCAGTTACCGTGTCGGCATAGAGAATCACCCGTCCGCCTGCATTGCGGGCCGCCCGTCCGAATGTCTGGATGAGTGCGCCGGTGGAACGCAAAAAGCCTTCCTTGTCGGCATCCAGAATGGCGACCAGAGAAACTTCCGGAATGTCCAGCCCCTCCCGCAGCAGGTTGATCCCCACCAGTACATCGAATTCCCCCATGCGCAGGGAACGGATGATGGCGATACGCTCCAGCGTGTCGATATCCGAATGCAGATATCGCGTGGACACCCCCATATTCCCGAGGTATTCCGTCAGTTCTTCAGCCATGCGCTTGGTCAGAGTTGTAATCAGTACACGCTCGCCCTTTGCCGCACGGGCTTTACATTCCCCCACCAGATCGTCCATCTGTCCTCTGGTAGGACGGATTTCCACAGGAGGATCCACCAGCCCGGTCGGTCTGATGACCTGCTCAACAACAAGTCCTGCGCTGCGATCCAGCTCCCAGCGGGCAGGCGTGGCGGAGACATAAATACTCTGATGTATGCGCGCTTCAAACTCCTGAAAGGTCAGAGGACGATTATCAAGGGCCGACGGAAGCCGGAAGCCGTAATCCACAAGCGTCTGCTTTCTTGAGCGATCCCCCTTGTACATGGCCCCGACCTGAGGAATGCTCATATGTGACTCGTCGACAAAGAGAAGAAAATCTTCCGGAAAGTAATCCAGAAGCGTCGCCGGAGGTTCCCCTGCCCTGCGGCCATCCAGATGACGCGAGTAGTTTTCAATGCCGTTGCAGTATCCAAGCTCCTGCATCATCTCGAGATCAAGCTGCGTGCGCTGATCCAGACGCTGTTCCTCCACCAGCCGGCTGGATTCGTGAAACTCGCGCAGACGTTCGCCCAGTTCCGTTCGGATGTCGTCCATGGCCCGGGACAGGTTATCCCTGTCCGATACATAATGGCTTGCCGGATAGATGACGGTCTTGGAAATTCTGCACAGTACCTTACCGGTAAGCGGATCTATTTCGCTCATGGAATCCAGAGTATCGCCGAAAAACTCCATCCTCAGCGCGCGCTCATGTTCATAGGCGGGAATGACTTCCAGCACATCTCCACGCACCCGGAAGGTTCCCCGGTGAAAATCATAGTCGTTGCGCGTGTACTGCACGTCCACCAGTCGGGAAATAACGTCCTCCATCTCGATCTTCTGGCCTTCCTCCACGGGAATGATCAACTTGGCATAGTACTCGGGAGAACCCAGACCATAAATGCAGGAAACCGAGGCAACGATAATCACATCCCGCCGGGTCAGCAGCGCGTGAGTGGCGGCATGGCGCAGCTTGTCTATATTGTCGTTGATTGCAGAATCCTTTTCAATATAGGTATCGGAGGACGGGACATAGGCTTCCGGCTGATAATAGTCATAATAACTGACAAAATACTCCACGGCGTTTTCCGGAAAAAGAGCCCGGAACTCACTGTACAGCTGAGCCGCCAGCGTTTTGTTGTGAGCCAGAATCAAAGCTGGTCTCCCCGTGCGGGCAATGACATTGGCCATGGTGAAGGTCTTGCCGGAGCCGGTCACTCCCAGCAGGACCTGGTCACGGATACCGGCCTCCACATTGGCCACCAGCTCGTCAATGGCCGCAGGCTGATCGCCCATGGGCGCAAAAGGAGAATGAAGTCGAAAAGGAGTCTCTTTCATATCAGACGCGAGGTTTCGTAAAAATCGGGTTTATTGCGCTTTCTCCGGCACTCCGGTTCCCTGCCGCGCCTCTTTCCGGAGATGAGGAAGAGACCTCGTTCTGCCGGATGACGCTGGTAAGTCCGGCAACTATTCCGGAAAGATTTGCCAGATCCTGAGGAATTATCATGGTCGTGCCCTCTTTGGCCAGAGAACCGAACTGCTGAATCCAGCTTTCTGCTATGCGCAGGTTGGCGGCAGCAACGCCTCCGGGGACAGATACCTGTTCAGATACGAGACGCAAGCCTTCAGCCGTAGCCTGCGCAACAGCCTCAATCAGCGCGGCCTCTCCCATGGCCTGATTCTTGAGAGCCTCCATTTTGCCTTCGGATTCGGCAATGGCAGCCTGCTTTGCCCCTTCCGCGCGATTAATCTGCGACTGCATCTCCCCTTCCGACTGCGCAATGACGGCGCGCTTTTCACGCTCGGCGCGCATCTGCTTTTCCATGGCTTCCATAACCGTAGCCGGAGGCGTGATATCCCGTATTTCATAGCGCAACACCTTTATTCCCCAGGGGGAAGTTGCCGCATCCAGAGCAGCGACAACTTCCTGATTGATGGTGGTACGCTCTTCAAAGGTCTTGTCGAGTTCAAGTTTCCCTATGGCGGAACGCAGAGCTGTCTGAGCAAGCTGTACGGAGCCGAAAAGATAATCGCTGATCCCGTAAGCAGATTTTTCCGGCGCAATGACCTGAAGATACAGTACGCCGTCAATATCGACGCTCACATTATCCTTGGTGATGCAGGTCTGCTTGGGAACGTCAAGCACCTGTTCCTTAAGCGAACGCTTGTAGGCGACAACATCAAGAAAAGGAATAAGCAAGTGGAAGCCGGCATAAAGCACCGTGCGGAATTTGCCGAGCCGCTCCACAACATAGGCCTGCTGGTTGGGCACGATTTTGGCCGTCTTCAGAAGAATGATAATCAGCAGAACTGCCAGCAGCGCAAGAATGATAATCGAAGTCGGGATAATTGTGGGCATATCATCCTCCTGTTTTTATCTCAAAATATTTCCTGATGACAATAAATGACCGATGTTCACTGAACGGGTTCGACTTCAAGCACAAGAACATCTTCCTGTGAAGGCCCCTTTACGCGCACGCGAGTACCTTCGGGAAGAAAATGAGAAGATTTTGCCCGCCAGAAACTTCCCCCCAGGCTGACTTCTCCTACGCCTCCGGCGGGAATGGCCCTGCTCACTTCCGCCAAGGCTCCAGCATAGGCAAACGTCGGAGCAGCGTCGGAAGTACACCCCGACGGGGCATCAGCCTTCTGCCCCTGAAATACCGTAACCAGACGACGACGCAGAAAAAGAAGGGAAAGAAGAGACACCAGCAGAAAAGCAGTAAGCTCCTGCTCAAGTCCGGCATACACTGCCGCAACCAGAGCTGCCGCCCATGCTCCGATCCCGAAAAAAACAACGATAAAGGAGGCAGTGAAAAGTTCCCCTATCATACAGGCAACCCCTATGAGAAACCATATGACAACAGAATTCACGGCTCCCTCCTTCTGTTTCAGGCGTTTAACGTCAGACGATATTCGCCGCATACCCGAAATAAGAAAACCATACAGATGAATTCAGCCCCTGTCCATGTAAAGAAAACCGCTTATACATGGCTGTCGAATTATTCATAAGATACAGATAAGGCTTGGTTATCATGTATGTCATATATGTACAAAAATAAGTGATGACTAAGAAAAATTTATAACAATACCAATTGATAAATTTATATCCATATATATTTTATATATTCCATATCATACAGTCCGGCATAAAATGAAATGCCGCTGCATCGTTCGGTTCTGTCTGCTGAAAGCTGCACGCTTGTTAACGTATGCTAAAAAAGCAGTTCATAAAAAATGGGGAGGAAGCCGGTGCTTCCTCCCCATTTTTTATGAACGACAAAAAAAAGACTCAGGCTTCAAGAGCGTTAACAGCCTTGGCCAGACGGGAAACCTTACGGGCCGCCTTCTTCCAGTGAATGACGCCCTTGCTTGCGACCTTGTCCAGTGTAGAAGTCGCATAGGTCAGAGCCTTCTGTGCGGCTTCCTTGTCATTGTTCTGGATGGCGGCGCGAACTTCCTTCACCACGTTCTTCACACGGGTACGGGCGGCACGATTGCGGGCATTACGCTTGACGCTCTGCTTATGGCGCTTGATAGCGGACTTGTGGTTAGCCACGGACTCCTCCGATTCTTGCTGAAAGGACTATGAAGATGCGAGCATCAAACGCTCGTTATCTACCTCTATTAACGAACTAGCAATTTTAAATATCTGACCGATAATTGTCAAGACAAAAAAAATGAACTGAAGACAAACGGCTTCTTATTCCGTTATGGATCGAGTTACCGGAGCATCAGCTCCGATATTCTCGACGCACGGTGCAGTTACATCTGCAAAGCAGAAAAATCCGCCAGTCGTCCCATTCGGGACAACAGAGCCTGAAGCAGATTCAAGCGGTTTTCCCTCAGGGCAGAGTCTTCAGCCATGACCATGACTTCATTGAAAAAGCTGTCCACCGTAGGACGCACGTCATCCATGAGCGTCAGAAGTTCGTCAAAACGATCCTCCTCCCACAGAGCATCGAAGCGCGCAGCCATATCTGTCAGTGCAAGGGCAAGATCCTTCTCCGCTTTTTCCTGTAAAAGTTCATCAATCCATATTCCACGCAGCTCACCCGTCTGCTTGCGGATAATATTGGTGACGCGCTTGAAGGTCTGCGCATTATCTGCGAAGCCGGGCTTGCGGCTTTCCGACTCCAGAGCAACCAGTCGACGACCGGCAGCCCACACGTCGTCATGCCCTGCTCCGAGAGCGGCTTCAACCAGGAGAGTATCGCTTCCGCGCGTAAGGAAAAGATTTTTCAAACGGCCGGCAAAAAAGTCGTCGAGTTTGGCCAGAGCCTCTTCTTTTCCGAATTTCCAGCGAATACCGTCCGCATAAAAAGATAAGGCCGTAGCGAACAGTTTCTTCACCGAAATACGATATCCCTTTTCCAGCAGGATACGGGCTATCCCCAGAGCAGCCCGGCGCAACGCATAGGGATCCGCCGCCCCTGTAGGAATATTTCCCAGCCCGAAGCACCCCACCAGAGTATCCGCCTTATCCGCAATGGAAAGCAGCGCGCCTGCATCGGTGGAAGGAAGCGGCGAATCAGGTCCTGCGGGCAGATACTGCCCTTCAAGGGCAGAGGCAACGTTTTCGCCAAGGCCCATACGGCGGGCATAAATTCCCCCCATTATTCCCTGGAGCGTATCAAATTCTCCCACCATCTGGGAAACAAGATCCGCCTTGGCCATGCGTCCGGCCTTTGCAGCGTCTTCAACGGGTAAGGGAGCCGTCAGACGGGCAGCAACAGAGGGCTGGGAAACAAGCCAGGCGCACAGTTTTTCCAGCCGACAGCACTTGTCTCCCATGGAGCCGAGGGGCCCCAGAAAAATAACATGATCGAGTGAGGCCGTCCATGCGTCAAAGCCTGTCTTGATATCCGTGTTCCAGTAAAAACGTGCGTCTTCAAGACGGGCGCGAAGCACGCGCTCCCATCCCTTTTTCACCACGCTCATGTCTTCCGGCGTCAGATTGAGAACAGTGAGAAAATGCGGCATGAGCCTTCCTTCCCCATCCTCAAGCCCGAAACTCTTCTGATGCGTTTCCATGCTGGTAATCAGCACCTCACGCGGCAACTCAAGAAAAGAAGGAGCAAAGTCACCGAGAAGAGTAACGGGATGTTCCACCAGCCCCTCAACTTCGCTCAACAAGGCGTCATTCCAGAGGACATGCCCGCCGGCCGCCTCGGCAAGTTCATTGCCCCCGGCGAGAATAATGTCTCTCCGGGCTGCATCCGATACGGTAATATGACACTTTTCTGCCAGAACGATATCCAGTTCATCCGCATGCGCAACTTCAAAGGGGCCGGGGCCGTGGACACGATGCCCGTATGTCGTGCGACCAGAGTCCACATTTCCTACCTTAAAGGGTACGACTTCGCCGTCGAGCAAGGCGACAATCCAGTGCATGGGGCGGGCATAGGCAAAACTGCCTTCCCCCCAGCGCATACGCTTGGGGAAGGAAAGAGCCGTGATGACGGAAGGAACAGCCGCCTTCAGCACATCAAGGGCGGACGCTCCCCCTACCGTCTTGCGGGCGGCAACGTAGGCTCCCTTCTCCGTCTCCTGCGTGAACAGGGCGGACACATCCACCCCCTGCCCGCGCGCAAAGCCCAGAGCAGCTTTTGAGGGGTTTCCTTCAGCATCATACGCGGCTTTTACCGAAGGGCCAAGCACAAGTTCCTCACGAACCGGCTGCATATCGGCCAGTCCACGTACATGCAGCAATGTACGCCGGGGCGTGGCGCAAACGTCCATCTCGTCGAAGCTCAAATCTGCTTCGCCGAGCATGGCGGAAACACGATCGGAAAGCTCTTTTTCCAGAGGGGCCAGAAAACGGGAGGGCAGTTCTTCCGTACCGATTTCAAGAACAAAATGACTCATTTGTCGCCTACCTTGGGCATGGACTTAAGCATGGGGAAGTCAAGAGCCTCGCGTTGCGCCACGTACAGACGAGCCACGCCGGAAGCGAGATTGCGCACACGGCCTATATAGCCGGCGCGTTCCGTGATGGAAATGGCTCCGCGCGCATCAAGAAGATTGAAGGTATGGGAACACTTCAGACAATAATCATAGGCCGGCAGGGGCAGATCAAGCTCAATGAGCCGCTGGCATTCCTTTTCAAAATCGTTGAAGTGGTTCAGCAGCATAGTGGCGTCGCTTTCATCGAAGTTGTAGCGCGACTGCTCCACTTCGTTCTGGTGATAGATATCCCCATAGCTGACGCTGTCGTTCCAGGCGATATCGTAAACGGACTCCTTGCCCTGAAGATACATGGTCAACCGCTCAAGTCCGTAGGTCAGTTCAACGCTGACGGGTGAAAGCTCTATGCCGCCGACCTGCTGAAAATAGGTAAACTGAGAAACTTCCATGCCGTTGAGCCAGACTTCCCAGCCCAGCCCCCAGGCTCCGAGGGTAGGAGATTCCCAGTCGTCTTCCACAAAACGGATATCGTGACGGGCAGGATCAAGGCCCAGAGCGCGCAGACTTCCGAGATACAGATCCTGAGCATTTTCAGGAGAAGGCTTCAGTATTACCTGAAACTGGAAATAATGTTGGAGTCGATTCGGGTTATCTCCATACCGTCCGTCGGTAGGACGACGGGAAGGCTCGACATAGGCGGCCTTCCACGGTTCAGGCCCAAGCACGCGCAGGAATGTGGAAGGATTGAAGGTTCCCGCCCCGCATTCAAGATCTACGGGCTGTACTATGGCGCACCCCTGCCGGGCCCAGTACTCCTGCAAGGTCAAAATCACATTCTGAAAATTCATGAATTTCTCCTGAAACGGCCGTTTGCCCACTCCAGACCAAGATGGTATCGCACAAAAGCATCGATAAGCCGCCCGGCCTCGCGTCTGCTGTCAGGCGAAGGATCAAGCTCGGCCCATCGCTGGGGGGAGTATTCCTGAACTTTACGCAGAACGTCAAGTGATTCCTGTCCCAAAGCAAGGCTCATGCCGCCATGAGGACGACAGGAAGGGCAACATGCCACCCCTTCCCCGACAAGAAAATACGCCTTGTCCTGCGAATCCAGCGAGGCACCACAGCGAAAACAACTGCGCAGATCAGGAGCATAACCCTGTTCTGCAGCCAGTCGAAAACGAAAAAACAGCGGGGCAGGTTCCGGGGGACTGGCTTCATTTTCCAGCAGACCGAGAACTTCACGCAGCAGAGAAAAACTCTCCGCAGCAGAACCCGGCGGAACACCAAGAGCTTCCACAAATCGGACACAATTGGCTGCCATGCCCTGTCTGCGCCAGTCCCGGCGCAGACGATCCGGTCCTTCCAGAAGCGTGGATTCCTGCATATTCAGAAACTGCCCATCGCGTGAGGAAATAACATGCGTCCGGATCACATTGAACACGTCAAGGCACCCCGCGAAGCGGCGACGACTTCGACTTCCTCCGAATGCAAATGCTGTAATCAGCCCCTGTTCAAGCGCAAGGAGGCGTATCCAGAGATCGGTTTCTCTGAATTTACCGACATGAAGTACCAGCGCCGTGTCTGTCCATTCCATGAAAATCAGACCCGTTTTTAATAAATATTTGCATACGCGCCCGTTCCGACCTGGCCACGCTCTGCAACGAAAAAACTTCCCGCCGAGTTCGAAACGGAAACAGTCTGAAAACAGGAGACGAGTATTCGTCATGCAATACGCGCATGTACTTCTGCCCCGATTCCCCTTGATGCAAACAGAAACTGTAGACGTTCCATAAGAAACGCCTACAGTTTCACACGGATATCAGAACAAACGATATTCCGTACCGAGGAAAGCCTCATGAAAAGAATGTCTAACGAGGAGGGAACGTGACCGTCATGACGCCCCCTCTTTTACCGAGGGCAGTCTGTTTTTCTCCATCATAAAATACGTCGACTCCGCCCGCATTCCCGAGGCGTAACGTCAGGCGATCGTTGAACTCCGCAGTAAAGGTCTCGCCTCCGTGAAGAGTGCCGCCTTTCCGGGCAGCATCCGAATCTGCACTGGCGGAGAGCCAGCAATCCTCGCGTGCGGTAATAACCAGTTTATGCCGGGAACCTGCCGGAGACCGAAGCGTCCAGCGTTCGCTGGAAGACGGAATATCGGCAGAAAGAGTTTCCGCGGCTTCTCCCTGTGTTGCCGTTTCAACGGATTCCGTTGAAGCGGTTTCCGCCTGTTCCTGATTTTCGGTCATTTCCGGATTTTCTGCGCCGAGTTCACTTTCCGCACCGGAAACGGCGTCCTGCAACGGGGCAGGTTCTGGAGGAATTTCTCCCGTAGGAGCCACCTGAGACACGGCGGCGGTGCCGGATACGGGAGGAGACGCAGGTTCACCCCAGGGATTTTCCATGGACGGATCAACAACGCTGCTTACCGATTCACGAGAAGTATCTTCCGTCTGAACCTGAGGTTCTGTTTCCGCAACTTCCGAAGCTTCGTCGACACGGGCAGAACGATCCGTTCCGAAACGGAGAACTGAGGGCATTTCCTCCCGATAGTTTGTCGTATAGTATACATACCCGCCGACACCAATGAGCGCGAGCAGCAGGAGCTTCAGCAGCAATCCTGCGCCATGTCGCTTTTCCCCTTCCATCTGCGAATCCATCATCCCTTTCGGCTTAATGGGATGAGGAACTTCGCTTCCGTCGTTCAGGGCCGCAAGCATCCCGGCAAGCTCTTCCGCACCGATGCCGAGCAATGCTCCGCCGCTTTTTACAAAACTTCGAATATATACAGTATGGGGCAAAGCCTCCCGGTTGCCCTCCTCAATGGCTTTAAGCACACGAGGCGGAACTTTCAGCCGAGCAGCGATATCTTCAATGGAATATCCCTTCTCCACACGTTTTTCGCGCAGACGGGCTCCCAATTCTTCCAGTGTCATGACATTCCTGCCTTGAAGAATTTCACCATAAATTATACAGGCCGAGTCAACAGCTCTCGGCAATGCCTGTCTCAATCAAAAAACGTCAATCCATATGACTGACGAAGAACGTGAAAAAGAAAAGCAGCTCTTTTCTTCTCCGTCCTCATTCTCGTGTTCCCGGAATATGACAACGTCACCGGATACACTTCAAAACGCCGTACTATTCGCGAATATCCACAAGAGCCTTGCTGCGAAGCTCGCGAAGGTAGTCTTCCAGACGGGCCTGCAAACGCGGTTGAGCCAGAATTTCCTCAATGCGTGCCCGCGTGGCCTCATCCGGCTCTGCTATGGAAGCGTCCTCTCCATCCCCTTCAGCCCGCTCAAGCAGACAAATCTGGGCCATGTTCACCTGCGTGGAAACCAGAGGAGATACCTGCCCCTCCTCCAGGCCGGAAACAGCCATTCTCAACGCCGGAGCCAGATCCGCCACATCCATGAAGCCCATATCGCCACCGCCCTCCTTGTTGGGGCCGACGGTGATCTCACGGGCAACCTCCATGAATTTATTCTTGTCATTACCGATGCTCTGCGCCCACTTTTCGGCATTGGCATCAGAAGGATAAATGAGCAGAGCAATCCGAACCCGACCGGAAGGCATGGTACCGGAATGTTCTCGATAATAGGCGTCTATTTCGTTCCTGGTGACGACGACTTTGTTCAGCACCATACGGCGCACCAGGCTCTGACTGACAAGTCCGTTGCGAAGACGCTCCTTGAACTCATCTTCGCTCAAGCCCTGAGCCGCAATCTGCTTGCGAAACTCTTCTTCCGTAAGCTGACTGTCATGTATCGCGCCCTGAAACGCGGCGTCCACCTGTTCATCGGAAATTGAAATTCCCAGTTTTTGAGCAGCCTGAAGCAGTATCCGCTCATTGATCATGTTTTCCAGAACCTGCTTTCTGATCCGTTCGATCTCTCCAGCATCCCCGGGATTCGACGAATCAAGCCCGTCCTTTGCCAGTTGCGGAGCGACGGCCCGGTTCAGTTCCCGTTCGGTAATCATGTCCCCATTGACGACGGCAGCAACTCGGGCAAGAGGAACGGCCTGAGCTGTTCCATACAACTGCCCTGCCAACAGGGTGGCTGCAAACAACATGCAGAGGGGATTTTTAATCATTAATATCCTCGACTATCCGGGAACTTCCCGGTTCAACGACAAATATGATTTTCTGCACTTCAACGGAAGCAGAAAAACGCTCAATCAATGGAATATCAGATATCGTCTTTTCGATTCGGACGCAACAAATGAAGAGAAAGAAACAGAGAAAAGCTTCCGTCCCGGCAGGTACTTATTCAGTCTGCTCCGTCAGAATATCTGCTTCAGGATTTACCCGCTCCGGTTCCGATACGGGACGAGGAGCCGGACGGGGCACATTACGCGGACGGAGCTGAGGGATCATTCGAATCCGGGATGTTTCCAGCGTGTTTTCGAGCCATTCTTCATACAGAGCCGGCAAACGTTTACGCCGTATGGCGTCCTGAACGCCGGCAAACATTTCAAGAGCATTTTTCGGGTGAGCCTCCTTTTTTTCCAGAAGGATCACATAGCCCCACTGCGTCTCCCCTCCCTGTACAGGAAGACTTTGCCCGGGAGTGATTTCTTCCAGAGCCGCCACAAGCGAAGGTGGCATTTCCGTCGCGTAATCTTCCCTCTTTTCCACAGTCAGCCCCAGTTTTTCCAGCTCCTCCGTCTTATTCCTGCCGCCGTTGCGTGCGGCCTCGACAGAAGCCTTTTGGGAGCCGCTGACAGAAAGATAGGTATAATGGGCAGGTTCTTCTGCCAGCTCGGGATGTTCCTTCACAAAGGCGGAGACATCTTCCGAAGACGGAGAAATACTCGCGGCAAGTTCCCGCTGCAAAAGTTCAAGCTCAAGACGCGCGTACAACTGTTCCCGCCACAAATCCGGATCTATGCCTTCTTCAAGGATAAAGGCGTCAAACGCCTGCCCGGGCTCAAGCCCGTAACCGGCGCTGATGCGCTGCTCTTCCCGAAACTTCTCTTCATCGGAAAGAGCCAGCCCCCGCCGGGCCAGTTCCTCATGGACAAGTCTCTGAGCCATGAGATCCTGCAAACAGGAGGCATACGCCGCACGCAGTTCGTCAAGTGAAATGGCCTGCCCGGCTCTGTTGCCGGCAGTACGCATATCGTACAGAGCTTCCACCTGTCGCAGCGATATGGGATACCCGTTTACCTCGGCCATAGTGCCGGGAGTCGCACCATCCAGCCCTGCAAGGCGTCGAATTTCATCCCGGGCCGAGTTCAGCATTTTTTCGCCTCGGAGCGCCAGCCAGTCCACCGCTTCCCCAAGCAGAGAAGCGTCGCCGCCGGATTCCCGAGCGGGTTCCGCAGCAGGAGAAGAAAGAGGAAAGCTATGCGCCCCTACAGTCAGCAGCAGAACCAGCGTGGAAACTTTTTTTATCATCGAACTTCCGTTTTTTTTAGATTCATGCAGCAGAGGCAGGACTTCCTTAATGCCTGTCCATAAAAATTTCTCATCCTGCCCATATATTATGGACAGCCCTCTCACTTCTTCTCTTCCGAAGTCGTTCCGGACTCTGCCAGCGTGGCAAGCAGACGGCGCGCTTCATCCAGTCTGCCCGGAAGAGGCAGCGAATCGACGAGGCGCAGCTCCATGCTGGCGGGAGGAAAAAGACGGGCACGATCCGCATGGGCGGTAATCAGGCGAACCAGAGCCTCCGGGCGAACGGCCTTCTGCCCGTCGGCCCAGGTGACGCGAACCCTGGTCGGAAAAAGATCGGCGCGTGCAATACCGAGTCTGTTCACCTGTGCCTTAAAGGCAAGGACGGAGACAAAGGTTTCCAACTCTTCCGGCAGCGGGCCGAAGCGATCCCGCAGCTCCATGACGATTTCCTGCCGGGCGTTGCCGTCCGTGGCGGAAGACAGCATTTTGTAGTATTTAAGCCGCTCTCTTCCGTCGCTGATATAGGTATCGGGGATATGGGCCGGCAAACCGAGATTCATTTCCGTTTCCGTTTGCAGGGCTTCCCCTTCGCCCTTCAAGCGTGTGACAGCCTCTTCCAGCATTTCCAGATACAGCTCGATACCGACTCTGGCCATATGTCCGGACTGGGCTTCACCAAGAAGATTACCTGCGCCGCGCAGACGCAGATCTTCCATGGCGACCTGAAAGCCCGCGCCGAGATAGTCCATTTCCATAATCACGCGCATACGCTCGCGCACCAGATCCGGCATATTGTCGACATCAGGAACAACAAAAACCGCATAGGCCTGACGATCCGAACGGCCCACCCTGCCGCGCAGTTGATACAATTGTCCGAGGCCGAACATCTGGGCCTGATCGACAATCAGCGTATTGGCTCTGGGGAAATCCAGACCGGATTCCACAATAGCCGTACACACCAGCACATCCAGCTCTCCGTGCCAGAATTTGTGCATGGCGTCTTCCAGCTCCTTTTCCCCCATCTGCCCATGCGCCATACCGATTCGCGCCTGAGGAACCAGTTCCCTGACAAAGGCAACGGTTTTCTCCATCTGCTGTACGCGATTATGAACCCAGAACACCTGACCTTCACGGGCAATTTCCCGCTCCACTATCTGACGGAGCGCGGACGCATCACGATTCATGAGCATACTGGCCACGGGCTTGCGCTCGGCAGGTGCTGTCTCAATGACGGAAAGCTCGCGTATTCCGGACATGGAAAGCTGAAGCGTGCGGGGAATAGGCGTGGCCGTCAGTGTAAGCGCGTCCACATTCCTGCGGAGCTGTTTAAGCTTTTCCTTGTGCCTGACGCCGAAACGCTGTTCCTCATCCAGTATCAGCAGTCCGAGATTAGGCAATATCACATCCTGAGAAAGAAGACGGTGCGTCCCTATAAGGATATCTATCTGCCCCTTTTCAACTGCACGCAGCGTTTCCTGCTGCCTGGCTCTGGGAACAAAACGGCTCAACAGCCCCACATTCACCGGAAATCCTGCGAGTCGGGCACGAAATGTCTGATAGTGCTGTTCCGCGAGTACCGTCGTCGGACACAGCAGAGCAACCTGCCTTCCGTCGCACGCAGCGCGGAAAGCTGCCCGCAGAGCCACTTCCGTCTTGCCGAAGCCGACGTCGCCGCAGACCAGTCGATCCATGGGAACAGGCTTTTCCATATCGGCAAGAACTTCCTGAATGGCCCGCGCCTGATCCGGCGTTTCCTCAAAGCCGAACGAGGCCTCAAATTCATGGTACATTTCACCCAGCGGAGAATAGGAAAAGCCTTTGGCAACCTTGCGCCAGGCATACATTTCCACCAGATCGGCGGCGATCTTCTCCACCGCCCGGCGGGCCTTTTCCCTGCTGCTTGTCCAGGCCGTTCCCCCGAGCCGGTCCACAGAGGGTTCCGGCCCGTCTCCCGCAGCCTTGAAACGCTGCACCACGGACATTCTGTCCACCGGCAGATACAGCCGCGCATCATCCGCATATTCAAGCAGCAGATAATCGTTGTCCACTCCGCCGAGATTCATACGGTGCAGACCGCCGAAACGGCCGATACCGTAATCCCGGTGTACCAGCAAGTCTCCCGGTTTCAGCTCGTCGTAGCTGTCCAGCCCCTTGAAGGCGCCGACAGCAGACGATCTTCCCCTCTGTGCACGGGGCTGGAGAAGCTCCTCCCCGAGAACAAGGCAGGAATCCCACGCAAGCTCGGCCCCCTGCTGGAACGAGGCTACCAGCGCAAAAAGCCCCCGCCCGGCGGGATCATAGCGCAGGGCCGGATACAGACCGTCCTGCTCCGCAAGCTTCAGAAATTTGCGCCGCCCCCGTTCGGAAGGAAAGGCAAGCAGAACCTGTCTCTTTTCCCCGAGCCAGCCGCGTAATCCGGAAACAAGCTGCTGCCAGGGCCGATCCGTATCCGGCCTGCCGGAAAAAAGTTCCCCGAACGAACGATAGCTGCGTTCCGGAAGATCCACGCCCTGATTTTCCGTACCCATAACCAGAGGTTCCGCATAAGCGCGAGGAAGCCGTTCAAGTTTACGAACAGCGTCGTCGGCATGTCTCAATACCAGATGTTCCGGCTGCTCGAGACGCGATTCCTCCATATCCTTGACGAGACCCTCTTTCCACTGCATTTCCGCGCTGCGCAGGGTCTCTTCAATATCCCTGGCTCCCGGCAGAAACCACAGGGCTTCCCCTATCCAGGTTTCCAGCGAAGAGCCTTCCTCATAAGCACAGCCCGGCATAAGGCGCAAATCTCCCTGCTCCAGGGCCCGCGACAGTGAAGCTTCGGCAAACTCGCTTATGATACCCTGCTGGAACAAACGCTTCCAGCGTCCAGTCGTCAGCTTTCTGCTGCGGGCATCCTGTCGAATGGGGCTGACGGGCAGCAGCGTCACCTCGTCAATCTGACCTGTCGATCTCTGGGTGTTCGGATCAAACACCCGCATTTCATCTACGGTATTGCCGAAAAATTCAATGCGTACCGGTTTTTCATAGCCCGGGGGCAACACATCCAGAATATCCCCCCTTCTGGCCATGTCTCCGGCCCGGGAAACCATGCTTTCGCGCCGATAGCCCCACTCGACGAGCTGCTCCAGCATCAGCTCGGGCGAAAGTTCTTCATTCCGGCGAATGACAAGTTCTCTTCCGGCAAAAAAATCAAGCGGGGGCAGAAGAGGCAGAAGATTATCGGCAGACAGAATCACGCCTCTGCTCTTTCTCCCTGACAGCGCATACAGAACCGCCATACGCCCCGCCCAGCCCTCGCGGGACAGCGAACGCGTATTGAAAGGAGGAAGAACCGCCCAGGGTTTTTCCCATAACGGGGCTTCCGCCGCCTGAGGGCTTCCCTGTGCCGGTGAATCCGGCCGACCGACGGACAGCTCCGGGGTGAAAAGGGAAACAAGCCCCCGCATACTCGCAAGTTCTTCACGGGAACGCACGACAACGGCAACACGCCGTCCGGAACTGACGGCTGCGCAGGCCAGGCGTGCAACGGTTGCGGAACCGGCCCGATTTATGACGAGAGGCCGATCCGCATTGAAACGGGCTAAGAGTTCAGAAATATCCATGGTGCTGAAAGGTAATAAATTCTTGCGGGAAGAATGAACCGTTATAGCCTCTACCTCCATGCGTTTCAAGTTCCGCCCAGTGCAACTTCGTACAGAACCCCGCTCCAGAGCCGGATTTTCGCTCATGCCGGAGGAAAGATATTTCCTTTTCCCAACCATGCGGTACGGGAAGACTCGCGTCCTTCGTCATATACGTCCATGGACGATCATGCTATAACGACACGGGAAACCAGTCTTTTCCTGACGCTATAAGCATCAGGGACAAAGACACACATACCGTCTACAGTTTTGGAATCAGCCGCCGAGTCGACCGAATGACCCTGTTTGAACTTTTCCGCAATATTCGCCCCTATGCCCGACCATACCGCAAACTCATCGCGCTGACTCTGGCTCTGACCTGCGTTGCCTCCTTTGCAGCCCAGATCAATGCCTGGGTACTCCGCTATACGGTGGACTCCATCAGCGAACTTGTCGCCGCGCATAAGAGCCTTCACGACGGCCTTCCGCTGTTGAGCGTTATTTCCGGCATTCTTATCGGTACGGAAATTATTAATGTGCTGATAGGATTCGGACAAAAATACTTCGGTGAAAAATTGCGCATCCTGCTCTCCCGGGATCTGGCAAGGGACATCATCGAACGCATTCTTACCTATCGGCTGGCCTTTTACAGTGTGGACGAAAATCAGCCCGGCAAACTCCAGACCAGAATCGATCGCGGTGTGGAAAGTCTGGCAAGACTGGTACAGAACTTCTTTATTGACATTCTGCCCATGTTTGCCAGCGCGGCCGTGGCGCTGACCATGATGTTTCAGGCAAATTTCCATGTCGGACTCACTGCTTTCTGCATCGTGCCCGTCTATTATCAGGTGAGTCGCATTCAGGCCGCGCGCATGGCCGGTTCCAGGCGTCTGATCAAACGCCTGAGGGAAAACAAAAGCCAGGGGATTCTGGGAATTCTCGAATCCATGCCCGTCATAAAATCCTTTCTGCGTGAAGATATTGAAGAACAGAAACAGCTCCGTCTCCAGGATGCCCTGACGGACACACAAATGCGCATCCGCAAGACGAGCTTTTTCTTTGACGGCATGAAAAACTTCATAGAACAGATCGGCGTGGTGGCCATCATCCTGCTTACCACCTATTTTGTATTGACGGGAAGCATGAGCATCGGAGCAATCATGTTTCATCTGCTTCTGTTCAACAATGTGACTGCGCCCATCCGGCGGCTGCACCTGCTCTACGATCAGATGAACGACGCACTAATCTATGCGGAAGGCTTCTTTGATGTCCTTCATGCCGGAAGTCAGGTGGAAAGCAGCGGCAGCTACATCCCCACGCATATAACGGGCCGCTTTTCTCTCCATAATGTGAACTTCACCTATCCGGCCAATACTTCCCCCACGCTGCGCGATATCAATATGAATATCGAACCCGGCAAAATCACCGCGCTTGTAGGCCTGTCCGGTGCGGGAAAAAGTACGCTCATCAATCTGCTGGACAAGTTCTATCAGCCGGACTCCGGAGAAATTCTGCTGGACGGGATTCCTCTGCAAGAATATGACACCCGCGCACTGCGTGCCGATATCGGCCTTGTGCTTCAAAAAAATCATATCTTTCCGGGAACTGTTGCCGAAAACATTCTGTACGGCAAGCCTTCCGCCTCACGGGACGACGTGATTGAAGCGGCAAGACGCGCCTTTCTGCACGATCAGATCATGACCCTCCCTCTGGGGTATGACAGTCAGGCAGTCAATCTTTCCGGCGGACAGCAGCAGAAAATTGCTCTTGCACGCATGTTTCTTAAAAATCCGCCCATCATTTTTCTGGACGAACCCACGGCCAGCCTCGACGCCATAGCGACGGAGCAAATCAAGGCAGGCCTGGACGCGCTGAAAAAAAATCGTACCGTCATCATCATCTCGCACAGTATTTCCCAGATCATTGACGCGGACAGCATTTATGTCATGCGCAACGGCCGGATCGTCGAACACGGCACACACAACGAATTATTTGCTAACGGGGGGGAATATCACGATATCTTTGCCGCCATGGCGCGCAGCCTCAATATGGATAAAATCGCCCGCACCCTGGAACACAGGGCATAGATAAACACGTCATACTGCAGAGCCTGCTTCCCCGTGCAGGAAGGAACGAAAAGCACGAATCTGCTCCCTTTCCTCCCCTGTTACACGTCGGGATTCAAGAATTTTCCGTATTGTCATATCCAGCGTTTTCCGCTCCATACTTCCGCTTTTCAGATAGTTCATCGTTTCCACAGGAAAAGACACATAGCATGAAGAAAGCGCCCAGGCGACACCCATTCTGGCGTAATAACCTGGATGCCGCGCGGCATCGAAATACTCGATCGCCCAGGTAAGATGCTCGCTGTCGAGAAAATAATTCATGACCATGACCGAACCGAAACGAACGTCAAACTCCCGTTCCGAGCAGACAAAGGGCAGAAGAAATTCTTTCAGAGATTCCTTGTCGCCAGCAAGGGATTTCAATCCGGCACAAAAGCAGTCGCATACCGACCAGTTATGTATTTTCGGCACAAAAGCCCGCACCAGCGAAGCTCTTTCTCGCCAAGCCTGCTCCGGGGTTGCCGCCGCTATTGTCGCACAGCCGACAACCATACCCTGAAGCATGATTTCCTCAAAATATTCATCAGGTTCAGGGGTACGCAGACTTTCTTCCAGCCACTCGCGCCAGTTTTTTCCGGCAACGATTTCGGCCGCGTAACGTCGGAGCAGGGGCAGACGCACGCCAAGTATTCCCTCAACCCCCGGAAGCAGACCGGCGCTGAAAAGCCGATACTGTTCTTCCTTCATATTTTCCAGATGTTCCCTAATCTCCTCCCGCAGCTTCATTGTTCTCTCCGCTGTTATTTGCGTATTATCCTGAATCAAATTTTCTCCGCTCTGTTCAGCAGGGCGTCACAGACAGGAAAAGGACGGACACAAAAACAATGCCCGCCGGGAATACGGCATTTTTTCCGGCGGATATCAGATCAGGCATTCTGCATCCTGCACGGAAGATAATATTGCCCGAAAACTATTCATCCCTGATACCGGTAGACCGTTTTCGAGACTTTAATTAATGAATATATGAACATCGATATGTCGTTTTTCAGCGATATTTCTCCATAATTCATTCCGAAACATAAAAAAAGCCCGCCTCAAAAGAAGACGGGCCAATACATCCTGTCGTGAAGAAATCACATCCCCGCAAGATGTTCCATATCTTCGGAAGAAAGCAGTTTATCGAGATCCAGCAGGATAAGAAGACGATCCTGGAGTTTGCCCACTCCGCTGATATAATCGGAATCCAGCCCGGAAACCACAGCCGGGGCAGGCTCGATGGTACTCGCCGGAATACGCAGCACCTCGGACACGGAGTCAACGACAAAGCCGACAGTCATGTTGTTGATTTCAATCACGATGATTCTGGTATCCGTATCACCGGCCTTGGGAGGAAGCCCAAAACGCCGACGCAGATCAATAATGGGGATAACTGTTCCTCTCAGGTTGATCACGCCTTCCACAAAGTCGGGAGCTTTCGGCACCTTGGTGATTTCCATGGTGCGGATGATCTCCATGACCTTCAGAATATCAACGCCGAACTCCTCGCCGCCGATGCTGAATGTCACCAGCTGATAGATATCGTCGTCCCTTTTGTCTTTTTCACTGGCCATGTATGCCGCTCCTTCTGGTAACTTCAGTATGGGTTACGCCGTGGCCCGTTTCAGCACTTAGTTCCTGTGCAGAATCCATGTTGTTTATCGGCGCATTCGGAAAAACCCTAGCCCTGTTCGGGAAAAAGTTCCAGATCCCCTCCGGGGGTTTTCCCGGAGAATTTAGTTATCAAGAAAAATCATCTGTCCTTCCGGAGTACTGCGGGTCAATACCCTGGCTCCCGTTTTCGTCACCTCAAAGGTATCTTCAAGGCCCACCATACCAAAGCCCGGAATTCCGATTTTCGGCTCCAGAGCAATGACCATCCCTTCTTCCAGAGGAGCATCAAACCCTTCCGCTATGACAGGGTGTTCGTCAATGGCAAGTCCCAGACCATGCCCCAGAAAAGGAACGGCATTTTCTCCGAGTCCCATGAATCCGTTGCGGAAGGACGTCTTCAAAACACGTTCCCGCGCTTCCCTCCATATGGAGGAAGGGGAATTTCCCGGCACAAGAGACTCTGCCGCACGACTCTGCACTTCGCAGCACAAGTCAAAAGCCGCACGGGCAGCATCGGGCAGGGTCGATCGGTTTCCCGCCCAAAAACATTGCGTTTTATCCGTCACATATCCGGAAAAGCAAAAGCCCATATCCACCGTCAAAGGCGATCCCGGTCTCCAGACCGTATCTCCGCCAAGACAGGGCAAAGCCGGATGTTCGCCGCGAAAACCCATGGGCCCGTTATAATAATGCGGATAATTGCCGGAATCATCCGCAGCAACATGCCCATAAAAAATTTCCTCTCCCGGTGCGCTCATACGCATCAGACCGCCATGTCCGAGATCCAGCATGATATCCACACAACGCCTGGCAATCTCGCGTTCCGTCATTCCAGGAGAAATAACCTCCGGCAGGAGAACACCCAAAGCCTCGCCGTGTCGACGCCCGGCTTCGCGAAGCAGCGTCAGCTCGCGCGCAGTCTTCACTGCCCGAGCAAGCCGCAGGGCATTGTCTCCCGGCACAAAACGGATACCGGTCATTCTGGATTGCAGCAGATTCGCCATATCCCAGGGCAATCCCCCCATCTCGGCCGCAACGAGCTCTCCAGGCGGGCAGCCAGCCTCACTTAAAAGTCCTGTGACCTCACGAAAGGAACGATAAACGGCTATATTCCCGAGCGGACTCTCCATTCGCGCCCGTTCTCTTCCCTTGCGAACCAGTAATGCCCCTTCGCCTTCCAGAGGAAGCCAGTACAGTCCGCAAGCCATGGTTCCCGTCAGATAATAAATATTGAGTCTGGAAAAAACCAGAAGACCTGATGCGTCAGGCGCAATTTTTTTCAGTTTTTCCCGTACCTTTGCCCGACGCAACCCGGCTTCTTCCGGAGAAAAGCGTTCCAGCGGCACATAATGATGCGATGTTTCCATAAGCCTCATCTATCGTCTCTTGTTCCTCAGGGCAAGCCCCTCATTTCACGCGCACTATATGCTTGGCGGCATATTCCACGGCAGAACCCGTCAAAAAATAACTCATCAAGTCATAGATGTAGGTGTCACCCTGTAATTGTATGCCATCTTTTTTCAGCTTTGCCACCATAGCCCCGAAAGCCATGGCCTGACTCGAAAATTCTCCGCGATGAAAAAGCACGGCATAGCGTCCGCCGGGAATTTCCCGAATATCGCCGGAATCCTCCGCCTCCGCCCGGGTAAAAAAGTGGCACAGCCGGAAGTCAGCATTTCTTGCATTCTCTTCAGGAATAACCATGCCCAGCGGCGGACTGGCATCATCTCCCCGCTCCATATCATGAGCCAGGCACGTTGCATAACATTCCACAGTTCCGCCGCAACTTCTCATTTTTTCCGAATCTGTAGGCGTTACAAGGATTCTCTCCGGCTCTCTCTCTTCAAAAAACAGAACGTCATACTCTGCCTCAAGGGCCTCTTCGGTCAACGTTACCAGCTTCTCCAACATGGCTTCTCGTCGTACCAGACGGGCGCGCTCTCTCCGCAGCACCGTGACCCGCTCACGAAGCAATCGCAAATACGCATGAGGATCACAGGCATCCCTATAGCTTTTTATTTCGCCGAGACTGCTTCCTGTCTCTTTAAGAAGAGTAATTAAATCAAAATCAAAATACTGTTCCACACCATAGCGACGATATCCGTTTTCCGACACATATCTCGGACGGAGAATACCTTCCCGGTCATAGTGAAACAGGGTTTCCTTCGTGGTATGGCATAATCTGGCAAATTCGCCGGTTTTCAAAAAAGTTTCCGTTTTCATCATCCTTCCCTTGACCATTGGGGTACCCGATAGTTTATACTGCCGTGCTGAAGAAGAAAAGCGACATCCTTATGGTATGGCGTCGCTTATGGCAAAAGGAGTTCTCACCATGAAATTGAAATGCTCTGAATTTGCGATTACGCGCGCGTCCTGTGCGTATTTTTTTATCGGCCCCGGGCTGACATATGGCTTGCTGACCTCCCGCATGCCTGCGCTCAAGCTCCAGACAGGAGCTGACGAAACGGAAATCGGCCTTTCCCTCCTCTGCCTCGGCATAGCGGCCATGATCACGCTGTTTGCCAGTCCCTTCCTCATCGCACGATGGAGCAGTAAAACAATGCTCCGCATCGGTTCGGCTCTGCTGCTTCTCGCCCTTCCCCTCTGCGGCCTTGCCTCCACACCTTTCCAGCTCGCCATGACATGCGGAGTGTTCGGCCTCAGCACAGGATTAACGGATATCTGCATGAACGCGCAGGGTATTCAGATTGAACGCAAGTATCGTGCATCGAGCATGTCCCTCCTTCATGCCTCTTACAGTATCGGCTGTGTTCTTGCGTCGCTGCTCGGCTCTCTGTTTGCTGCCTTCGGGATAAATTCCCTGCTTAATTTTCTCTGTATCATTATACTCTATGCATGTCTTCGTCCCTTTTTCCTGCCCCATCTGCTGAACGATCCTCCTGTTGAACAAAGCTCATCGAAAAAATCTCTGCGTGTTCCTCCGATATTCATCATCATTTGCGGACTTCTTGCCATGTGTTCCTATGCCGTTGAAGGAGCCGCCGCCGAATGGGGCAGCCTTCTGCTGTTCACAGTGAAAGGAGCCAGTGAACAAACGGCTGCACTGGTACTGGGAGTTTTCGCCTCTGCCACAGCGATTTGTCGTCTGGGGGGGGATTATCTGAGAACCCGTCTCGGAGATTTCACAATTTCATTCGGAGGCTCCCTTCTGGCGGCATGCGGTATGGGAATCGTACTTATTTCTCCGTGGCCTGTACTATGCCTTGCCGGATATGCCTGCGTCGGAGCCGGAATTTCCATTATCGTTCCCATCCTGTTCAGCCGTGCAGGTAAATACCCGGGAGTCACTCCCGGAGAAGCCAGTGCGACAATCTCCGTCCTCGCTTACAGCGGGCTGCTTTTCTTCCCTCCGACTCTGGGAGCCGTAGCGCATAGAGCAGGACTGGAAAAATCTCTGCTGATCGTCTTCGTTTTGTGCTGGATACTGTGTTCAGGTTCGTTCCTGCTGAAAACGAAAAAAAGTTCTTCAGCAACAGACAGTGTTGCACAAAAATAAGCGACAATATGGTGCATGCAGATACATCTGCAAGCACAGCTTAAAGAATACCGTGCATCTTTTATTCTGCGACTCCTGCTCCAGAGTATCGACGATGCTCCGTCAATGACAACAAACCTAATCACCTGTACTGCGAGGACATCTCGTCGCTTACTTATGCGCTGCTGCTTCTGAAAAGACCTTCAGCAAAAGCATCATGCAGAAAAAAGGGTAATTGTATCCTCTACCGGGACGCTGTTCGTGCCTCAGGACTATGGCTCAGTATCGTACTCGACATACGGGTAAGGATATACTCCGACTATAATCCGAACTGTATCATCTGTTGCTACAAGACGTTTCCCGACAAGCAAGCTGTCTGTCGGCGTCATATCCGCCATACAGCCTTGTACAGCAATAACTTTTGGATTTATCGCATTGAAGCAGAGCAGTTGTGATTCCTCCCTGGACATTCCGCAAAGCAACGTTTGAACACAGGGTGTGGACGAGGATATGAGAAAGGAATAGCGCGGGGCAGCGA
>DWXS01000086.1 GCA_019119045.1 Candidatus Mailhella merdavium | reverse complement strand
CGGAACGCGGGCCGGGAGCGGGCTGCGGGGGGATTCGGAGTGTCTTGGGGGGCGGGCGTTGGACGGAGTGCCGCTGCGTGCGGGGGCGGTCTCCTGCCGGAAGCGTGCTGGGGGACGAGCGCGGCTGCGGGAGTCCCGGAAGGACTGCGCGCTTCTGGGGCTGTTGCCGCTCTGGTACCGGCGCGGGGGAGAGAAAAGGAAGGTTTGCGTCCTGTTGTGCAATGTCATTCGGCATTTCCGGACTCTTGAAGGTCGTGCGTTTTTCTCCGGATTTCAGCGTCGGAGAGCCGATTCTCCGGAAAAATACGGAAAAAGGGGCGTTTCCGGTCTTTTGTCGGATTACGATGCAGGGCCTGGGCCGCTTATGTTTCGCCTGCAAAAATTCTTGCGGGATAACGGGCCTTGCCGTATGAATACCTGTTCGCATGCCATTCCGGCAATGCGTCCGTGATTTTTTCGGGGAGTTTTTTTATGCACGACGGGAACGTGGCGGGCATGAGCCTCATGAACCGCTTTCTGAACATGGTGGAGCATGCGGGGAACAAACTGCCGCACATCACCATGCTGTTTATTTACGCGCTGATTTTCATCTGTGTGCTTTCCTTTGCGCTGTCTTTCGTCACCTTTCAGTACAGGCATCCCAACACGGGCGAGACCATTCAGGTACTGAACATGCTTTCCGGGCCGCGGCTTGTGGAGCTTCTTGTCTCGTCGGTCAGGAACTTCATGAACTTCCCGCCGCTCGGCATGACCATTGTTGCGACGATGGGTATAGGCATTGCGGAAGGCAGCGGCTTCATCAATGTTCTGCTCAAAAAGCTGCTCGGCATCATTCCGGCAAAGGCTCTCACTCCGGCCGTCATCATGGTGTCCATACTCTGCCACATCGTTTCGGACTCCGCCTATGTGGTGCTGATGCCCGTTTCCGCGCTCATGTTCTATGCCAGCGGGCGGCATCCGCTGGCGGGCATCGCCTGCTCCTTTGCCGGGCTTGCGGGCGGTTTTACCGCAAGTTATACGCCCTCGATCATCGACCCGGTCATGCAGAGCTTTACGCAGGCCGCCGCCCGCAGCATCGACCCCGCCTATTCGGTCAACGTGCTGTGCAACTATTTTTATGCCGTGGGCGGTACCTTCTTCGTCATTGCGGCCTGCTGGTTCGTGACGGACAGGATCGTCGAACCCCGTCTGAAACTCACCATGCCGCTGGACAAGGGGCTGGAAAACAACCCCGATCTTCAGCTCCGCCCCGTCAGCGACCTTGAAAGCAGAGCCTTCAGGCGGGCCTGCTTTTCCTGGCTTGCGCTTGCCCTCCTGCTGATCGCGCTGTGCTGGCCGGAACATTCCCTGCTGCGCGCGCCGGATGGAAGCCTCACCAGCCCGCAGGCTCCGGTCATGCAGGCCATCGTGCCGCTGCTCTTCCTCTTCTTCGCCGTGCCCGGGCTTGTCTACGGCTTTGCCGCAAAAACCTTCGACAGCTCCACAGCCGTGATAAAGTCCATGGAAAATGTGCTGAAAATGCTCCTTTCCTTCCTGGTCTTCGCCTTTTTTGCGGCTCAGTTCCTCTATGTCTTCGGCACCTCGAACATCGGTACGCTGCTGGCCGTTGCCGGAGCCGAATTCCTGAAGTCGCTGGCCATGCCCTCGGGCTTCACGCTGTTCGGGATCATTCTGCTGACCGGTATGCTCAACATCTTCATCACCTCCGCAACCTCAAAATGGGCAATCCTGTCCACGATCTTCGTCCCCATGCTCATGATGCTGGGCATTTCGCCGGAACTGACGCAGGCGGCCTTCCGCGTGAGCGATTCCGCCGTGAACGTCTCCACGCCGCTCTTTCCCTTCTATCCGCTGCTCATCATGTATTGTCAGAAATATGCAAAGGCCGCGGGCGTCGGCACCCTGTGTTCGATGATGCTGCCCTATACGCTGGCCCTGCTGCTCGTCCTGACGCTCGTGCTGTATGCCTACTGGGGACTCGGTATTCCCCTCGGCTTCGACAGCGGCTATGTCTATCCCCCTGTTCGCTGATATGCGGGAGTCCTTGTATGAACTGTGATTATGAACGTATGCTGGTGGATCGCTTCCTTCGCTATGTTGCCGTCAATACCCAGAGCGACGGCAGCGCAGACCATGTTCCCAGCACGCCGGGGCAGCTCGAACTGGCCCGTATGCTCGCGGATGAACTCAAAAGTCTGGGCCTTGTGCAAATCCATGTCGACGAACACGCCATCGTGACCGCCGTTCTGCCCGCTACCGTGCAGAATGCCCCGCGCATCGGCTTCGTCGCCCATCTGGATACCGTGGACGTGGCCCTTTCGCCCGACGCCCATCCCCAGATTCTCCGCTTCGACGGCTCCGATGTCTGCCTCAATACGGAAAAGAATATATGGCTGCGCGTGGCGGAACACCCCGAACTTCTGCCCTACACAGATCAGGACATCATCTTCACCGACGGTACCAGCGTGCTGGGGGCGGACAACAAGGCCGCCATCGCCAATATCATGTCCGCTCTCGAAATCCTCAGCTCGACAAAGGCCCCGCACGGGGAAATCCGCGTCGCCTTCGTGCCGGATGAAGAGGTGGGGCTCTGGGGCTCCAAACTGCTGGATCTGGACAGATTCGACGTCGATTTCGCCTATACCATAGACTGCTGCGCCGTCGGAGAACTGGTGCATGAAACCTTCAACGCCGGAACCGTCACCTTCGAGATCGACGGCGTGACCGCACATCCCATGTCCGCCAAAAATGTTCTCGTCAATCCCCTGCTCGTGGCATACGATATCATCTCCTGTTTCGACCGCGCCCAGACCCCGGAACACACCGAAGGGAAAGAGGGCTACTGGTGGTTTGTCGGTATGGAAGCCAACGCCGCTCACGCTACCCTGCGTATGCAGATCCGCGACTTCAACCGCGAACACTACGAAGCGCGCAAGAACTATGCGGCAAACGTGGTCGACTTCATCCGCGTGCGGCATCCCGGAGCAAAAATCTCCTGGAAGGCGGAAGACGTGTACGCCAATATCAGCAACGCCCTGGGCGAAGGCGACCAGTATCCCGTCACCCTCATGTACGACGCCGCAAAAGCCCTGAACATCACCCCCCATACCATCGCCATGCGCGGCGGTACCGACGGCTCCGCCCTCTCGTGGCGCGGTCTGGTCACGCCGAACTACTTCACCGGCGCGCTGAACTTCCACTCCAATGCCGAGTTCCTGCCCATACCCTCCTTCCGCAAATCGCTGGACATGACACTCAAAATCATCGAACTCGCCGCCGCAGCAAAATAACAGGCACGCGGGGCGCGTCCGTGCAGGACGCGCCTTTCCTGCGCGCTCTTGCGCCGAAGGGCGAAAATTCAAGGACGGGAAGACATTCCCGTCTTTTTTTTCGGCGAGCTGGAGAAGGAGGCGGGGGAAATGGTGGGAGAAGATGTGGGGAATTGAGGGAGCGGCGGCCGGGGGAAATGCGAGGCAGGGTGGAGAAAGGACGGCGGGGAGAGCTGGGGAG
>DWXS01000085.1 GCA_019119045.1 Candidatus Mailhella merdavium | reverse complement strand
TTCAATGGAGCCGGGGTGTTATCCCCGGATGTAACCGTTGATCGTGACGCTGATCCAGGCTTCCGGCTGGCTTCAATGGAGCCGGGGTGTTATCCCCGGATGTAACCAAGCTCAACTGGTTTGCCTTCATTAGTATTACAGCTTCAATGGAGCCGGGGTTTTATCCCCGGATGTAACCGGGCTGAGTTCTGGAAAGACGACGCACAGATCCTCGCTTCAATGGAGCCGGGGTGTTATCCCCGGATGTAACGCTCATCCCGCAGGGCTTCCCCGTGACTCTCGCCGTGCTTCAATGGAGCCGGGGTGTTATCCCCGGATGTAACTCCCGAGATTGTGGTCAGCCCTACTCCGGCAAGGAGCTTCAATGGAGCCGGGGTGTTATCCCCGGATGTAACCCTCCTTCCATTTTATTCATAGATATCGGGGTGTGTAAAGCGCTTTTGCGAGAACCTGCCTCCGCGCTCCCGGTCTCTTCCTGTCCCGGTACGACCTGAAACCAAAAAGTTGGTTTCTTTCAGTCCGTTGCTTCAGCGACGATCTTAGGGTATTTTGGAACCTGTTTCAGGTTCTCGCAGCAGGATGTACGCGCGATGTCTTTGTCCGATGTTTATACGAAGGCTCTCGGTTTTCCTCCCTACCCCTATCAGCGGCGGCTGGCGGAATCCGACTGGCCGGACGTGCTGGAAATCCCTACGGGGCTCGGCAAGACGGCCGCCATTTTCCTGGCCTGGATGTACAAGAGAAGCCTGAAGGATGCAGGTACGCCGCGGCGTCTGGTGTGGTGTCTGCCCATGCGTGTGCTGGTGGAACAGACGGCACGGCTCGCCCAGCAGTGGGGCGAACGTCTGGCAGAGGCCGGACTCGTCGCGCATGCGCCTGCCGTGCATGTTCTCATGGGAGGCGATATCGCCCGCGACTGGGATGCCCGCCCGGAAGACGACGCGGTGCTCATAGGCACGCAGGATCAGCTTTTTTCCCGTGCGCTCAACCGCGGCTATGCCATGAGCCGTTTCCGCTGGCCGCTGGATTTTGCGCTGCTGCACAACGATGCCTTCTGGGTTTTCGATGAAATTCAGCTCATGGGAGCCGGACTTTCCACCTCGACGCAGCTTGAGGCGTTCCGTCGTCGCTTTTCCTGCGCCGTACCCTGCCATTCGCTCTGGTGCAGCGCCACTCTGCACCCCGACTGGTTGAAAAGCGTGGATTTTGCCGTGCAGTGTCCGCATCCCGTCATGGCCTCGCTGGAGGACGACGACAAGGTGTTTCCGCAGGTTCAAAGGCGCATTCATGCCGCCAAGAAGGTGGAAGCACTGAAGGCGGGGACACTCGTTTCCGCCGTGCTCGACCATCATCGCCCCGGTACGCTGACCCTGGTCATACGCAATACGGTCAAGGATGCCGTAGCCACCTTTCGGGAACTGAAGAAAAAGAAGAACGCGCCGCCCGTCACGCTTCTGCATTCCCGTTTCCGCCCGGCCGACAGGGCGGAACGTCTGAACGAGGCTCTCGCCGCCACGGAAGGAGCAGGCCGCATTGTGGTCACCACGCAGGTAGTGGAAGCCGGTGTGGACATTTCCGCCGACGTGCTGTTCACCGATCTGGCTCCGTGGTCCTCTCTGGTGCAGCGTTTCGGCCGCTGCAACAGAAACGGGACGGCGGAAGACGCCCGCATATTCTGGCTGCAAAAAAAGCTGTCCAACGAAAAGGCCGCCCGTCCGTATTCGCTGGCGGAGCTGACGAAGGCGCAGTCCATGCTCAGCACACTTTCCGACGCGTCTCCGGCGCTTCTGCCTCGCCCGGACGCCGATCTGCCGGAACATGCCGTGCTGCGTACTCCCGATCTCTTCGATCTTTTCGACACGACTCCCGATCTTGCCGGAGCCGACATCGACGTTTCCCCATACATCCGCGAAAGTGACGACACGGACGCGCAGGTCTTCTGGCGCGACTGGAAAGGCGACACGCCGCCGGACGACATGCCTTCGCCGTCCCGTCAGGAACTGTGTCCCGTGCCGATTGCCTCTCTTCAGGAATTTTTTCAGAAAAAACATGAGGCATGGTTTTGGGACACGCTTGACGGCGCATGGAGCAGAGTACGCGCTCCTCGTCCCGGCATGGTGCTTCTGCTTCGCTGCTCCGAAGGCGGCTACCTGCCGGATATGGGATGGTCGCCGGATTCCGGCATTTCTGTTTCTCCCATTAAAGACGCAGAAAACAGCGTCCGACAGAGTTCTCTTTCCAGCGATCTGAACAGCCAGATGCCGCGTCAAACCATAACGCAGCACGGGGATCAGACCTGTGAAGCCCTGAAGCAGCTTCTTTCCGCCCTGAATGCTCCCGTTCCCGACGAGTGCCTGCCTTCTCTTCTTCTAGCTGCACTTCGGCACGACTGGGGCAAGGCTCATGCCGTTTTTCAGGATGCCTGCCAGCCTGAGGACAGAACGGAGTTCTGGGCGAAAGCCCCGCACATGCAGCCATACGCCCGCCCCGGATTTCGCCATGAACTGGCCTCGGCGCTGGCGCTTCTTCAGACTGGCTGCGACGATCTTGCCGCCTATCTTGCCGCAGCACATCACGGCAAGATTCGTCTTTCCCTGCGATCTCTGCCCAATGAAACGCCCGCGCCGCACAATATCCGCTTTGCGCGCGGCCTGTGGGAAGGCGACGAGCTGCCTGCCGTGAAAGACTGGCCTGCCGTGCGTCTTTCTCTGGCCTGCATGGAACTCGGCCGGACCGAAGCGGGGGAAAGCTGGGCTGACCGAATGACGCGCCTGCTGGAAACATGGGGGCCTTTCCGACTGGCCTTCTGGGAATCTCTCATACGCCTTGCCGACTGGCGGGCCAGCGCGGAGGATAACGGCCATGTCCGACATTCTGCTTGAAGGCTGCCCCTCAAGACCTCTCTCCGCCTATCTCAAAAGCCTCGGCGTGCTGCGCCTCGTCGGGGAACAGATGGATTCCGGCGTCTGCGGCTCATGGCATGACGGCTGTTTTGTCCTTTCCGGATCCCTGAGCAGAGAAGAGCTCCGCCGTTTTTTTCTGGAAAAGTATGAACCTTCGCCGCTCGTCACGCCATGGAACGGCGGGAGCGGCTTTTATCCCGGCGACAACATGAGCGGGATTCTTCCTCTGGAACAGTCCACACTGCCGAGACTGGCCCGGTATCGGGAAGTCATTGCCGCCGTCAGGCACTGGCCGGAATTTCAGGAACTGGCCTCGCTGCCACTCGACAAGACAAAAAAACGCCGCGAAGAAATTCGCAAAGAGAATAAAAACATTTTTCTGCGTCGCTGCCGTGCCGTCTTGCCGGAATGTTGTCTTCCCTGGCTGGACGCCGCGTTTTCCCTGCGGAGCGACAAAGCATTTTTTGCGCCTCTCCTGGGAACCGGAGGTAATGAAGGACGGCTGGAGTATGCCAACAACTTTATGCAGCACGTTGTCGGACTTTTCCTCCACGCTGCAGAAGATTTGCAGAGCGCCTGGCTTGATGCCGCGCTCTTTGGTGTTCCTGTTCAGAACCTGCCTTCGTCGGCCGTCGGACAATTCGACCCGGGCAATGCCGGCGGATGCAACCAGAGCATGGGCGTTTACAACGATAAAACCCGGTGCAATCCCTGGGATTTTCTGCTCATGATGGAAGGAACGTTGCTTTTTGCCGGAACGCTGGTTCGACGTTCTCCCGAAGATCCGGCTCAGGCGTCCTTTCCGTTCAGCGTATCTTCACTGGCGGCAGGTTTTGCTTCGTCCTCTCTCAAGGACAAAGGACGCGGAGAAATATGGCTTCCCCTCTGGTCGCATCCTGCTTCATTGAGGGAACTTCGGCATCTTTTCGGAGAAGGAAGAGCCTCGCTCAACAGAATGCAGGTACAGAACGGACTGGACTTCGCCCGCGCCGTATCCACGCTGGGCGTCGATCGCGGCGTGGAAGCCTTCGAGCGCTACAGCGTTCTGGAACGTCGTGGCCAGAGCTATGTGGCCATGCCTTCAGGACGCGTTTGTGTGACGTATCGGCCGGAAGTGACGCTGCTGGACCCTGTGGTTCGTTCTCTGCGCCTGCACTTTAACGGCAAGGAAAGCGACGCTCCTGCCTCTCTTATTTCCGCAAGACGCAGGCTCTCCAGCGCCATATTTGCCTGCACGCGCAACCCGGACGCCCGTCATTTTCAGATGGTAAGCCGGGAACTGGCCCATCTGGATGCGCTGCCCGGCCTGCCGAAGATGCTTGTCTCTCCGTGCTTTTCTCTTCCCGCGGCATGGATAGACGCCTGTGACGACGGCGGGCCTGAAGTTCGTCTGGCTGCGGCCATGGCATCGCTGCAGCAGGAAGGAAAACTGGGAGCCTTCCGGGCGCATCTTGCCCCGGTGGAACCTTCCGACATTCAGCGCTGGAGCGAGACCTCAGATCATTACCTGCCATGGCGGGGGTCACTTCTGGACGGATTGGGAAAAATTCTTCTTCGTCGCCTCACGCTGGCAAAAAAGTACGGTGTCGCCCCTCTGAAGGCAGGCCTTGAGCTGGATCCGGCAGACCTGATGTTTCTGCTTGAGGGCAGACTCGACATGGCGCTGTTCGGCGATCTTTTGCGCGCCTTTTCTCTTGTGCGCTTTTCTCGAAACTTCCCTGAGCGCTGGAAACAGCCTGTTCAGCAGAAAAAACTTCCGTATGCCTTCGGGATGCTCAAGCTCCTGTATTCAACCATTCCTCCCGATGCCGGACTGGATGCCTCCAAACTCCGCCCGGAAAACCGCATCGTCATGCTTCTGCAGGCAGGGCGCATGGAAGAGGCGTGTTCCGTGGCATCGCAAAGAATCCGAGCTGCCGGAAGCGGGGGCTTGTATCTGCCTTCATCCTTTACCGAAAGCGTCTGCGTGCTGGATGCCCGGGCAGTACCGGCCTGTCTTCTGGTTCCTGTAAATACACGAAAACTTCTGCGACACATTCGGGCGTAGTTTCAGAATGCATAAATCAGGACACATAAAGGAGTAGCCATGATTCTGGATCATTGTTCATCCGGTCGCATCCTCATGGAAGCCGATCTTGTCCCCATGCAGGGGGAGCGTTTTCAGCCTACGGGGTTTGCCGATCTGGGAGCTGCCGTATATACGCTTCCCAGTGGAAAGCGCATGCTGCTTGTAGAATCTGCCCAGTCTATGGCCAACCGGCTTGAACAGACCATTATCACTCCCGACGGAGAAGTTATTCCCGAACTGACCGGACTTTCCTATGTCACAGCTTCATTGAGCGGTGAAAACATCACCGAGGGCCTTTGTGTTTCAACGCTGACCGAACCCCATCGTCTGGCATCGCCCTTTATTATTTCCGATAAAGCCTTTCAGGAAAAATTTCGTCAGGAAGCCGCCTATTCCGCCAAGTCCCGCCTGAACTGGAAAAAAATTTATGCTGCGCTGTTCAAGTACGATGTCAATTCCCTTCTGCACGGCGTCTTTCTGTCCACCATCGACGGGGGACGGATCAAATCTCCCCGCCTCATTTCCGCCTTCATCGAGGCGGAAAACGTCCGTGAAGCCGTGTCCGGCGGCGTGAAAAACAGCTTTGATCCTACCGGAACCTTACGACATGCCGACTGCGATAAAAATGTTTACAGCAATGTTCCCTATCAGCGCACCGAATACACGGCTGAACGCATCACGGCATATTTCAATCTGGATGTGGGCGGCATACGCAGTACGGGTCTGCCCGTTGAAGCCCAGGAACTTCTCACCAGCATGGCGCTTTACAAGGTCCGCCGCCTGCTGAACAACAATCTGCGCCTGCGTACGGCCTGCGACCTGCGTCTGACGGGCGACATCCGGCTTTCCGGTCTGGACAGCCTGCCTTCCGAGGCGGACCTGCGTGTGTGTGTTCAGCGGGCCATACTCGACTGCAACTCCCTGTTTGCAGATCCTCCGGTCACGCGTCTGACGGAATCCGTGATTCTCAAAAAGGAAAAGGACTCCGGTGACGACAGCGATACGGGAGAGAATGACTGATGCTCATTCTGGAACTTTGTTTTCCTGCGGGGCGATATCACGCCACAGCATGGGGACGCAACGTCAATGAAGGAGAGCCCGAATGGCCTCCTTCCCCTTTCCGACTGGCCAGAGCCCTGCTGGATATACGATATCGTCGTCACGACGAACTATCCGAAGACGTCACAGCTCATACACTGAGTCTGCTGGCCGGTCATCCGCGTTTCAGTCTTCCGTCCGTCAGAGCCATGGCCGTCAAATGCTATCTGGATCAGAACAAGAGGGAGCAGGAAAAACAACCTGTCCTTGATGCCTTTGTCTGCATGGAAAAAAATGCTGCGCTCTACATGGAACTGCCGCAGAACGCCTCGGTGGAAGCCCTGAAGGTATTGACACAGCTTGTGACGGAACTGAACTATCTGGGACGATCCGAATCATGGATTACTGCACGTCTGTGTGACTCTTTGCCTCACGGCCGCATCTGGAACTTTGTACCTTCCACTCTGTCGGAATCGGGAGAAGAACGCATCATGCTTCAGACGCTGCTTGACCCGGAGCAGTATGCAGAGCTGCCTTATCAGCCAATAAAAAAACAGGGAAGCAGAAAAGTACCCTGTTCCTGGCTGGAAGCTCTGTCCATTCCGACGTTCCAGCTTCAGAAGGAAGGCTGGAACAGACATCCGCTTCTCGGTCGCTGCATGTATTCAACAGTCCTGTCCGATGCGCCGTCTTTCCCTGTCGTCCATAAAGAAAGCGAAGGGGAGGCATATTGCGTCACTTACGCGCTGCGGAGTAAGCCACAGCCTTCCATCACCCATGCGCTTCCTCTGGCCGAACGTCTGAGAGCAGGACTTATGAGCCGACACAAACAGATCTGTGGAAATGATCCTGCCAGAGTATCCCCGATGTTCAGCGGAAAAGACGAGCATGACAATCCGCTGAAAGGGCATAGGCACGCATTTTTCTGGCCCCGCGATATTGATGGGGACGGAAAGATAGATCATGTTCATATATGGCTTCCTCGCCCTGTTACCCAGGAAGAACGTATGGCACTGGAAGGATTGAGGCATGTATGGGCATCCGGGGCAGAACTGGCGGAACTGGTCTTTCTTCATTGTGTGCCGCAACAGGCTCTTCCTGCAACTCATACGGTTGTCAGTGCCACGCCTGTAGTTTTCGGCCGCCACTACAAACCCCGAAAAGGAAGTTATACAGACTGGCTGAAGGAGGAAATATGCCGTGCCTGCCGAGAGCAGGGACTCCCGGAACCCGACAGCATAAAAGCATTTCCTTTCCTGCCCATACGCGATGGAAGCCCTCTTCCATGGAACAGTTTCATCCGTCAGCGTAAAGACAACCCTTCTACCCAGGGCTATGGCTTTCGGCTGCATTTTGACAGTCCCGTTCATGTTCCTTTTGCCCTTGGAAGCCTCGCGCATTTTGGAATGGGACTTTTTGTCAACGACGAATGATATCAGATAAAGTTTCGTGTAATCTTCAGGGGCATCGTTATGATGCCCCTTTGTGCCTTAATTCCTCTCAGTGCAATTAAGCAATATCGTAAATGTTATTTTTGATAATGTACTGGGATAATTTATTTCAGTATAGTATTTTCTTATTGAACTTGAATTTAATAAGATTTTTTTAATCTTTCTGAATTTTAAAGACTCCTACTAGGCGTTATTTCTCCATGATTTTGTAATCAAAAATAAATTCAAGCAATTCTGTTTTTGTTAATGGGATCAAGTCATTAATGAATTTTTATATGGGTATCTGTTCTGCATTGTCACTGATGCTATGAATATACTCAAGTTTTTTTCTGGATTAATGGTTTTTCATAAAAAGTTTGAACAGTGAATGATACAGATCTACCATGATAATTTACATCGTGTAGATAGTTGCTCATCCGGATGCTGCAACCTGGAAAGTAACGAAAGCTCTATCCTGCTAAATATCGACGGCAATATACAGATGTCCCACTGTTCTTGGTTTAATGACAAAAGACTACGCAGGTGAAAA
>DWXS01000084.1 GCA_019119045.1 Candidatus Mailhella merdavium | reverse complement strand
GAGAGAGAGAGAGAGCCTGGCTTATTGCCGACGCCTACCGGACGCATGGTCTGTCTGAAAGTACCAGACTTCTGTTCGAAGCATTGAAAAACGAGATGCCGCTTGACAGTCTGGAATGTTCCGCCAAGCCGAGCCACGCCGTGTGGCTGCTCCGAATGGCCTCCGCCCCCGGCCATACCGGGAAAAGTGCCCGGCCCCGTCTCAGTATTTATGAGGCCATGCTTGTAGAAGCACCGACAAAGGCACGCATTGAATCCGCCGAAGGTGGTGCCGTCATACTTTCTCGCGACAAGGAGCCTCAGTTTTTTGCCGTTCTTGCTCCGCAGCTTGAAAACGCCATGTGTCTCTGCCTGCTCAACAATGAACACAACATGGTCTACCTCTATTGCTATGCCTCCAAAGGCCATATCTTCACTTCAGAAGATGCCGGGCTCGTTTCTCGTCTGACCGTCCCTCTGCGCCGTGAACTGGCAAACTCCTTCTTTTTTCCGTATGAGTTCGATCTTAATGCTGTTCCGAACAGCAGTTTCAAACTGATCCAGCTTTGTCCGGATCTCTCTCGCGTGGAAGCCCTTGTCCGCCAGTTGGCCCCTCTGAACAGCCTGATTCTGCTTACCGGCGAATCCGGTACGGGTAAAGATGTGGTAGCCAGAGCAATTCATGAGCTGTCCTCTCGAAGTACCGGGCCTTTTATTAAAGTTAATTGCGGGGCCATACCGGAAACACTCCTGGACAGCGAACTGTTCGGTTATGAAAAAGGGGCCTTCACCGGTGCGGAACAGTCAAAGGAGGGATATTTTGCCCGTGCGGATGGAGGTACCATCTTTCTTGATGAAATCGGCGAACTTTCCCTCGCCGCGCAGGTACGACTTCTGCATGTCCTGGAAAGCGGCCTGATTCAGAAAGTCGGAGCGCAGGAACATCACAGAGTCAACGTCCGCATCATTGCCGCCACAAATCGGGATCTCTGGACTGAAGAGGAAAAGGGACGCTTCCGTGAAGATCTCTGTTATCGTCTTTTTGTCTGTCACGTACACATTCCGCCCTTGCGTGAACGCCCCAATGATATTCCCGTACTTCTCTGGTATTTTCTGAACAAGAAAGCGGCTCAAATCCATATCTCTCCCAAACTCCAGCTTGTGGAAAAGGAAATCAACGCCCTATGCGCCTATGAATGGCCGGGAAACGTACGCGAGCTGGAGCATACCGTTGAACGGGCACTGATATATTCCGGCGATTCGCCAACCTTGAATATCCGCCTTCATGCTTACCGAAAACGCCGTTATATCCAGCCTCCGCCCTCTGGAGAATGGCCTTCGCTCGAAGAATATACGGCGGACTATCTGCGCCGTGCCATGGAACACACAAAAGGAGTGATTAAGGGGCCTGAAGGAGCGGCACACCTGCTTAACGTCAATCCCGGCACGCTGCGGAGCAAACTGATCCGTTACGGCCTGCTGCAGACAGGCGGAGGAAGAGGCAGACAGGGAGTTTTAAACCTTTCTCCGCGCAATAAGGAAGATTGAACGTGCTGCCTCCTTACGGATTCTGCCCATGACATACCGCGCGCAAGAAGCGTCTGGAAATGCCGCCCGTCACACAACGCAAGTCCGGAGACCGAATGCCCGCCTGCCCCGAAAAACGGGTCGTTTTTTCCTGTCGGAAATATTGTTTCCCTGTGAAATAGAAATATTCGGAAAAAAATGAAGACGCCTTGCCATTAGGATTAATTATCAATAGAGTTTCCGCCACACTACCGGTCAATGCCGGGAACCACTTGCAGGGAGAATACAATGCCAAGATTTATGTGGTTCATCATCGCGACCGCGGGTCTTATCGTAGGCTATCTCATTTATGGCCGCATCGTGGAAAAGATCTTCGGACCCCAGCCTCAGCGTCCTACTCCGGCGATTACCCACGCCGACGGGGTGGATTTTGTGGCCATGCCCAAATGGAAGCTGTGGCTGATCCAGCTTTTGAACATTGCCGGCGTGGGTCCTGTGTTCGGCCCCATCATGGGTGCGCTTTACGGCCCCGCCGCTCTGCTCTGGATCGTTTTGGGCTCCATCTTTGCCGGCGCAGTACACGACTACTTTTCCGGCATGATGTCCGTACGCTACAACGGCGCCAACGTACCGGAAATCGTCGGCTACAACCTCGGTAAAATCGCTCAGTGGGTGATGCGTATTTTCGCCGTGCTGCTTCTGCTCCTTGTGGGCGTGGTATTCGCCACCGCCCCGGCCGGACTGCTGGCCAGGCTCACCCCCGAATGGCTGGACTTCAAGGTCTGGCTCGGTGTGATTTTCTGCTACTATTTTCTTGCCACCATCGTGCCCATCGACAAAATCATCGGCCGCATCTATCCCGTATTCGGCGCGCTGCTGCTGATCATGGCCGTCGGGATTACCCTGATGCTCTTTGTGGATGATTCCGGCAAGTTCTATCACTGGGCGGAATGGGGCGTAAACCAGCATCCCAAGCATCTGCCGTTGTGGCCGCTCATGTTCATCACCATTGCCTGCGGGGCACTTTCCGGCTTCCATGCCACACAGTCGCCGCTCATGGCCCGCTGCGTGGATAACGAACGGGAAGGACGTTCCGTCTTCTACGGCGCAATGATAGCTGAAGGCTTCATCGGTCTGGTCTGGGCGACCGTGGGCATGACCTTCTATCAGGATCCCGCCGCCCTCTCTGCATCTATTGATGCCGGTACTGCCAGTAACGTGGTTTATGAATCCTCCCGTGCGCTCATGGGTTCCTTCGGTGGGGTACTCGCCATTCTGGGCGTCATCGTACTGCCCATCACGTCCGGGGATACCGCGTTCCGCGCAGCTCGTCTGACCATAGCAGACATGATCCGTCTCCCTCAGCTCACACCGGCCAAGCGTCTGACCATCGCCATTCCGCTGTTCATCATCGGCGTTGCTCTTTCGCAAATTGATTTCAACATCATCTGGCGGTACTTCGGCTGGTCAAATCAGACCCTGGCCGCAATCATGCTGTGGGCTGCGGCCGCCTATCTGCTGCGTCGCGACAAACTGCACTGGATATGCACCGTGCCCGCCGTTTTCATCACTGCAGCCAGCGTGACCTACATCTGCTATGAACAGGACATGGGACTCGGTATAAGCATCGGTATTTCCGAAGTCATCGGAATAGTCTTTGCCCTGGCCTGCCTTGCCCTGCTCCTCACCATCGGCCGCAGACCTGTTGAAGGCGCGCCTGCCGACGTCTAATAAAAATACCGTCTGACCTTTCAAGCGGCCAGCCCCACGGCTGGCCGCTTTTATTTAAACCGCATAACACGGGCCGAACTTCTTTCCTGTAATTTTTTGTAACGCTTTCTTTCTCCACGACCTCTTTGACATGAAGAAAAAGCACCCCTATACTCTATGCCCTTCATCGTTTCTGTCCCACGCCCGCATCAGCAATGCGGGCGTCCCCCCGTCCCGGGCCACCCGATCTCGGCGCTTTATGCCGCTTTAACAGGGACACCTTCCTATGGATACCGATTGCACTTTTGACAGCTGCCCCGCTTACGGGCTCGGCAGAAAGGCTCTCATTGCCTATCTTGCCTTCCTCAGTGCCTTCACTCCGCTTTCCACCGATCTTTTCCTCCCGGCCCTGCCCATCATGTCCGACTATTTTCAGGCATCGCCTGGGCTCACCAATCTGACGCTCATGGGCTTCATGTTCTTTTTTGCCCTGTCCATGCTGATCTGGGGGCCCCTCAGCGACAAGTACGGCAGGCGTCCCGTCATTCTCGCCGGTCTGACGCTGTACCTGCTTGCAAGCATACTGTGCGCACTTTCCACCAATATCTGGATGCTCATCGGCGGACGAGTCGTTCAGGCTACAGGCAGCGGTGCGGTCAGCGCCGTGGCCATGGCCATTACCAAGGACGTGTTCAAAGGCCGCACCATGGAAAACGTCCTCACCACCATCCAGACCATGATGCTCATTGCCCCCATGGTCGCCCCGGTACTGGGCGGATTCCTGCTGGCGATCACTTCCTGGCGCGGAATTTTCTGGGCCTTCGTCATTTGCGGCATCGTCGCCTGGCTGGGCATACTTCCCCTGCGGGAATCGCTGGAACATCCCACGGAAGGCCCTGCGCTGAAATCTCTGGGAAGAATAGGCTTCGTGCTGGGGCATCGCCGTTTTTCCGCGCTGCTGGCAGTCTTTTCCGTGGCCAGCATGCCGACCATGGTCTATCTGGCAACCTCTTCCTATGTGTATCAGCAGAGCTTCGGCGTGAGCCCCCAGCTCTACAGCGCATTCTTCTGTGCCAATGCACTGGTTTCCGTACTGGGCCCCATGCTTTATCCCCGCGTCCTCCGAGATCTGCCTCAACGCGGACTGATTACCACCTGTTTTGCCGTCGTTGTGATCGGAGCCGCACTGATTTTCCTGTTCGGACACAACGGCCCCTTCTGGTTCGCGACGCTGATGCTGCCCGTCACCTTCTGTTCCTCGGCAATCCGCCCGCCCTCAACCATTATTCTCATGACTCTGCTCGACAGTGATACGGGTACTGTTGCCTCGCTCATCGGCAGTGCGGCCGTGCTTTGCGGCAGTCTTGCCATGCTGGCCAGCGGCTTGTGGGTTGACCCGCTTGTCGCCACATCCGCCATCAGTATGGCTGCCGGTCTGTTCTGTCTTGCAGGCTGGCTCATTCTCGGGCGTGACGAAAAACGTCGTTGACGCTTACTCCAGAGGCGACGGAGCCGCCCTCCGAAAGGGGGCCGGGGAAGAGCCGCTGCAAAATTGAAACAATTTATTCCTGAATGCGTTTTATGCTCAACACGGCGGCGCATTCTTCTGCAACGCATATAATCCCGGTTGAGACTCTCCCCGTGAGAACTCAACCGGGAAACAGGTATATTCCCGGAAGCTTCGCCTGCTCCGGTTTACTATCTCTTTTCCGCAGAAACAAAGCTCGCGACAGATATCGGTATCGAGTCGAGCCGAGGACGCCGGAACGTCTCCGAAAACCTCTGCTCTGCGTGCGCCTGCTCTTTTATGTTTCCTATATTCTGATCATCCCTGGGCTGAATGTTTCCATTGCAGGAGACGCGGAAGAGGGGGCGAGGGGCTGAGCAAGCCACTCCTTCCAATAGCGCAGCGCCCGTATAAACAGCGTGAGCCGAGCCTCAAACTCCTCATACGATACGTCGCCGCGTTCCACGGCATACAGCGCGAAGGCATTTCGTTCCGCATCCAGCCCGATGCAGGCTCCGCCGCTTTCCGCCCCCAACCAGTTGGCCGTCAGCAGACGCCCGCAGGCATCTTCCCTGCCTGCGGCCGACGCAATTTCAGCCATAATATAGAGAGCATCTCCGGATTGCTCAAAATCCACATCGTCATCATCAAAGGTGACGCGGCATGTACCGGCCTCGCTCAGGCGGAGAGGAATTCCGAGCTTTACCCCAAGTTCAACGACAAGTTCATTTGCACGCATAGTTCCACCCCTGCAAACCGGCGCAACGGGAATCATCCCGATTGCGCGCATTCAACGATATTACTCCGATCCGATCACAGCGAGAATTATTCCGCATACCATGCCCAGAGCGGCATACTCCGCCTGAAGTTCAGCCCATTGCGGAGAATTATGTCTGACCACGTTCATCTGATGCTGAATCTCAATCATCCGATCCTCTCCCAGAGAAAATACAGCCCGCATACGCTCCCTGTCGGCCTGCATAGCCGTCACCATTCCGGGATGAAGATCCAGAAATGCCTCACTCACTGTGGAATTGATGACCGAATATTCGTCAGATCCCATATCGTCCAACTCCGCAGGAGTATAGACGACATGAGCGCGCACCTCTTTCTGCATACCGATGGAAAGAAGATTTCCGAGAATCTGCTCCTCGCTTATGTCCGGTTCTCCCAGAAGAGCAGTCAGGCCGGCATCATTCATAGCGCGTGCTATGTCCACGCTTCGCCGCAGAAAATCCGCCTTTCGCAACGTGGGATTGGTCAGAACTTCCGCCTTCCAGCGCGTTGTGAGTTCCGGAGAAAGTCCAAGCTCGTCAACGGACCCATACAATCCGCGCTTTCCGGCCAGAAAGGACTCGGCAATTCCCCGGTACTCCTCCTGAATCTGTCGGGAACCGGGCAAATCGTTCAGTCCCGTTTCCGGATTACCATACAGGTCGCGGATATCCTTACGCATATAGCTGAAACGTCCGTCCGTCATCGGCGACAGATTGAGCTGCGCATCCACTTCTTCCCGGGGCAGGCCCGTCGCAGCAGCCATACCGGCGCGAACCGTTTCAATTCCGTTGTCCCATGCAGACTGAATATCATGCTCGATACGCAGCAGCGAGGCCACCTCGGGCAGCGTATCAATAAGCGCCTTCACATCGGCTCTGCTCTCCGCTCCGGTAATAAGCAGCAAAAGATCCGGATGGCGCTTGCGTAACATGGAGGAAATCCAGCGTATGCCTTCCTCATTTACCTGCAAACCGGCCTCTCTTGCCATACCGGACAGAATACCCTGAAACGCTCCGTAGGCTGCGGCACTGCGTCCGATACCTTCAAAAAGCGACGCAATCTCTCCGGAAGTAATAGGAGTTGCCGCACCGCGAAGCGCAGCGGCCATGAGTATAGAAAGGCGTTCCCCGCCCGCCACGGGATCCCGTCCGTTCAGGGCCTGAGCAAGATTTCCTGCGGGCAGGCAGTCGTCTCCGTATCTTGCGCGCATGTCGGCAACAGCCTGCTCCAGAGCCTGCCCATGGAATACAGGCATATCCGCCGTACCCAACGAAGCAGCCAGCTCTCTGTTATATTCCGTAGCAGAGCGCGGTACACCGAGCAAAATCGCCTGAGCCGTTTCCGCCGCCCTCTTCTGCTGAACGGCAGCCTCATTGAGGGTGCTTGTCATCTGCGCTTCCATGCTCGCGCCGATATCGTCCCCGCACATTCCCATGAGCCTGCTCACCAGTTCGGGACGTGCCGAAAGAGCTTCCATCAGCTCGGGGTGAGCGGCAAGCATGGCCTGCCCCGCATAATAACGGGCATCGCCCTGTCCGTCGCCGCCCAGTTCGGCCCAGCCCTGCGGGCCATAATGGGCAAACAGGGCATCCGTCAGCTTCGCCCCCAGCGATTCCACCAGACCAAGAATTTCTCTGTCACTGAACGCTTCTGCCGGAGCGTTCAGAACCGTCAGCAAGCTGTTGCCGATATTCATGCCGCTTCCAATGCCATGCCAGACGGCGAACATATCTCCTTTGCTCAACGTGCGTTGCGTCAGCACGCATTCCTTCCACTCATCGCTGATTTGCGGCGGAAGACCAAGCCTGTCCACAGAAGCAAAAAGCTCCGCCTTGTTTCTTACAAATTTATCCGCAATGCCGTTGAAGGCTTCGGAAAGGGCATCTCCGCGCAAGCTCTTGGCTCCCGAAAGGAGATCGGTACCCAGATACGCGAAGGAATCCTCCAGCTTCTTCAAATCAAGGCGTGCCCGCACGCTGTCTTCATTCAGCCCCGTAGCCCGTGCAAGATTCGTGATGACGGAGTTCTTTGCCTCGGTCTCCGCAGTATGTATTTCCTGCCTCAGCGCGATATTGTCTCTGATGGAGTCCATGTTCGCATCAATCACGCGATTCATCTCTTCCAGATTGGCGCAGGATTGAAGTTCTTCAAGCAGAGCAGGGTTCTTGCTCAGAAAAGCGGAGGAAATCAGGCCGGGCCTTCCGGCGTCATATCCGATTTCCGCACAGCAGGCTGCAACGCGCGACTGCATTGCCTGTCTCGCGATGAGCTGCACTCCTTTTTCCTCCACCTGTGCGCGCAGAACCTGAGGAGAAAGCTCATCCGGCATTCTTTTCAGAGCAAGCCCCAGAGTATGGCACAGTTCTCTGCCCTGAGGCAATGTTGCAAGCGAGGCATCCTGAGGAACATACTCTGCCCCGAAACGGTTACGGAGTTGTTCGAGCGCTTCCCCGACGGCGGCCTGAAATGTCGCTGGGATTTTATTATCATGCAGCCCGTCGGCAATTTCCTTATTGAACACATCTGCACGGGGCGGCGCAGCAGGAAGACCGGCAGCGGCAACACGAGGCTGAGGAACCTGCCCTTCGCGGGCATGACGTACCAGAGCGAGAACACCTTCAGAAATTCCCAGCGTAAAAATCCCCAGAACCACACGCAATGCCCTGCGCCCGGAGGAAAGCCTCGCCCCCCTCAACTCGGCAGGAGCTTCCGTTGCCACACGGGGAGCAGTAACCCCCATTTCCTGTTGAACAGCAGGACGACCAACCTGACCGACTTGCGACATGGCGTTCTCCTTTTTCTCATCATCCATGCAGAAGCCCAGGGAACAGACACAACGCAAAAGTTTCCGCCGAACCAGTCCTTAACGCGTCTTGCTCTCGAACATAGCTGCAATCCTGAACCCCTATGGTCCGGTTCGCAGCTTTCACGCCTCCGGCGAAACTTAGTCCAGCGGCCATGTCTGTATGCTCCAGACATACCTCTGCGGGTCCCTCGTCGGATGACTGCGCGCAACTATGTTGCGCTTGTCCGGCGTCGCGGCGCAGTCCTGCTTCCCTCGACTCCGGGAACATATTCAAAATGAACATGCTCCAGAGCATCTTCGCCAACAGTATTGGCAAGCTCCCTTTTCACAATAAATTCTGCAAGAGCCATGCCATACCGTTGCAACGTACATTTCCCTTTATAAATCTTTGTTCTTTTTCGAAGAGAATATATTAATCAAAAGTCACTATTGAGAACTAGAGTTCCATATCTCCCGAGGGGATGACAACATTTTTGTCACATTGCTGGAGGCGTAAACAGGAACAAAGTGTTCAGTCGCTTCAAAGGGAGAAACACCTGTTCTTTTCTCCTGTCATGCATGTTGAAAGCAAAGACGCAGACAAGCCGCACACAACAATACTCGGCGAGAATCGGCGAGAACAAGACTTCAGGACAGATGTCGGCTACAGGAAAAAGCGCCCTGCCGGTATTTCCGTACTCTTCTCCCAAATACCCTATGCTCCAAGATAGGCCTGCTGTACACTGGGATTGGCAAGAAGATTTGCCGCACTGTCTTCCATGACGATGCGCCCCAGTTCCAACACATAACCACGTGAAGCCAGTTTGAGCGCAGCTCGGGCGTTCTGCTCAACAATGAGAATGGTGACGCCGCTTTCATTCACTTTGCGGACTGTCTCAAAAATGGCTTTAACCATGAGCGGCGCAAGACCAAGGGAAGGCTCGTCAAGCAGCAGAACGCGCGGCTGAGCCATGAGCGCGCGGGCAATGGCCAGCATCTGCTGTTCCCCTCCGGAAAGAGTTCCGGCCAGTTGTTCCCGGCGTTCATACAAGCGGGGGAAGAGTTCAAAAATCCAGTCCCGCGTGCGGGAGGAGGATTCCCGGTCACGGATGGTAAAAGCCCCGAGGCGAAGGTTTTCCAACACGGTCAGCGCGCCGAATACGCGACGCCCCTCCGGCGACTGAGCCAGCCCTCTGGTCACGATTTCATGACTGGGCAAACTGTGAATGGCCTCGCCGCGCAGACGGATTGCTCCGCTCATGTAGGTGGCAAGACCGCTGACTGTTTGCAGCGTGGTGGTCTTGCCCGCGCCATTCGCGCCGAGAATGCTGACGATTTCGCCTTCATCCACATGCAGCGTAACGCCGTGCAGGACTTCCACCTTGCCGTAACCGGCGTGCAGATTGTCCAGTTCCAGAAACATGCTTGCTCCTTATCTGCGCCGGACATACCGGCAATTTCGGCGTCCTGCTGAAAAAGGACTAATCATCCTGTCCAAGATAGGCTTCTATGACGCGGGGATTGTTGCGCACTTCAGCCGGAACGCCGTCTGCGATCTTCGCGCCATATTCCAGGACAACAAGCTTTTCGCACACTTTCATCACCAGCCCCATATCGTGTTCGATGAGCATGACGGTGATTCCCCGATCGCGGATTGCCCGGATCAACCGGACAAGTACCGCGGTTTCCGGCTGATTCATACTGCCTGCGGGTTCGTCGAGAATAAGCAGCGCGGGATCGGAAGCCAGGGCACGGGCCATTTCAAGCAGACGTTGATTGCCGTAGGACAGACTGCCCGCTTCCTCATCGTAGCAGTCGGCAAGGCCGACAAACTCCAGCTCGCGCATGGCCCGCTCTCTTGCGGCCATTTCTTCGCGCCGCTGGGAAGGAGTGCGGAACATGGAAGCCAGCATCCCGGACTTCATGCGGCAGTGACGCCCCGCCAGTACGTTTTCCAGGGCAGGCAGGGAAGAAAAAAGCCGAATGGACTGAAAGGTACGGGCAACACCCATATCTACGATATGATGCGGCTTCCGTCCGACCAGCGATTGCCCGCGGAAAAGAATTTCACCGTGATCGGGCGTATAATTGCCGGTTATCAGATTGAATACCGTGGTCTTGCCTGCTCCGTTCGGCCCGATGATCCCCATGATGCTGCCCTGCTCTACCGTAAAGGACACATCATTGACGGCCACCAGCCCGCCGAAGGTTTTGGTTACGCCGGAAAGCGTCAGCAGTTCGCTCATGAGGATTCCCCTTCTGCATTTGCTTCCGCGGCGTGTTCATGACGCGCCGTCTCCCGTCCGGAACGCAGGGAAGCAAGAATTGCGCGCACATCATAGCGTCTGGGAGCAGGCGGCAGGATGCCCTGCGGGCGGATAATCATCATTATCATCAAAGCCAGCCCGAAAATAAGCATGCGGGCCTGAGCGAAATCACGGAATATTTCCGGCAGGCCGTAGACCAGAAAAGCACCGAGAATGACTCCGGTAAGGCTTCCGCCCCCGAGAATCACCGCGGCGAACAGCAGCACGGAATCCCAGAAGGTGAAAGAACTCGGCGAAATAATGGTCATCTTCGCGGCAAACAGCGTGCCTGTCATGCCGGCCCAGAAGGCACCCAGCACAAAGGCCATGAGCTTGTAATGCGCTACATTGATTCCGCAGCCCTCCGCCGCGATATCATCTTCCTTGATGCAGGAAAGAGCCCTGCCGAAACGGGAATTGTGCAGCCACCAGAACAGCAGCACGGTAATTCCGACAGCCCCCCAGATCAGATAATAGAACTCGATGCCCTTTCTGATCTTCATACCGAAAATTTCAGGCCGCGCGATGCCGAAAATGCCGTTGGCTCCCCCGGTCAGCCCTCCGGGATCGTTGGTCAGGGCAATGCGGACGATCTCCACAATACCGATGGTCACAACCAGCAGATAATCCCCTCGCAGATGAATGATGGGACGGGCCACCACCAGAGCAAACAGAGCGGAAACCGCCCCGGCAACGGGAATCAGCCAGAGTACGGGAATTCCCAGCCGCGTGTTCAGAATGGCCGTGACATAGGCTCCGACAGCATAGAAGGCCGCATGTCCCATGTTGAAAATGCCGGTCTGACCGAGGATGACGTTGAGCGACAGAGAGAGCAACACCCCCAGACCAATGCTCACAAATACGTCAATCCAGTACAGATTCATGACCAGAGGCAGGGCGGCCATGACAGCAAGCGCCAGCAATACGGCGGGAAGACGCATGGCGGGCGGCAGATGAAAAGAACGCCCGATTTCCTTTTTTCCCTCTGCACTTCTGTTCAGCGATTCCGGCGCGCTCATAGTTTTTCGGCCACCCTTTCGCCGAGAATGCCCGTAGGCCTGATGATGAGAATAAGAATGAGAACCAGGAAGGAAAGCGCATCCTTCCAGGCCATGGTCAGATAGGCGGCTCCCAGCGTCTCGATAAGTCCGAGCAGCATACCGCCCAGCATTGCGCCGGGGATATTTCCGATTCCGCCCAGAATGGCGGCGGTAAACGCCTTGAGTCCGTATGAAAAGCCCATGTCGAAGGAAATCTGCCCGTAGGTCAGACCGACCATCACACCGGCCACCCCCCCAAGTCCTGGCCCGATGAGAAAAACCAGCGCAATGATCCGATTCACGTTGATCCCCATAAGCCGGGCCGCCCCCTGATCAATGGCCGCGGCCCGGATGGCCGTCCCCAGCCGGGTGCGGTTGATGAACCAGTACAGAGCCAGCATCAGAAGGACGGATGCGGCTATGATCACAAGACGAATAGCCGGTATCCCCATGCCGAAGAGATGAAAAATGACATCGGGGCGCATGGCTTCGGGGTAGACATAATATTTGGCTCCCCAGATCAGCATGACCGCGTTCTGAAAAAATATGGAGGCTCCAAGAGCAGATACTACGGCGGAAAGCCTCCCTGCCGAGCGGAGCGGCCTGTAGGCAGCCCGTTCCAGCAGCCAGCCGAGCAGCGCCACCAGCCCCATGACCATAACGGCCACCAGCGTCACCGCCGCCCATGCAGGCAGCTTTCCCGAGAGCCCCAGACTGACGAAAAGCGTCATTCCGAGATAGGCTCCGATGGTGAACAGATCGCCATGGGCGAAGTTGATCAGCTTGAGCACTCCGTACACCATGGTATAGCCGAGGGCCACCAGCGCATAGATGCCACCGATGGCCAGCCCGTTCACAAGTTGTTGCAGAAATTGATCCATGTCTGATCCAGAAATCATTCCCGCCCCTGTCAGTCCTTCCGCCCGCCCGGCATCGGTGTACCGGACGGGCGGAAGGAGCGGATACCCTGCGGTTCCGGCGGGACGTACGGGACGATCCGCGTTTACTGTTTGATAACGAACTTGCCTTCAGGGCTGACCGTGTACAGCTGATAGAGATCGCCCACGCGATCCCCCGTGTCGCTGAAGGAGAAGGTTCCGGTAATACCGGAATAATCCTTGAGATTGTTCTTGAGATAGGCCGCCATGGCTTCGGAAGAAGCGTCGGTATTGCGTAGAGCCTCAACGAGAACGTTAAAGGCGTCTCCGGCCAGCAACGCCCATACGGAATACGGAAGCCCGTTATACATTTTTTTGTAGCTTTCGATAAAGGCCTTGCCGCGCTCGGTAACGAGATCCGCGGGTACGGGCGGGCTGAGGAACAGGAAGCCTTCGGCAGAAGAAGGCCCTGCGATGCTTACGAGATCGGGATTGTTTACGGCATCGCCGCCCATCATGGGCACATCCCAGCCCATTTCCTTTTTCTGGCGGAGAAGCAGCCCTGCTTCAGGATAGTAGCCGGTATAGAACACCAGATCGGGTTCTGTGGAACGAAGCTTGGTCAGAATGGGAGAATAGTCACGCTCTTTGGGAGTAAGCGCGTCGAAAAATACAATCTCCACCCCTTCGCCCTTCAGCACGGCTTCACTTTCTTCGGCCAAGCCCTTGGCATAGGAGGAGTTGTCATGCAGGATGGCAACCTTTTTGAAGCCGAGATCCTTGATGATTCGGGCGGCCACACGTCCCTGCTCGTCATCGCGCGGGCAGGTACGGAAGAAGTAGGGCATCCCCTTGGCCGTAAGCCGGACGCTAGTGGAGCCTGTGGCGATCTGCATCACTTCGGATTCGTCCAGAATATTCTGGGCTGCTTCGGTCACGGCGGAGCCGTAGGTGCCGATTACGGCTACCACTTCCGACGTAACCAGCTTCTGCGCGGCAAGAGCAGCCGTGCGCGGATCGCCGCCGTCATCCTCAACCACAATTTCCAGCTGTTTGCCGTTTATTCCGCCCGCCTTGTTCACCTCATCGGCAAGCAGGTTGACAATCTGCTTCATATCCTGACCTTCGCTGGCCCAGCCGCCGGTCAGAGGACACATGAGTCCGATTTTGATGGTGTCGGCATAGGCGGTCAGAGGCAGAACCAGCCCCAGAACGCCGAAAGCAAGAGTCCGTAAAAATTTCATACGACAGCTTCCTGTGAGAAGGTGAGAAGGCTTGAGCAGAAATCATAGCCCGTATTTTTGAAAAACAAAAGCCCTGAACCTTTCCCCCGTCGACGCAGACAGCTTTCCCACAGGGCCGGGATACGAACACTGCGGAAGCTCGTCCGTTTGTTGTCTGCCCGCGCTCTCCGACTCATGTTCTTTTCTCTTATGCTCATACCGAAACGCAGGGAGGTATTTTTTTCGAGTCATTGGCAAAGTTAAGGCATTATAACCTTGCCATATGATGCCAAGTGCCATAATCTGATTTTGTCTGTAGAAAATATATTACAAAGGATATTATTATGGAAGACTATCTGAAACATGCTCTTGAAATCGTAAAGGCGCAGGCTTCCGTCCGTGTCATGGAAGAAGAAGCCATCATTTCCATGGTCAAAGCCGTGGCCGCAAGCCTCAAGCAGCTTGAGGAAGAACCGGATTCCGTTGCCGAAGAACGTATGCCCGTGATGGAAGCGGCAAAATCCATCAAGGAAAAATCCGTAACCTGCCTTGAATGCGGCAAGAGCTTCAAAATTATTACCAAGAAGCATCTTGCCACTCACGGCCTTGACGCTGCCGGCTATCGTGAAAAATGGGGCTTCAAGAAAAATACGCCTCTGGTCTGCAAGGAGTTGCAGCGTGAACGCCGCAAAAAAATGAAAGATATGCAGCTTTGGGAAAAACGCCGCATCGCGCATGACGCGAAAGAAAAATAAGTCGTATCGCCGTGCCGACAGGGGAATAGCCCTTTCCCCGGCATAACGTAGGCTTTCCGAATCCCTTCACCTGTATGAAAGAAAACAGTTCCTGCTTCAGAGTGCTTCTGCTTCCCGGCTTATCCCGAACGGCCTTTTTCTGACAAGGGAGTCCTGAGCTGTTGTCGTTGTCCGCACTCGGGGCTCCTTTCTGCATTTCTCCTTTCCGTACGGCTCGACTCCATTTCGACAGGGAGGAAATTGCCATCCTTCTGGAAACATGCGATAAGCCCCCGATTCATGGAAGAAAGCGGACGGCAGACATGCTTCGCCTTCTTCAGATCTCATGCCTGCGCCTCTTCTTCTGGAGCATGTTCATTTTGAACATGCTCCCGGAGTCAAGAGAAACGAGACTACGCCGCGATTCCGGAGCAGCCGTACTGTTCTTGCGGTGTCACCCGACGGACGGCTCGCAGAACCGTGTCTGTAGCCCGCGGGGCGACAGTCATGACAGCAGAGCAAGCTCCGGCGGAGGCATAAAGGCTGCAAGCTGGGACATGGCCTCCTGAATTGCGGATAGTTTCAAGATTAAAACGCCCCTGTGTCGGACGGGGCAGACTACGGGCAGAACCAACCGGAATCGAAGCGCGTCCATATCGAACTTCGGTATGCGGATCAGGCTGTTCCCGCCGAAAACGCCGGGCACATTCCCGTATGAATAAAGCGTGTATTCCATACTTCCATCGGCAACCTTTTTGCAAAACGCATTTTCCCCTCTTTCACCTCCGACCGGAACACGATGCTCCGGGGCATACGCCAGCCAGACGCAACAGGCATACCATGCACAACATCTCCGCCCGTCTCACGAGTCTTTTATTTTTCTGTCTCGCTCTCTGCATCCCGCTCTCTGCCGGGGCTTCCGCCTCCCCTTCGTCCGGTTCCGACGCACTTCTGCTGGACAGAGTCCAGCGCGAATGTTTTCTGTACATGTGGGAACACGCCTACCCCTCGGGCATGACATTCGAGAACAATCGCTACGCCGACGGCCCGGCAACCATCGGAGGCACGGGATTCGGCGTTTCGGCCATTGTGGTTGCCGTAGAGCGCGGGTGGATCTCCCGCGAACAGGCCGTAGAACGGCTGCTTACGCTTGTTCGCTTTCTGCGCGACAATACCGCACGCAAAAGCCTGCATGGAGCCTTTCCCCACTGGGTGAACGGAATTACCGGAGCAACCATGCCCTTCGGGCAGAAGGACATAGGCGCGGACATCGTGGAAACGGCCTTTCTGATACAGAATCTGCTCATTGCCCGCGAATATTTTAACGGCCCGGATGCCGAAGCTCAGCTGCGCTCCATCATTACGGAGCTGTGGGAAGACGTGGAGTGGGACTGGTTCGCTGCCGGCCCCGAAGGCCGCGAACACCCGGAAAACAACGGCATGTATTGGCATTGGAGTCCGGAATACGGCTTTGAGATGAACATGAAGGTATCAGGCTTCAACGAATGTCTCGCGCTGTATGTCATGGCGCTGGCCTCTCCTACACATCCCATCCCTGCAGAAGCCTATGCCTACTGGAAATCCACCGACGAATACCTGCCCAAAAGCGGCAACGGCTATACGGTGGAAGCAGCCATGCCCTATACCGGCCCGCTTTTCGTCACCCACTATTCCTTCATCGGCATAGATCCCTTCCGTATTGCGGACGATAAGGTACGCAAGGGCTACGGCGTGCGCAACGTGACGCAGACGCTGGTCAATCGCGCGTACTGCCTGGAGACTGCGCCGAAGGAATACGGATATCGGAAAACCCTGTGGGGACTGACCTCGTGTGACGCTCCCGAGGGCTATACCTTCAATGCTCCGGGAAACGAACACGGCGTCGTCGCGCCGACTGCCGCGCTGTCTTCCATGCCCTACGCACCCTACTATGCGTTGCAGGTGTTGCGCGAACTGTACGGCCCGCTGGAAAAGGACATGATCGGCCCCTGGGGCCCCTATGATGCGCTGCGCCCCTCGCTCAATCCGGAAAAGGTCTGGTATGCGCGCACCTATAACGCCATTGATCAGCTTCCCATTGTGTGCATGGTGGAAAACTACCGCTCCGGCCTGCTCTGGAAGCTGTTCATGCAGACGGAAGAAGCCCGGCGCGGGCTGGCTCGGGCAGGAATGACGGAGCCGGATCTGCCCGCCGGTTTTCCTGAAATGGTGATCACGCTCAAGCCCGCGCAAAACGCTTCGCCGGAAACATATGTTCCGGACGCCTGCGATCTTGTCCTCCATCCGGATCGCGGCACGTATGAAGTCCGCTTCAGAGCGGATCGGAATACGAAGGCATACTTCTCCCTGCTGGACAGGCAGGAAAGAACGTTGTGGACTGCTGGTCTTGCCGCCGAACGCGGCGCAAACATCCTCTCCATTCCTCCGCTGTCTGGACGCATGGCAGAAAGCGATATCCTCACTCTGCGCATGACACTGGACGGAATGAACTACGAACTGCCCCTGCGCCTGCATGAAAACTCCAATGCCTGATACGGTCGCCCCCGCGCCTTCCTTCGACTTGCCGCAGGCCGCTATAACGCGCTGTCGTAAGAGCGGCATTTCAACATCATGCCGCCCCCTTTCCGAAGGATGACAAACCATATGTTGCATCACGAGAGCGTGTTGCAGTTGAAAATATCTGCCGGCCACAATTCCATGTTCCGGCTCACAGGTCTCACGCCGCAGGTACTCGCCGTCTTAAGTGAATGACGGCTGTCCAGCATCGCGCCCCGTCTTGCCCTGCTCGACTCCACAGCGCATTTCCGGAACGAAATGCGTCACACCTGCATCACTGTCGGATAGCGGCAGAGTACAACTTCCCGGAGCAGGTTTCCTGCACGCACCGCAAAAAACAGAAGCCCGGAGAAACACTCCGGGCTTCAAAAAGCAGATGAGAAAGTGAACGACGTCGTTTCTTTCATCCCGGGTTGCTCCTGCCTTTCAGACGGAAACCTCACAAACGGAAAAGGAGCAACATCCGGATGCTGAAAAAACTATCGGACGCTTTACTCTTCAGGTTCGTAGCAGACAACGCGACAATGGTTTTTCACATAGGGATCGCCGTCCAGAGCTTTTTCAGCATACTGTCTGACTATTTTCCAGCGCAGCCCGCCCGCGCCGCAGCCAAGCGGAGGAACGGCTATATCCGTGACCTTCCTGCTGACGATGTTGGACACTATAGACTGGTAACACTTAATGACCCAGTCCAGATCTGCCCTGTCCTTCCAATGATATTGCGTTGCCGCATTGAAAATATACTTCGGAATATCCCTGCTCGTTTCATATACCCAGGTATTGCCGGGGCGAATGATTTTTGAAGCGCACAGCTTCTCATACTGCCGGAACATATTGGGATACTTGTCCTTCAATATGATGCCCATGCCGATATCCATCTTTCCGGCACAGTTGATGTCGTTGACAAGAACCTCATGTTCCCCCTGAAAAATATCGCCCGTCATAAATGTTATCATGTCTGAAAGCCCTTCGAGTATGCAGCTCATTCCCTGTATGCCCGGACTTCACAACCGCATCCTTTGCAGACTGTTTCCCCCCAAAAAGGGAATTCTGAAACATGGCTCCGTAAGGAAGTTACCGCTGCCCGGCATCACAGATGATCATGTTAAATTCGTGCCCCATACACATATACGCCGACCTGCAAGGAGTCAACGCATACGCGGGGTCAGATGCCCCGGCTCGGGGCTCCGTTCTCGCCTTCCCGGGGCAGCAATGAGAATATGCCGCCCTCTCGAATCCGGTGCAACATACCGACTTTTCCCGGTTCGGCCTCCCGAATCCGTATCCGGTAAAGCCCATATCATTTTTTATGCGCGATGCGTCCGTTGACGAAAACGGCATATATGTAACCGCCCAATTACTCCGCCCCGGAAACAAAATTTTTTTCCTGACAGAAACAGGCGGGCATACCCGATCCGCGTTCGACCTTCTGACGTTGCTTTTCCGCATACATGCGCCGATCGGCCTCCTGCACCATCTGCTCCACGTCTGCCGACCGGGGAGACCATACTGCTCCGAGAGCGATGGACCCCGGAAAACGCTGCTCGCCTTCCTTCAGCATATTCCGGATCTTTGCATGGAACAGCCCTTCAGGCATATTTTCGCAGAGAAACACAAATTCGTCCCCTCCTATACGGAAAATATCCCTGCTGCGAAAATGCTTGAGGAACAATTCGCTCAAAGTTCGGATATATTCGTCTCCCCGTTCGTGCCCGAAGGTATCGTTCACGCACTTGAGATTGTTGAGGTCGATGAACATGACACCGAGGCTGCAGGAACGTTTTTTCAGCAGATTGCATGCTGACAGATAGGCGTTACGATTTCCCATCCCCGTGAGCGCGTCCCTCAGGCCGAGACGGCGCAGCTCCTCCGCCGTCCTTCGCTTGGCTATCTCGATGTCCACAAAATAGGCCAGAGACTGCAGAAGGGAAAAATCCTGTTCCGGGATGCGAGGATTGTCCACGCCGATAAAGCCGCCAAGAACGCCGTTTGAATGCAGCGGCACAACGAAAAGTCTCCAGATGTCCTGCCGCTTGAGGAGGGCATACAGTTCAGGGTAATCGTCCCTGATATGTTCCATATCTTCAATGATAACTTCTCTGGAGGCTTCAAAAAGATCAAACCAGGGACGCACTATCTCAAAGGCTATATGCTGCAGAGAACTCTGCTGGGCCTCAACTCCGGGCGCACACCATTCATGCGTATTGGTTATGATCGTCGCCTCGGCGGGATTTCCGTCCGATTCAAAGATATAGGCCCGATCCGCCTCGTACTGGGCTCCAACCAGAGCCAGTACCTTGTCAATCGCCGAAAAAAAAATCCTCTTCCTGCATCAGTGTGCGCACACACTCCACAACCGTCCGCTCTATCTCAAATTTGCGTTGAACCTTCTTTCTCCGTTCCGCCTGTTCCGTGATATCCACGGCAATTTCCAGATGGACGGGCCTTCCCTGCCAGGGGACGAGCTTGTCCTTGACCAGAAAATACCTCTCTACGATCGGGTTGGTATGTTCCCAGACATAGAAGGAATCGAAGGAAAGACGCCCTATGGGACAGAAAGGACAGGGAGAACTCAGCCCCTGAAAAAGCGCGTAGCACTTTTTTCCGCGAAAGTCCTCGATACCCAGCTTGCACTGGCCGATCGAGTTGAGCCAGAGTACCTCATATGTTTCTGGATCGCTGACATAGATGATGTCTTCCATGGATTCAGCGACAACCCCGGCCAGACTAGGACAGTTCTCAGACGCGTGGGGCAGACCTTTTCCATATTTCCTCAGAGATTCACAACGGCGCATGATGCGGTAGCCATTTTCAGGGAAGCGCCGATCAAACGCGCGACAGAGGCGCATATTACGGCTCTCCTCAACTATATTCCTACTCGGCCGGGACTTCAATCACAATTACAAGCTTATCATCATACGTCGGGCAATCTCCCGGTGTCAGCGCAAGCGGACCTGCCCTGCTCAAAGGCTTTTACCAGCCGCAAGCCCCGCAACTTCCATCTGTCGGCGCACGATTGCATCGCCCTGCCTGTGCAATGCCCCGCATTATGCACCAACAAAGCAGCTCAACATAGAAAAACCGGCGAACAGGACACTTATGCGTGTCTCGTTCGTCGGTTTTCAGGTAATGTTTATCGTTTTGAAGGGCGTTCAGAATATCCCGGATACGGAATCTGCCTCTGTTCTGAACAGAGCCTGACGTTTTTTCGCTTTTCTTTCGCGCAGAAAGAACATCAGACCAGTTCTTTCAATGTTTCTTCCAGAGCTTCCGTAAAATGCTCCAGATCCGCTTCCTCAATATTCAGAGGTGGCAGAAGGCGCAGAGTTTTGCCGTAGGTCAGGTTGAGGACAAAGCCCTTCTCCAGCAGACGTTCCCAGACCTTGCGGCAGATATCGTCATCCAGAGCCAGTTCCACGCCGATGATCAGCCCTTTGCCGCGCACTTCCCGCACGGTGCCGGGCAGTCTTTCCCCAAGCTCACGGAAGCGGGCGCAGGCGCGGGCCCCCAGTTCCGCCGCCCGGGCAACCAGGCCGTCCCGTTCCATAATTTCCAGCACCTTGAGTCCGACGGCCGTCACAAGCGCACCTCCGCCGAAGGTCGTAGCGTGACTGCCGTAATCGAAGCCCTGCGCAACCTCATTCGTGGCCTGCATGGCTCCGAGAGGCAGCCCGTTGGCCATGGATTTGGCCGAGGTGAACACATCCGGTTCCACCCCGTAATGCTGGAAGGCCCAGAACCTGCCGCTGCGTCCCATACCGGCCTGAACCTCGTCGGCCATGAACAGCACGCCGCGCTCGCGGCACAGATCCCGCAAGGCCGTAGCATATTCAGGTTCCAGAGGAAATACGCCGCCTTCTCCCTGAATCATTTCCACCAGTACGGCCGCCGTATCCGGGGTCATGGCGCGCTCGAGCGCGTCGATATCCCCCCACGGCACGCGGGAAAAGCCGTCCGGCAAAGGCGTAAAGCCGTCGGTATGCTTCCCGGTTGCGGCCAGCGTGGCCATGGTGCGCCCGTGGAAGCAGTTCTCCAGAGTAATGACCCTCCAGGCGTCCCGTCCGCGCACGGCCTGCTGATAGCGGCGCGCGATCTTAATCGCCGCCTCGTTGGCCTCCGCTCCGGAATTACAGAAAAAGACCTTGCCCGCATGACTTGTGGCAAGCAGCTTTTCCGCAAAATCCAGCTGCTCTTCCTGATAAAAGAGGTTGCTCACATGGATGAGCTTGCGGGCCTGCCGCGATATGACTTCAGCAATTTCCTCATTGCAGTGGCCAAGACCCGTCACCGCAATTCCTGCCAGCAAATCCACATATTCCTTGCCGTCGGCATCCCAGAGGCGCGCGCCCTTTGCGCGAACCACCGAAAGGGGGTAGCGGCTGTATGTCCGACACAAAAGCTGTTGTTCCCTTTTCCGGAACATTTCCAGCGACTCGCTCATGACGATGCTCCTTCTCATCGCGGGCGGGAAAATTTTCCGTCTCCGCGTATTCTACCAATTTAATGTTCCCTTGAACGCGCGGGCCAGATCCTCGACGTCATGAGCGAACAGCGGATCATGCCCGGACACGAAGGAAAGGCCGCCTTCCCGCACCTCGCCGATGCGCGCGGCGCTGACGCCGAGCTGAGAGGCGAACATGTCTTCAAAAGCAGCCGCAGAAGCGCGGGGAACTGTCACCAGCAGACGGCTGGCCGATTCGCTGTACAGGCGTTCCGTCAGCGTCAGGGATTCCGCAGCCTTCACCGCATCCACATCTACCACGGCGCCGATGCGGCCGCCGATGCACATTTCCGCCACGGCCACGGCCAGACCTCCGTCGGAAAGGTCATGGCAGGCAGAAACCAGCCCCGCCTGAACGGCTCGGTACAGGGTACGATAGCGCGTAAGGGCGGAAGAGGCATCCACCGTGGGAACACGACCGCCGGAAAGACCAAGTTCGGCCATGACTTCCGCACCCGCCATTTCTCTGCGGGTAAGACCGAGCAGATAAATTTCATCTCCCGCATGTTTGAAATCGGAGGTGACGCATCTGTTCACGTCATCCACAACGCCCAGCACGCTGAACAGCACCGTGGGCGGAATGGAAATCTTGACTCCGCCGCCGGTATAATCGTTCTTCATGGAGTCCTTGCCGGAAATGCAGGGAACGCCGTAGTCCAGACAGTAGCGGGAAAGAGCCTGACAGGCGCGCACCAGCTGGGCCAGCTTATAGGAGCCGTCGGGATTCTTTTCAGACTCCACCGGATCGCACCAGCAGAAATTGTCCACTCCTGCCATACGGTCGGGATTGCCGCCCACGGCCACGGCGTTGCGCACAGCCTCGTCAATGGCGTTGGCCATCATCCAGTATGTGTCGTAATCGCTGAATTTGGGACAAATTCCGTGGCTGAGGACTATCCCGGCGTCGCTGTCCAGACGCGGACGCAGCACGGCGGCATCGGAAGGACCGTCCTGCTTCAGCCCGACAAGAGGTTTGACCACACTTCCGCCGCGCACCTCGTGATCGTACTGGCGGATAAGATATTCCTTGCTGCAGATATTCAGACGCCCGAGCATGCGCGGCAGCAGGGCCGCCTGATCCGCTGCGGAAACGTCCACACGCGGCTCCATATCCACACGGGGCGCAACCCAGCGGGCCTTCAGCTCCAGCTGCGGAACCCCCTTGTGCATGAATTCCATGGACAGCGCAGCCACGGGCTTGTCGCCGAAGGTGACATGGAACACGCCGGAATCGGTAAATTCGCCCAGAGCCGTGGCTTCAACGTCCATACGCTTCGCCAGAGCCAGAAATTCGTCCAGACAATCAGGAGGCACGGCCAGCGTCATGCGCTCCTGCGCTTCCGAAATGAGAATTTCCCAGGGCTTCAGTCCGTCGTACTTGAGAGGAGCCAGAGCCAGATTCATGCGACAGCCGCCGGTATCCTCGGCCATTTCCCCTACGGAGGAAGACAGACCGCCCGCCCCGTTATCGGTGATGGAATGATAGAGGCCCCTGTCCCGGGCGCGCATGATGAAGTCGTACATTTTGCGCTGGGTAATGGGGTCGCCTATCTGCACGGCCGTAGCCGGAGACCCTTCATGCAGCTCCTCCGAAGAAAAGGTCGCGCCGTGTATGCCGTCTTTGCCGATGCGTCCGCCCGCCATGACGATGACGTCGCCGGGCAGGGCCTTTTTCTCATAACCGGGATGTCCGTGCAGCTCGCGGGGCAGCAGCCCCACCGTACCGCAGTACACCAGAGGTTTGCCGAGAAAACGCTCGTCATAGACGATGGAACCGTTCACCGTGGGCACGCCGGACTTGTTGCCGCCGTCTTCCACACCTTTGCGCACCCCTTCCATGACCCGGCGGGGATGAAGCAGACGCGGAGGAAGTTCCCCCGTATGGAAGGGAGAAGCAAAGCAGAACACGTCCGTATTGCAGACCAGTTCCGCCCCCATGCCCGTCCCCATGGGGTCGCGGTTCACGCCCACAATCCCGGTCAGGGCACCGCCATAGGGGTCAAGGGCGGAAGGACTGTTATGCGTCTCCACCTTGATGCACACGTCATACTCGTCGTTGAAGGCCACCACGCCCGCATTGTCGGAAAATACGGAACGGCAGAAGTCCTCCCCGCCGCGACGCTTGCGCAGGCTGGCCGTCGGCCCCATCACATAGGTTTTGTACAGACTGTCGATGTCTTCCGTCGTTCCAGACGCCGTGTCCTCATAGTGAATGCGGGAAGCAAAAATCTTGTGCTTGCAGTGTTCCGACCAGGTCTGCGCCAGCACCTCGACTTCGGCGTCGGTGGGGTCTTCCCCCAGACCATAGGCGACGCGGGCTTCGCGTACTTCCGGCCGGGCGAACCAGTCCTTTATCTTCCGCATTTCCGCAAGGCTCAGAGCCAGCGTATGCTCGCGGCTGTAAGTCATGAGCGCGTCGTCGTCCATACGGGAAAGCGGAATCACATCCACCCGATCGGAAGGAGAACCGGTCACGGCTGCGGCCTGAGCTTCAAAACCGGGATTTTCCGCCCACTCTTCCGCACTTTTGATGCGGAAACGCTGGATCAGTTCGTTGGCAAGCAGCCCCCCGGCGATATGCTCGGCGTCTGCGCGGGTCAGCGTGTGTGCGGGGCTTCCCCACAGGTGATACTGTGCGGAGGTATAGGCCGTAATACCGGCACGCTCCCGCCCCAGCACCAGGGCGGCGGTATCGCGGGCGGTATGGCCTTCATTGTCGGTCACGCCGGGACGGAAACCCACCTCAATGACAAAATCCGCAGGACGGCCCTCGAATTTCGGCGTCATGGGCACGAGCGAAGCCTGCTGAAGCACAGGGTCATGCAGAACCCCTCCGGCCACAAGGGAATGAGCCTCTTCTGAACTTATTCCCTTCAGAGTAAAGACCTTGATGACACGGGCACAATCCACGGCCAGACCGAGCGCATCGCGGATTTCCGCGGCGACACGACGGCCCACGGCATCATCATGACGGGGATGAACACCTATTTCCACACGAAAAAGCTGCTGCATGGAAGCTATCCTGACGTTTTTGCCTGTCTCCCAGGCGTGACGGAGAAAGCGGAATTTACCATATTAACACAGGAAGGCCAACTCCGGATCTGTCCTGTGCGGCAGGCCGGCGGCGTCAAAAAAACTCCGCCGACGGGGAGGGATGCCCCTACTTTTCTCTGTTGCGGATAAAGGGAATGACCTCGCGCAACACGTTCCGTTCCGGTGTTTCGGGCAGCATGGCAAGGCAGGTTTCTGCCCGGCGCAGATATCCGTCGGCAAGACTTCTCGTGGCTCTGTCATATCCGCGTTCGCGTATGATCGCGGCAATACGCGCAACCTCTTCTTCCGAGAAGGAGCCGGTCGCGAATTTTTCCCCGAAGGCGGCCCGTTCCCGTTCATTCAGTCCGCCCACATAGTGCATGAGCGGCGGCGTAAATTTGCCTTCGCGCAAATCTCCCCCGCAGGGCTTGCCCGTAACGGAGGCATCGGCAAAGTCCAGCGCGTCGTCCACTATCTGAAACGCTATGCCCGCATACAGACCGAAATCGGACAGAGCCGATACAAGCCGTGCCTCCGCCCCGGCGTACAAGGCGCCGAGACGGCAGGAGGCGCGCAGCAGCCAGCCCGTCTTGCCCGTCACCATGTCGATATATTCTTCCTCTCCATGGGAAAGCGAGCCCTGAAGGGCTATTTCGTGAGCTTCCCCCGCGACGGTACGCATCATGGCATCCGACACGCATTCCACCATGTCCGCCCGCTCGAATACCGTCACCTCGCAGTCCGCCAGGGCCAGCATGGCGTCCCCGGCAAGCAGCGCGGGGCGCAGACCGAAACGGGTATGCGCGGAAACGCGCCCCCGCCGGGTATCGGCTTCATCCAGAATATCGTCATGCAGCAGAGAGGCGGCATGTATCATTTCCGGCACGGCACAGAGTCTGTAAAGATCCGGCGCATTACAGCCCAGCAGCCGGGCTGAAACAAGCGTCATCAGAGGACGCAGACGTTTGCCCCCGGCAAGCAGCACATAAGCCCCTATTTCCCGTACCGGGGCGGGCAGAAGCCCGACGGCTTCCTCCAGCGCACGCTGGATACGCGGGCGTTCCTCTTCAAACAGACGATTCAGCGACAAGTCCTGCTCTCGCATCGGGAAGGCTCCTCGCCCGCGCCATGCGGGCCTTTCTGACTTGACAGATCTCCCCCTCTCTCCGGGGACCTGCCATTTTTGAGCGAAAAGCCCCCGGGGTGCAAGCCCTTTCCCCTGCCCCCGGCGTGATTTGCCGTTCATCCGTCATGACATACCTTTGGAGAGACGGCTCAATCCCCACAAGACATGGCGCGTGGAACATATACTGCCGCATTCCAAGTCTGCCCTTTCAGCCGCCTTCTTATGCTTTACAAAACATCGGTCCCGCCGCTACTCTGCATCCATGCCGGGATATTCCGGCACAACCTTTTCCCGACGGAACGCCATGCATTTTGACGCGGCATTCTTTTTTTCCGCCCTGGCGCTGGCCCTCGTGCTGGAAGCACTGCCCTGGGTTCTGAGTCCCGATCGCACGAGGGAAGCCCTGCGCTCCCTGCTCGATCTTCCGCCCGAAAAGCTGCGGATCGGGGGCGCAATTCTGCTCGCGCTGGGAATAGTCGCCGCCTTGCTGGGTATCTGCCTCAGGAGCTGACACAATGAAGGATACGACGGGCGTTCTGATCCTTGCGGCGGGCAAGGGCACGCGCATGTCCTCGCCCCGGCCGAAAGCGCTTCAGACACTGCTGGGCGATACCATGCTTGCGCTGGTGCTGGAAGAAGCGGCAAAACTCCCCGGCCTTGCCGGTATATGGACGCTGGTCGGTCATCAGGCCGATCTTGTGCGCGCCGAGGCCGAACGTGCGGCCGCCGCGCTTCCCGAGCCTGCTCCGCAGACTTTCTGCATTGAGCAGAAACAACAGCTCGGCACGGGGCACGCGCTGATGACGGCCCTGCCGGAAATGACCGCTCATGCAGACTTCGACCGTCTCCTCGTACTCAATGTCGACGTTCCCCTGATTCCCGCACAGCTGCTGTCCCGTTTTCTGCGCGAGGAAAAGGAAAGCGATCTGGCCTTTCTTTCTCTGAGTCTTTCCGATCCGGGCGCATACGGGCGCGTGGTTCGCGACGCAGGCGGCCGTGTGCGCGCCATTGTGGAAGCAAAGGACTATGATCCCGCCCTGTACGGCTCCTGTCCGAACGAAATCAACGCCGGAATCTATCTCATCCGGAGGAAAACGGCGGAAACGCTGCTTCCCCTCCTTTCCAACAACAACCGCAGCGGGGAATATTACATCACGGATCTCATCGGCCTTGCCGTGGAAAGAACGCTGGATGTCCGGGCCACGCCCGTCTCTTCTGAAGACGGGGGCAAAGCCCTGCTCGGCGTGAATACTCCGCTCGAACTCGCGGACGCCGAGGCTCTGCTGCGGCAGCGGAGAGTGCGCGAACTGCTGGAAGCGGGCGTTGTTCTGCACAGCCCTGAAAGCATCCGGGTCAGTCCTCTGGCTCGTGTGGAAGCAGGCGCGGAACTCGCAGGCCCCTGCGAAATATCCGGGCGCAGCCTCATCCGCTGCGGTACGGTCATCGAATCCCATTGCGTGATCCGCAACGCCGTCATCGGCGAAAACTGCCGCGTGCGTTCCTTCTGCCACATCGAGGATGCCGCCGTGGAGGCCCGTTGTCAGGTAGGTCCCTATGCCCGGCTGCGCCCCGGCGCGGTTCTGGAAGAAGATGCCCATATGGGGAATTTTGTGGAAATGAAGAAGGCCCGCCTCGGCAAAGGCTCCAAGGCCAACCATCTGACCTATCTCGGCGATGCGGATATCGGACCGGGAGTAAATATCGGCGCCGGAACCATCACCTGCAATTACGACGGCGTACACAAACATCGTACCGTCATCGGCGGGGGCAGCTTCATCGGGAGCAATACCGCGCTGGTCGCCCCTGTGGAGCTGGGGAAAAATACCCTTGTCGGAGCCGGATCGGTCATTACCCGCAATGTGGAAGACGGAGAACTTGCCGTGGCCCGCTCCAGACAGGTCAATCTGCCGCGTAAAAAATAGGACTGCCCCTCAGCATGAGACTGAAGGAACCCGGGCAGGACATGAACTTCCCCGCCCCGCAACGTCGGCAGAGCAGTCGGGGAAACAATCCGGCTCGCGGCATGAAGACGGATCTGCCCGGAAGAAGAGTTCTACAGTCTCCGATTTCTGACGTCTGTCCCTGCCTCATGCTATATTGTTAAGCCTTCTCCCCAAAATGCTGCATATTCCGCATCCGACATATCCGGAGCAGGCAGCACAGAGTATTCCGACGGCCCTTGTGCCCGTCCTGGCGCAACGCAGAAAAAAGCGCGACTTCCTTTTCAGGAAGCCGCGCTTTTTTATCCTCAAAACCTCAAATCGGCAGATCAGTTTCTCTTCAGTTCGAGAGCTTTCTGAATCATGCTGTCGAGCGTCGTTATGGTCTTGCTGTTGCTCTGGAAGCCCCGCTGCGTGATGATCATGTTGGTCATTTCTCTTGACATGTCCACATTCGAAGTTTCCAGATACCCGCCCAGTATCGAACCATAGTTCTCGGTTCCTGCCTCTCCGTATTCAACGGCGCCGGCTTCTTCCGTAGCGGTATAAAGATTGTTCCCCTCATGACGCAGGCCGTCCTCGCTGGTAAAGCGAAAAACCGGAATACGATACAGAGCCTTGGTCTCTCCGTTGCTGTATGTGGCGATGATATCTCCGTTCTCCGCCACCTGCACATCGGAAAGTTCGCCCGTGGGGTAGCCGTCCTGTTTGCTGGATATCAGCGAGGAAGTAACCGGCAGATTACTGGTCTGCTGCGTACCATGAGAAGGAGAAGTCATGCCGGGCAGGGACGAAATGACCGTTCCCACTTCGGCCGCAGAAGCGGGCATGTTCTGCCATGCGTCGGATCCGGCCGTCAGCCCCAGGTTCAGGGCTACGGTCTGAGGTTCACGCCCGGCAAAGGAAAGCGTCAGCTGCGGCACTCCGTTCACCAGAGGCGCGGCCGTCCAGTTGTTCAGGTCTTTGAGATCTCCCCCTCCCGGGGTAAAGGCGGACATGTTCGTCAACTCGCCGCTGCTGGAAAAGGTCATGGTTCCGGCCATAACCAGCCCCGCGCCTTCGCTGCCCTGAGCGTTGGCCCGTCCATCCGCCGAAGGATCCATGGACACCACGAATTCAACGACCTTCTGCCCGTTGGCTCCGGGCGCGGCATCAAAATATACGGTAAGATCGCGGGCCGTACCTTCGCTGTCATAGACGCGCAGAGGCTGCTTGTAATCCGTAGCGGTAAGCGGCGGATTCTGCTGTCCGTTCCATGCCTTGAGCAGAGAAAAATAGGGATTTTCCAGATCGGATACGCTGTCATTGGTGACATTGAGATTCATCAGCGCCGTAAGCGAAGTCGTCGCCTTCGGGGGAGACTGTGTGACTCCTTCATCACTGAAGTCAATTTCTATGGGAGAAAGATCGCCCGAGGGCTGTCCGTCCTCTCCCAGAGGGATGCCGGTCACGGACTTGCCGTCGGCGGAACGCAGCGTACCGTCGGCATCAAAGCGGAAATTGCCCGCTCTGGTATAATACACGTTTTCGCCGTCGGAGACCTGGAAAAAGCCTTTCCCGCTGATGGCCATGTCGGTGAAGGCATTGCCCTGCTCGTACGAACCTTCCGTAAACAAAGTGCGGGTGCTGCTCAGGCATACGCCCATGCCCACCTGATGCCCTACGGGAAGGGTATCCCCCGCCTGGGTAGAGGCGCCGGCTGCGCGTACGGTCTGGTACATCATATCATCGAACAGCGTGGACTGCTGCTTGTACCCTATAGTACTCACATTGGCCAGATTCTGGGCCACGGTACTCATACCTGCGCTGTGGGCCTTAAGACCGCTGACCCCGGAATATAATCCCTGCATCATGGCATGGACTCCTTACTGAAAATATGAAAACGTGACGCAACGGCAAATTTTGCCGGATCGCGCCTCGTGCCCGGATTAAAGCACAAAGCGTGCCAACTCTATTAACCGCCTGTTTTTGCTTCATTCCGATTCAGCCTGCCGGAGGCGCTACGGCAAAAATAGCTTGACAGGCGTTCCTCCACTCTCCATGCTCTTCTTTTCCCTGCACACAGGGAACATTCAGGAATCAAGGAGTGTCCGTCATGCCCTGCCGCCTGCTCAAAGTACAATCCGCCGGCGATCCCGCTGCCCTTGAATTTTTCCGCAGCCTTGCCGGAAGACATAATCCCGGCGATACGGTGGAAACACAGACCCGGGCCATCATCGACGACGTCGCCTCCCGCGGGGACGAAGCCATTATCGAATATACCCGCCGTTTTGACTGCTCCTCCTTCGAGCCGCCTCTGGCCATCTCCCAGATGGAGCTGGAACGGGCCGCCTCGACCGTCAGTCCGGAAGAGCTGGACGTCATTGCCGAAGCCGCCGCCCATATCCGCGAATTTCATCAGGCGGAAAAGGAACGCTCCTGGTTCATGACCCGCCCGGACGGCACCATACTCGGTCAGAAAGTGGAACCCGTGGATCGTGCAGGGCTGTACGTGCCCGGCGGGCAGGGCGGAAACACGCCGCTCATTTCCAGCCTGCTGATGGGAGCCGTCCCCGCACAGGTAGCGGGAGTACGGGAAATCGCCGTCTTCTCTCCTCCACGGGAAGACGGAAGCCTCAATCCCTATCTTCTGGCCGCCGCCTATCTGCTGGACATTACGGAAGTCTACCGTGTCGGCGGCCCCTGGGCCATTGCGGCCATGGCCTGCGGCACGGCAAGCATTCCCTCTGTGGATGTCATCGCCGGGCCGGGCAATATCTTCGTCACCACGGCCAAAAAACTGGTACAGGGCAGAGTGGGGATCGACATGCTCGCCGGCCCGAGCGAAATACTGGTACTTGCGGACGATTCCATACAGGCCGACTGGATTGCGGCAGATATGCTCTCTCAGGCGGAACACGACAAACTTGCTTCCGCCATCTGCGTGACGGACTGTCCGCCTCTGGCCGATCGGGTCATCGCCGCGCTCTCGCAGAAGCTTGCCGATCTGCCCCGTGCGGAAATAGCGTCCGCATCCCTGCGGGACTGGGGTGCCGTCATTCTTGTCCCCAACCTTCAGGTAGGCATAGACATGGCCAACGCCATTGCGCCGGAACACATGGAAGTGCTTACCCGCTCTCCCTGGAACGTCATGCCAAAGATACGCCACGCGGGCGCGCTGTTCCTCGGCCCCCATTCCGCGGAACCTGTGGGCGATTATTACGCCGGCCCGAATCATGTTCTGCCGACCATGGGCAGCGCACGCCATGCCTCGGCTCTGGGTGTACAGACATTTTGCAAAAAAACGAGTATCATTTCCGCCACAGCGGCCTTCACGGAGCGTTATGCCTCTTCCATCGCCCTGCTCGCCAGGCTGGAAGGGCTGGAAGCTCACGCCCGTTCCGTGGAACTGCGCGCCCCCCGCGCCTGACGCAAAAAGTAAAGCGCGTTTACGGGATCGCACCTGTCCTTCCCTCCGGCATATCCGCCGGAAGGAGCAAACCATAAAGGAAAACTGCAGATGAACCATCCTGTCGTGACACAGACAAACATCGGGGAATTTCCGTTGATTTCACGCGGCAAGGTACGCGACATCTACGATATCGACGACGAAACCCTGCTCATCGTCACCACGGACCGCATGTCGGCCTTCGACGTCATCATGAGTTCGCCCATCCCCATGAAGGGGGTTGTACTCAACCAGCTCACACTGTTCTGGATGAAACGTTTTTCAAGTCTGGTGCCCAACCACATCAAGGAAGCCGACGTCGACCGCTACCCGGCGGCTCTGCGTCCCTACCGGGATGAACTTGCCGGACGCTCGCTGCTGGCCAAAAAGGCAAAGCCTCTGCCCGTGGAATGTATCGTGCGCGGCTATCTGGCCGGTTCCGGATGGAAAGATTATCGGAAAAACGGCGAAGTCTGCGGCCACAAGCTGCCCGCCGGACTGGAAGAATCCTCGAAACTGCCGGAACCCATTTTCACCCCCTCCACCAAGGCGGCAATAGGCCAGCATGATGAAAACATCAGCCTGCGCGAAGCCGAAAAAATTCTCGGCGTGGAAAAGGCTCACGCAGTCGCGGATCTTACCATGAACATCTACCGTCAGGCCAGCGAATACGCGGCCGGACGCGGTATCATCATTGCCGACACCAAATTTGAATTCGGTATGGTGGACGGCGAACTGACCCTCATCGACGAGGTTCTTACGCCGGATTCCTCCCGTTTCTGGCCCGCAAAGGGCTATGCTCCGGGCAGGAGTCAGCCCAGCTTCGACAAACAGTACCTGCGCGACTGGCTGGAACAGCAGCCCTGGGACAAAACCCCGCCGCCGCCGGCACTGCCCGAAGACGTCGTGAAAACCACCACGGAAAAATATCTGGAAGCCTACCATATCATTACCGGAAGTCACATTCAGTAAAATCCTGCGGGAGGATACATGCTGCTGGAAGGAAAAAAAGCCCTGATCATGGGCGTAGCCAACAATCGTAGTATCGCCTACGGCATTTCATCCGCCTTCGCACGCGAAGGCGCCCGTCTCGCCTTCAGCTATGCCGGCGATGCCATAAAAAAACGCGTCGAACCCATCAGCGAGGAACTCGGCGGAGAATTCACCCTTCCCTGCGACGTGAGCAGCGACGACGATATTGCCGCAGCCGCCGAACTGGTGAAGGAAAAATGGGGCAAAATAGACGTTCTGGTACATTCCGTGGCCTACGCGCCCAAGGAAGAACTCGCCGGACGCTATCTTGACACATCCCGCAATGGCTTCAAGGTCGCCATGGACATTTCCGCCTATTCTCTGGTGGCGCTGTGCCGTGCCTTTGAACCCCTCATGGACGCGGGTTCCTCCGTTATCTGCATGACGTATTACGGCGCGCAGAAACTGGTTCCCAACTACAATGTCATGGGCGTGGCCAAAGCCGCGCTGGAAGCATCCGTGCGTTACCTCGCCTCCGATCTCGGAGCGCGCGGCGTGCGCATCAATGCCATCAGCGCCGGCCCGATCAAGACTCTTGCCGCTTCCGGAATTTCGGATTTCCGCGTCATTCTTGATCATATTGAAAAGTACTCTCCCCTGCGCCGCAACGTAACCATCGATCAGGTCGGTAATGCCGCTCTGTTCCTTGCTTCGGATATGGCTTCCGGCGTGACGGGCGACGTTCTTTTCGTGGACAGCGGATATCAGACCATCGGACTGACCCCTGTTCTGGCAGAAAAAAATTGATTTTTCGGGGGGGGATGAAGCCTCATCCCCCCGTCTCATTTCACGACAATATGCCGCAATACGTGCCGGAAACGAGGCATAGACCTCCCTCGCGTCAACGGCATGAACCGGAATACCGCTTCAGAAAACGCCGGGAGAATATTCTCCCGGCGTTTTTTCCCTACCGATGTCCGCCATATACAGAATTCCCTCCATATATAGCGGCAGCTTTTCAACAGATGGATTCCTGATATATTAACGCCATAAAAACAACAATCCGTGCCGAACTAATGTATAAACAGACTATTCTCATCGATTACCATATGATAAAAAGAATCGATGGACAATCATGATTGAAATCCATTCTTATCTCAGTAAATTTTATTTATCGGCTTCTCGTATATCGGTATTTTCTCTTTCACTATACGCCGAATATCGGGAATATTCTTCCACGCCTCTCCGGACATCTTTTCTCTTCCGCTTTCCTGATTGACCGAAGCTAGCTTGTGATATAAATCTTTTTCTTCTGACATTCACCATCAATTTTCTTCGGAGGAACGGTCATGGAACATGCATGGCTGATGCTCATCCCTGTAGCCGCCCTTGTCGGCACGCTGTGGTGGGCAAAACGTCGGGCCTGCTGATGCGGACATCAGGGGCAGGACGATGAAGGGGCCTGCTGTCCCTGGCCGGGAGCCGGGGAATCCGCTCAGACTCAAAAAAAATGAGCTGTTCTCCCTCATAAACCGACAGGCTCGCCTTTTCGGCGGGCCTTTTCATTTAATACTCTCTTCCTCTGTTCACCGCGTCGCTTCCTGCCTCAAAACGGACATTTCGACGAAAGCCTTTCCGGCCCCGCTTCGCCAGCGGCAGACGTATTACCGGTCCTCATTTCGCATTCCGAACGGCTGTCCTCCCCTTTTTATCCCGCAAGGTTCTTCATATTGACGGAATTCAGGCCGGACAGCATCCGTACACTTCGGCATGGCTCCCATCTGTTATACCTTTCCCATTCTTCTTTCCTGTATGAAGGCTTCATGCTATCCTGTTTATGACACCTCGGACTGCCGAATTCCGACGCCATATTCTGACTGGCCTCTTTGCCCGGGCAATGGAGCCCAAAAAATTTCCAGGGACTCTCTGACGTATTCTCAGGCAGACCACAGGCGCAGTCCATGTCACCGAACGGGAAAATTCTCTACACCCCCGGACTTGATAACACTAAGCCCCTTGTTTCGGAGCAGCAAAAACGCCTTATACAAAAGGAGACCATATGAATTCATGGCTTGATCTCATCATTCTTATTGCCGTGTTCGGCCTTTTCTTTCTTCTACGCAAAAAGGGAATACTGCCCTCCTGAGGACAAAACGGACAGGCGCGTGACGCCTGCTCATGGACGGCTCCGACTCAATCCGGTGAAAAGAAGGATAAAAAGTCATCTGACTGACATGCCGAAGGCGGGGTGAAATCGGCAAATAAAAACGTGAATCCGGACATGGAAAGCTCTTTTCCTGGCAGGACAACATGTATGGAGAAAAGCATGCCGGAATCACCCATGCAGGTTGAAAACTGCTTTCCCGGGAATTTCCCCCCCGAATCATCCCCGCCGGAAAACAGTTTTGAAGACCGGATATGCGGCTCGACGCCGCTTTTTACATATTGGACACCTTGATAAAAGTTCGACATCGAATTTATTATTTCCATTCTTAGCTTGGAGGACTTCAGATGAGCATTCTTTTTCGAATGGCCAGAGCTGCAGCTTTTATGTTCCTGATGTTGTCACTGATAACGGGGATGACTGGCAGGGCCGGGGCGGAAGAACAGGAAGTGAAACACGTACTCGCCAACGGACTGAATATCGCCTACACGGAGCAGGGCGAAGGGCCGGCAATCGTTCTCATCCACGGAGGAGGTCTGACTTCTGCCATGTGGGCGAAACAGATTCCGGCTCTGGCGAAAAAATACCGGGTCATCACTCCCGATACGCGCGGACACGGAAAAACGGACAATCCTTCCCACAGATTCGGATACAGCCTGCTGGCCGATGACGTTGCGGCCTTCTGCAAAGCTCTCGATCTGAAAAAGCCCGTGCTTATGGGATACAGCGACGGAGGTATCATTGCGCTGACTGTCGGGATAGCATACCCGGAACTTGCCGGAGCATTAGTGATCGGAGGAGCCGTTCCTCCGTCCGGGCAGGCAGATCTGGATCATTATTTCGCCGGAATGAAGGCATTTTACGCCCCTGTCACAAAACGCAGCGCGCTGACTGACGATGATCTGGACGCCATGTATGCCGCAAGCCCGGAAGGCTGGAATTTCATGGCCAAAATGCACGCCAAACCGGGGCAGCCGGACTACTGGCGAACCCTGATGAAAGACGTGTGGCTTACCTGGAATACTCCGTAAAGCTATGCTTATCCTCTGGAGAAACTCCAGAATATCAAGATACCCGCGCTGGTTATTCTCGGAGACCGGGACGACTTTTTCCTCCCCGTCTCAGCCGCGCAGTTCGCCGCTCAACTTCCCGCAGGAGAACTTGCGGTCATTCCCGGCGGGGCGCACAGTGTCTTCCGCGACAAGCCGGAACTTTTCAATGCTCTGGTTCTGGACTTTCTCGCACGAAATGCCGCCTCCCGTCCATGAGGTGAGGGTATCGACAAAACCGGATATTCAGCCTGGGTCGGGCTCTCCATGAGCGCAGACAATCCTGCCCACGGAACCCAGATACCGTTTTTCCGGAATGAAAGAAACTTCCGGAGATATTCTTCCTTTTCAAGTCGGTCAGACATGATCCCATGTCTGACCGACTTCTTTTCCTTGACAAGCCTCCTGCCCTGTCGCATTCTGCGCCCCTGTTCAGGCTCATATCGGATTTTCAAGCCTGAATTCTTTCCATAACCACTATAAATATATAGGTAAATTATGATCTCCGACAGACTTGAACATGTCGTACGCTGGCCTCTCGGCAGAGCGTGGCAGGAAATAGGTGCGGAACTTATGCGCCTGATTGCACGGGGCCCTGATTTACCGGAAGGGGAATACCCCCTTCCTCACGAAGCAAGAGCCGTCGTACAGGTATACGTCAGCCGAAACACAGACGAAGCCGCCTATGAAAACCATAGCCTCATGGCCGACATCCAGACTGTGCTGGACGGTGAGGAATATCTGTATGTCATCGACGCCTCCGGACTCACCCCGGACAGGGAGCGCGACGGCAACGACATAGAATTTTTCAGAGAAACGCCTCCGCCCACAAGCAGAATTCTGCTCCGACCCGGCATATTTGCCCTGATCCTGCCGGGAGAGGCGCACATGCCCTGTCTGGCCGTAGACACTCCCCGCACGGTAAAAAAAATGGTGGTCAAGATACGGGCAGATCTGTTGTCTCCGGCGGAAGGATCGGCCGTCGGGTAAAAGCCGTTTGCAGCCCCTTTTTCTCCTATCTTCAAAAGACTCGTAAATATAAAGGGATTTTTCATGGATTTGTTTGATCAGGCATCGGAACTGGAACGTCTTGAGCGTGAAACTGCATTACAGAACGCCCGGAAGCATACCTACATGGAAGGGCCGGAATGGATAGACGGCGTGCCCTGCTGCCGCGAATGCGGAGAACCCATTCCCGCCGCGCGCCTCCGGGCCATTCCCGGCGTAGGCTTGTGCAAAGCCTGCCAGGAAGAAATGGAACAGGATGGGGGCAACTGATTCGCGCCCCGAAGACGCCCCGGAACCAGCACATCCCGCCGCCCATGAATGGACGACGGGATGTTTCAGTTAATAATGACACTCTGGGTTTTGCTTACTACCGGAAGCAGTATCTTGCGGTCTGAGCGACGAACCAAGCTTCAGGCGACAACGCTGTTCCATGCAGGCATCCGTAACACTCCGGACAGTACAAATTCGATCCGAACTCAGTATTCTGAAAAAGGCCGTATGCCATGAACTCCCTCCCTTATGTCAGAACAGGTTCGGAGCCTTCTTCCCGGAAGAGACATGCCTTATCAGTTCTTTAACGTCTCCCCGCAAAGCATCTGTCATTCGCACAACGAGCTTGTGGTCACGGCAATACTGCGCCGGAAAAGCGCATACCTTCTTCAGATGCAGGCAACGCCCGCAACGGAATCCATCTGAAGGCCTTGCCTTCTCATGGCGGGAGGGGAATGCTCCCGGAGCAGATCCCCTTACTTTTCGGCCTTACACCTTTCCCGGCCGTTCAGAGCTGCCGTCACGGAGTCGGCCAGACGCAGGAAGGCCGTCTTGGCCGCGCTGTCTGTATCCAGAGCAACGATAGGCTTACCGAGATCCGCAGCCACGACAGTAGCGGGATCCAGCGGTATTGCTCCCAGGAAAGTCAGCTCGTCCTGTCTGGCAAGTTCTTCGCCTCCCCCCTTCTTGAAGAGATCGATTTCTCCTCCGCAGTGCGGGCAGATAAGACCGCTCATATTTTCCACAATGCCCAGTACGGGAGCCTTGACAAGACGCAGAAAATCCAGAGCCTTGCGCACGTCGGCCAGAGAAATTTCCTGCGGCGTGGTCACCACCACGCACTGTGCATCCGGGATGCAGTCCATGATGGTCATATGTTCGTCGCCGGTTCCGGGAGGCGAATCAATGACCAGATAATCCAGCGCACCCCATTTCACATCAGAAAGGAACTGCTGAATTGCCGAAGTCTTCTTCGGCCCCCTCCAGACAACCGCACTGTCCGGATCGGGCAGAAATGATTCAATGGAAATATAGGAAAGTTCGCCCCCTTCCGGGTTCCCGGGGACAGGGCAGCTTACGGGAATCAGCCTGCCCGCGTCGTCCGCCAGAACCTGACCTTCGCAGCCCAGCAGATGCGGTACGCTGGGGCCGTGGATATCCACGTCGAGGATACCCACCTTGTTGCCCCGCATGGCGAGGGCCACGGCCAGATTTACGGTGACGGAACTTTTCCCTACGCCGCCCTTGCCGCTCATGACGAAAATCTTGTGCTTCACGCCGGACAGATTACCGGCGATAACCTTGAGTTGATAATTATGGGTCATGGGAATGGACGCATGACCCTGCTGACCGGAACATTCGGACATGTCTGTCTCCTTTGGGGATATGTGTGTTCATTTGCGCCGGATCGGGGGATGGAGTCAAGCACGAGAAGAAAAAAAACGAAAAAGTTCTCTTGCAGTCTTGACCTTTGCCCGCGGAGTGTTATGCTCAAAAGAGCAAAACGTCATCCTTTATCACCGGAACAAAACCGAGGCCGGAATGCCCAGACCAAGATGCTGCCGTTTCATCGAACGCGATCCCTGTGTACGCCTGTTCAAACCGTGCGGCGTGATCATGCGGGATCTGCCCGTGGTCGATCTGCCCGTGGACGGACTTGAAGCCATGCGACTGGCCGATCTGGAAGGGATGACTTCGGAGCAGGGAGCGGAACTGATGGGAGTTTCCCGTCATACGTTCGGTCGTATGCTGGCGCAGGCAAGACGGGCCGCGGCGGAAGCTCTGGTACACGGTCACGCGCTGCGTATTGCGCAAAGCGCAAACGTCCGTTCAAAATCTCACGACATTTCATTTCCAAAGGAGCACAAAGCCATGAAAATCGCAGTCTCCAGCGAAGGCCCCGGCCTTGAATCCATGGTGGATCCACGTTTCGGCAGAGCCGCCGGCTTTGTTCTTGTAGACTCTGAAACGATGGACAACACCTACCTCGACAACGGCGCCTCTCAGGTGCTGGCGCAGGGCGCAGGTATAGAAACGGCGCAGCGCGTGGCCGAGGCCGGAGCGGAAGTCGTCCTCAGCGGCTATGTCGGCCCGAAGGCATTTGAGGCTCTGAAGGCCGCGGATATCCAGATTTGTCAGAATCTGGACGGTCGCACCGTGCGCGAGGCGGTGGATCTGTTCCTGAGCGGCAAGGCAAGTGCAGCCGACGCTCCGAATGAAGAAGGTCGCCACAAGGCCTGAGCCTTCTTCCGCATTTCACATACCTGCAAGAGGACATGTCATGCGCATCGTATTCGCCAGCGGTAAGGGCGGAGCGGGCAAGACAACGGTCACGGCCTCTCTGGCCGCCCTCTGGCCGCGCCCGGTCGTTGCCGTAGACTGTGACGTGGAAGCGCCCAACCTGCATCTTTTTCTCTCGCCCGAACTGCCGACCCGCAGAGCCGTCACGCTGGACGTGCCGCTGCTGATTCCCGGGAAATGCACCGCCTGCGGAGCCTGCAAAGATATCTGCCAGTATCGGACCATTGCCCGTTTCGGTAAAAAGGTGCTGATCTTCCCGGATATGTGCCACGGGTGCGGAGGCTGTTTTGCGGTCTGCCGCGAAAGCGCGCTGGATACGGCAAAACGGGAACTCGGCGTTCTGGAAGAAGGCTTTTTCACCGCGGCAGGAATAAAACGTCCCTTCATCATGGGGCGCACGCGCATCGGAGAGGCCATGACACCTCCCCTGCTGCGGGAGCTGCTGACCACGCTGGACGTCATGCTTGCCGGAAACGACAGTGACGCGCTGCTGGATTCGCCTCCCGGTGTAAGCTGTCCGGCCATGACCGTAGCGGGGCGGGCGGATATGGTGGTACTGGTGGCCGAACCGACACCCTTCGGCTTCCATGATTTCAAGCTGGCGCACGCGGCCTTTTCCCGCAGTGGAGCACGGCTTGGGGTTGTCATGAACCGATCCGGCATGGACGGCAACGAGGCGGGAGACGCCGAACTGCGCGCCTGGTGCGCGGAAAGGCAGCTTCCTCTGCTGGCCGAACTGCCCTTTGACCGCGCGGCGGCGGAACAGTATGCCGGAGGCGGTCTGATCGCCGGAACCTCCCCTGCATGGGAAGCACGTTTCCGCGCTCTGGCAGAGTCCATTCTGCGGGAAGCGGGGCAAGGAGGAACTCATGCGTGAAATCGTTGTGATCAGCGGCAAGGGCGGCACGGGCAAAACGTCCGTATGCGCAGCTCTCGCGCATCTGGCCTCCGGAGGGCGAACAAATACTGACAACACAGAAAATGCACACAGGCTCGTCATCTGCGATCTGGACGTGGACGCCCCGGATCTGCATCTTCTGCTCTCTCCCTCGATACGCCGTCGCGAAGCCTTTATCTCCGGCAATCAGGCGGAAATAACGCCCGACAAGTGTACAGGCTGCGGAACATGCGCCAAACTGTGCAAATTCGACGCCGTTCAGCATCGGGGAGACGCCTTTACCGTCGATCCTCTGCACTGCGAAGGCTGCGGCGTCTGCTTCCATCTCTGCCCTGCCGGAGCCATTACCTTTCCGGAACGCGAATGTGGAGAATGGTACGTCAGCGATACCCGTTTCGGCGTCATGGCGCACGCGCTGCTGAATCCGGGGCAGGAAAATTCCGGACGTCTGGTCAGTCTGCTCAAGCAGCAGGCGCGGGAACTGGCAGGAAAAAGCGGTGCGGAAACCATTCTGTGCGACGGTTCCCCCGGCGTCGGCTGTCCGGTCATCAGTTCTCTGTCGGGGGCGACGCTGGCCGTGGCCGTAGTGGAACCGACGCCTTCCGGCGTACACGATTTTGAAAGAGTGGCCGCATTGTGCGACCATTTCCATATTCCCGTTACCCTGATCATCAACAAATGCGATCTCAATCCGGAAGAAACGGCGCGTATCCGCAAGCTTGCCGGAGAAAAGGATCGTGTTGTCGCGGCCGAGCTGCCCTTCAGCCCGGATGTGACGCGGGCCATGATTGCAGGCCTTGCCCTGACGGAAACAGACTCCCCGCTCGGAGAGCTTCTGGCCAGGGCATGGGAACGCATCGACGGACTCGCCTCGCGGGCGGCCGCCCGTAAAACCTCAAACCTCTAACGTATCGAGGCGTCATCATGGACAGAAAAGTCATCGCCATTCCCTCCGCCCTGCCCGGCGGACTTGACGCGGGCATGGGCATGCACTTCGGCCACTGTGAAATCTATACCATCGCGGAAGTGGAAGACGGCAAGGTCACGTCCGTCCGTACCCTGCCGCCCATACCCCATCAGCAGGGCGGCTGCCTTGCTCCGGTGAACTATCTGGCCGGAGAAGGCGTCAACGTCCTGCTTGCGGGCGGTATGGGCATGCGCCCGCTCATGGGATTCAATCAGGCGGGAGTGGAAGTCTATTATGCGGGCAACTTCCCCACCGTCGGGCAGTCGGTACAGGCCTTCATTGAAGGCAGACTTCCTGCCTTCACCCCCGAACATTCCTGCGGCGGACACTAATCCGCTTCACAACAGCATATCCGGACAGGAGGACGGAGGATATTCCTCCTCCCTTCTCCCGTCCGCTGTTCCTGGTCTGACGGATACGAAATCCGTTCCCCCGGACAGGCGGCGCACATCGACGGCAATTCGGAGCGACAACTCCGCCCTGTCCGAAACGCCGACCTTCCCGGCCTCCCAAACGAGCAGGCGACGAGCCGAAACAGGATCTTTTCATGAATATTCTCATCGTCACCACCGACACGGCAAAATGGCAGACCTGCCTCCCCGTCTTTCAGGCGGCAGGCACGGACGTTTCCTTTGCGGCTTCTCTGGAAGCATGCAAGGAGGCGTTACGGAGCAATCCTCCCCGCCTCTATATTCTTGATCTCGGTCTGAAAGGCAAAGAGCTGCGGGCGGCCTTCATGGAGCTGCTCATGATCAACGCCACGGCGCACAGCGCCGTCACCACGGACATGGAAGAAAACGCTTTCCACGACGCCATGGAAGGGCTGGGAATTCTCACCGGTCTTCCTCCCGCGCCCTCGCAGGACGATGTGCGCCGTCTGCTGGATCTGCTGGCAAAAGTCTAATCCGAATCAGTCCCCTTGCCTTTCTGCCGGACCTTCGTCCTGAACGGAAAACAGGTTTGCCGGAAAGAAATCCCTTAACAACGCGGCTGCGAAGAATATTCCTGAAAAAGTTCATCCCCCGGCAGAAGTGAAGTCCGGGGGAAATGAACCGCTCAAGATGTTCTTTCGTTTATCCTGCCTGAAGCAACGAGCTTCCGAGCAGAGCATAGGCAAAGGAGAAATAAACAAATACGCCGATCAAATCCATGATCGAAGTGATGAGAGGCGAAGAAAGCGTAGCCGGATCCGTGCCGACGCGCCTTGCCAGAAAGGGAAGCAGAACGCCAATTATTCCGCCGAGTACCGTACAGACAAGCATGCTCAGCCCGACGACAAGCAGCACATCCATGCCGATGTGCTTGGAAAAAAAGGCCAGTACCGCTTCAAGAAGGGCAATGCACAGCCCCAGAGCTGCGGCAACAGGCACTTCGCGCCGAAGAACAAGCCATATGTCCCGCAAGCCGAAATTCACATCTCCCAACGCCATGGCCCGGATGACAAGCGTGGCGGACTGACTTCCGGTATTTCCTCCCATATCGACGATGGGGGCAATAAAGGCGGCAAGCACTATCACATGAGAGAGCATTTCCTCCTGAGCGGCAACAAAGGTACTCGTCACCACGCCGAACAGCGTCAGAAGAGCCAGCCAGAACACGCGCACACCAAACATTTTTCCGAGCGGGGAGACAAGGATATCAAGTTCCGTTCCCTCCTCGGCCGCCGTTCCGCCGAAACGGACAATGCGCGTCGCATCCTGTTCTTTTTCAATATCCATGGCGTCGTCAACCGTAATAATTCCAATCAGCCTGTCCTCTTCGTCCAGTACGGGAAGGGCCAGCAAATCATAACGCCGGATGAGTTCGACCGCCCGGATTCCCGGCCAGTCGGCTCCTGCGGATACCGGATTGCGACACATGATTGAGTCCACAGACGCACCGTCTCCGGCCATGAGCAAATCCCGCAGAGAGACCGTGCCACACAGGCGACCCCTCTGATCGACAACATACAGCGTATATATCGTCTCCCTGTCGGAAGCCTCGCTCCGAACACAGGCCAGAGCCTCCGCAACGTCCATCTCCTGCCGCAGGGCCACAAACTCGGACGTTGCAGCCGCCCCGGCCGTACCTTCCGGAAAGGCAGACAGTCGGAGAAGATTCTCCCGCGCCTCCTCCCGTCAGACAGGACAGAAGTCTCCTTTTCGCCTCCCCGTCCATTTTGACAAAGATATCAACCCGATCGTCGGAAGCCATATGCTCAAACAATTCGGCAAGCTTTTCCCCGGACAGGGCGGTCAGAAGTTCCTTCCTGCGTTCCCGGGAAAAATACGCGAACAGTCCGGCTGCGACGCGCGCATCCAGCGTCGACAGCAATGCGAGAGTCTTTTCCGGTTCAAGAAGTTCAAGCGCTTCCGCCAGATCGGAGGGGTGCGCCTTTGCGGCGGCAACGACAAATTTCTCCGCATGGGCGGAACGGGAAAATTCACGGACACAGCGAAACAGATTTTCACGATTCATAATCGTTCTCCTTTTCATGCCGGATGTTGCAGAGGTTCTCCCCGGCAAGGGACAGAGGCCTTCATGAAAAGGAATATCTGGAGGTTCCGCGCGGCAGACGCACATGAAACGCGGAAATTCAATCTTACGACGCCCATCCGGGCGGCCCGGCAAAATATGTCTTTCGCACATGGAGGTTCCCTCTGGAAATTCTGAATACGGGCTGAAAACCAAAAACCTCGGCCGGACTGTGACAGGGACTGCTCATCAGTGTTCCTCTCCTGTATGTAAGGTTATGAATCTGAAAACTTTCCCCTTTTCAGCGGGGGTACGGCGCGCCGTATTCCGTCAGCATACGTCGCCGAAAACACGGAACCAGCACGTTTTGCTCTTGAACCTGTCTGCAATTCAGGCCCTATGTTCCTGCTTGCAGCATTCACGCCTCGCCGGAGCCTGCGCCCATACCTGTACACGCTGGGGGCCGCCCGTCGACTGGCTGCTCCGGCATTGCGGTGCGGTTTTACTTCGCTTGACTCCGGGAACATGTTCAAAACGGGGTTATGTTAATTTTGTAATATGCTAAAATATATCATAAAAATATTTTTATAGAATATTTTTACCAACTTAAATACCAACATTTTTTCTGGCTTTCAAAGGACGGTATCAGCCTTCAGCAACCAGTTTCCAGATGCCGGGTAGGGTGAAATGCCTCCCGGCATCTTCAATTTGCCAGACATCAGGTTCCCGTCGTAATTGCATGTCCATCCCAATTTTTATATATGGCTGTGTCACAGAAGAGTGTTGACAAACACTCTCCTCAGATGAAGAAAACGACACGAATTTTCCCTCATCAGGCAAGTTACCATCAAAAAAAGGAGGGGTATCATAGAAAAACAATTTTCAGTACGTCGTGGCTGAGGTAACGCCCTGTCCGGTCGTGAACTCAAGGCAACAAGTCAGTTTGGCGGCATCAACACGTTTCTGTGACAGAGCCAAAAATTTCAGCCAAAATCAATTAGCATCAACTATTTTTTGCGCCCGTTGGGTTATTTTTTTCTTGAGCCATTCAGGCGAAATTACTATTACATCAGGTCCAAAGCTCAACACCCAGGAGATAATTTCTAAATTGACCACACAGAACTTCAAGAGAATATGCAATTAGTGACAACAGACTGAGTTATATTGAATTGGCGACATGCCCAAAAACGCTCCTGTTGACTCACATAACTTATCACATAGGGTAGATGACAGACACTGGAGGCTGTGAATATGTGCTTTGATGAAGAACTCGCACACATCAGGATATTAGGTATTGGTAACGCTGGGGGAAAGGCCCTTCAGCATATGATTAATTCCGGACTGGGAGGAGCCGGACAGGAAATTATATCATTCATTTATGCCGATACTGATGCGCAGGCGCTTGCCGGTTCTGGTGTGGAACATAAAATCCTACTGGGCGAGGAACTGCTTCATGGTTGCGGCACCGAATCCAGACCCGAGCTTGGAACTAGGGCAGCGAAAGAAAGCGTTGACGCTATTCGCAAAGCCATCGGCGACGCGGATATAGTTTTCGTTATCTCGGGGATGGGCGGCGGAACGGGAACCGGCGCCGTACCGGTCATCGCCAAAGCCGCCAAGGAAAAAGGCGTGCTGACCATGGTGGTGGTGACCACCCCCTTTCACTTTGAAGGCGATAAGCGCATGAAATCAGCCATGAAAGGCATTGACGAGCTGCGCCAGCATGTGGACAACCCGCTGATCGTTTCCAACGATCGCCTGCTTGCCATTGCGCCCAAGAACGCCAATCTGACGGAAATGTTGAAGAAGGCTGAGGAGGTGCTTTATGCGGCAGTACGCGGTGTGACCGATCTGGTCACCAAACCGGGCATAATCAATGCCGACTTTGACGACGTGCGCACCGTCATGAGCAAACAGGGCATGGCTCTCATGGGAGAGGGCGTCGCCTCCGGCGAAAACCGCGCCATCGACGCAGCCAAGAAAGCCATTTCCAGCCCTCTTCTCGAGGATATCACCATCGGCGGAGCCAAGGCCATTCTGGTCAACATTACTGCCAGCGAAGACATGGGCATGGACGAGTTCTGCAACGCAGGAAGCTTCATCCGCGATGCGGCCAAGGGGCCTGACGGAGAAGAGCCGGAAATCATCATAGCCATGTCCGTGGATGAGAACAGCGGCGATGAAATGCGCATTACCGTCATTGCCACAGGTATTGAGCCGCACAGCCGTGAGTGACTGTATCCATTGCATCGATTATCCATGTCGGAGACAGGGATCCGGCTTTTTTCATAGAGCGGAGTACCTCAGTGAGATCCTCCTTGCTGGCTATCTCACCGGAAAGAACCTTCCTGGACAACCTCTAACCAACTAACCTATCTACTATTTATGGAGGAAACCTTCTATGAATTCCGTTAATCAAAAGCTTATGGATATTTATACATCCACAAAAGAACAGACTCTGGCTTTTCGTAAAAAATGTGAGAACTCCTTCGGAAATTCAGAGGAATTTGTCATTCAATACTGTTTTTGCCCTGATAGCTATATTGATGTCAAAACAAAAATTATGTTTGTTGGTCAGGATCCAAATGGGTGGGGTTACATAACTGAAATATCAGATGCTATGAAGTTTACTCAAGATGCCCTTCAAAATATAGGCTGGCAAGGTCCTTACTGGAGATTTATTCACGAACTCAAATGTGTAATAAATGGAGAAAAGGAGTTATCACGAGATGATATATTCTGGTCAAATATCTTTCATGTAATTGGAGATGCGGATCCACACCTCATGCTGAGAAACAGTGATCTTACGATGGAATATTTAGATCATTTTCAAACCCTTTCTGCTGAAATTGCTGCGGCAGATCCCAATATATTAATTTTTCTCACAGGCCCAAATTATGACATCTATATAGAAAGAATATTCAGGGGTGTTCACTTTATGCCAGTATCCCATACATTTGATGTTCGAGAGTTGGCACGGCTTACCCATGAAAATTTGCCAAACAACACGTTCCGACTGTATCATCCCGGATATGCGAACCGTTACAGAGATCGACTGTGGGAGCCTGTCATGCAGGAAGTGAAAGCGCATATTCACATGTAACTTTGTTCAGGACGAACTGCCCCTTTTGAATGGTTCACGCGATCTCAAGCCCCCGGCTTTGCCGGGGGTACCTGACTTTGCAAGTATGTTATTTCATGCGCGGAGATTTATGGCGTACTGTGTTTGAAGTCGCCAATACAATTTGTTCCGCTTCCTGATTGAATTTCTGAATCTGCTCCTGCGTGAGGTTGATGTTGGCAATATCAATATCTCCCGCTGTGCCGAAGGCATACCAGACCACCCTGCGCCCGTAGTCAACCCTTTCATCACGGTTCTGCTCGTGGGGGCGGGCGAGAGTGTGTCTATACAGCTCTCCGGCCACCTCCTGCGGCGTGTACCCCGCACAGCGCATGTAGAGGGCAATGGCCGCATCCAGTCGTGAGGCATCCATCTTTTCAGGAAAACGCTTTTTGACCATTTCCCGATAGGCGACATACGGCGAGGCCACTTTGCCTATCCTGGGAAACTCACGCTTTCTGACCTCCACGCCGGGAGCGATCCGTCTGCGGAAACGCCAGAGATTGCCAAGGTGCGGACTGCGCTTGCCGAGCCAGGACTTGAAGCGCCGGAGCCGCTCCGGCTTTTCTGCTTGAGACTGCCTGTCCCGTAACGCCGCTTTTTCTTCCCGCTCCTGTTCCTTCAGGAAGTGACGGGCAATATTCAACATGGAAAGCCCATGCGATGCAAGACGTGTCGTGGTCGCTTCCCGGCGCTCCTTCTGCCGCTGCTCCAGCTTTTCCCGTTCTTCCTCCCGCTTTTTTCCGGCGAGGCGTCTTTCTTCGGCCAGCCTCTGCCGCTCCTTCTGATACTCCAGCCATTCTTCCCGGCATATATGACTGACCGGCTCCGGGGCAGGTTTCCTGAATGTCCGTTCGGAGTAGGAGCCGGGCTTGAACTCGCCGAGCCGCTTGCACAGCTTGGATAGGCCGAAATTTCTGTCCACGTTGGATGCCTTGACCGCCGTTTCGCCCACGAAAATCACAGCGCCGGAACCTTTGCGGACAAAACGCAGACCGACCGCATCCAGTCCGGCGTGAAGCTCTTCCCAACAGGAAGCGTTCTGGATGACAGTATGGCCGCGTTCCTGAGCGATGCGCTGTGCGGACTTCTCGCCCGTGGCGCTTTCAAAATCCTCGGCTTTGGGTTTGGGCTTTACCTGCGCCCGGTGCTGGAGATTCCTGACCACATGCCCCTGTTCGTTGACGCAATAGCGGGTGTTAAGCTGTGATGCCCACCCCTGCCTGTGTTCGATTTCAGCAATTATTTTGTGTGCCTCGTTGATGTCAAATCCCCTGTGTGGCTGGATGACTTTCTGCGTGTAGGGATGCGTCCGATTCACGAGAATATGCATATGGTAGTTACCCGTGTTCTTGTGCAGGGCATAAAGCGTCTGATGCTCGGCCAGCCCCATTCCCCGAAGAAAGAGACTGACCGCCTCGTCCACCTGTTCGCGTGTGGGCTGTTCATTTTCCTGCCATGACAAAATCCAGTGAGTGATCGGCATCCGGCTCTGAATGGATTCTTCGGCAAGAGAAATCATCTCCCTTTTCTGCGCGGCAACAGTCGTGGTCAGAAAATTTTTGCTTCCGGCAAAAGCGAGTTTGTCCCTTCCTTCTTCATCGTGCGAAGCAAGGATGTAGTCCACCAGACCGCCAATCATGACGGACTTGGGCTTTTTGAAGCTGGTGCGCTTGAGCTTCTTGATGATCATTATTTCTCGCTCAGGGTTTCAATGTTCCGCCGAATTGCCGACAGGGCCGCATCCAGTTCCGCGAGAGTGCCCGCGTTGCCCATCCGCTTCACCACGTCAAAATGATGCTTGAGCAGGCCCCCAAGTCGCCGGAGTTCCCGGATGGTCTGGTCGTCCGTTCTGGCGATGATGGGCCTGCCGCCGAAGAACAGCTGCCGCATGTATTCGGAAACCGAGATTCCGGCGGTCACAGCTTGCCGGGCGAGTCTCTCGTCCTCTTCATCGGTAAGCTTGAGTGTCCGCCGTCTCTGGAATCTGCTTGCCACCTTCCGTTTTTCCATCTGCCTTTCCTGCCTTTTTGAGAGCGTGAGAAGCGAAGCGCCGAACGCTCCGGAGGAGTCCAGAGGCGCAGCCTTTGGCAGGATGTTAGCTGGCGTCAGACAGCTACCATCCTCTGTAAGGAAGAACACCCGACGCGGTCTGAAACCGCTTTGTCTCTTTCTCTGGCGGGTATCCACGCGCATTACTCTCTCTTTTGCGGCAAGCATAGCTGAAATTTTGTGCTGATTACCAGAGAAAAAAGCAAAAAGACCATATTATATGTCTGTGAACATTCATCACAAGATTTGTCACCGCCCAGATTGATAAACAGTTATTGTTCATAATTGTATGACCGCGTAATCATGCGTTCAATAACATCCACAGTAGTCTAGAATATGGCTCTGGATAAAAGTCCATGCGTCTGTCGCGAAAGAGGAAAGGCTTGCCCTGTGAAATGGCTTCAGGAAAGACGGGGAATCTTCATAGCAAAAGTGAAGGGCTGTCCGATGGAACGGACGGGAGCCATAAGGGAAATTCACACGCCTTGCCGCGTGGAAACTGGACAGGTTTCACTGGAAAAAGGGCGGGGGATGAGTCGGGAAGGCCCGTGAAGGAGTGAGAAAAAGCTATACGCCGGACGGAATTGAGGGAAACCTCAGCGCGGAACTCGACCGGGAATGGGCTCATGCAAGGCTCGTCGGAGGATGCTCCTCCTTACGATTCTGGCCTGGAGAAGTGCCGTCTTTCAGCGGAACGAGGGGAAGAGAAGAGGAGGCCGACGAAGAGAAAAAGTGAACGGCGGGGTCAGGAAAAGTTCTCAACCCCGCCGTCAGATTTCAGGTTGCCTGATTTTACAGGCGGATAGCGGCACGAAAACGGCCACGGATTCTGCACAGCTCGGACTTTTTCTCTACCCGTACCAGGCCTGCAGAATGTCCATGCCGTCATAACCGGCGGCTCGTAATTTCTCCCGATATGCCTCGCTCCAGCCCGTATCCTTTTCCGTGATTTGGGCGTGCTCGTCTATCTTTCCGATGGCGACACTGGTGTCCATTTCTCTGAAAACGTCTTCCGGCTTGCCGGTTTGTTTTTCCGCTCCGGCAGCGTCAGACGCCAATCGCAGGTTATCAAGATAGTCGGCGTAGTCCTGAACCATACGCCGCCGCTCCGGCAAATACTCGGCATAATTGTACGCGGCGCGGACGCCGTTGCGTTCACAGTGGGCAAGCTGCCGCTCGATCCAGTCCGAGTTATAGCCAAGCTCGTTCAGGAGCGTGGACGCCATTGACCGGAATCCATGAAAGGTATGTTCGCCCGTGGCGCAACCGATTTGCCGCAGGACGCGCAACGGGCCGCCCCTGTACATGGGGCCCTCGTTTCCCGCCCGACTGCCCGGAAAGACAAAGCGTCCCTTTCCGCTTTTCTCGTACAGCTCATGGAAAATCGTCAGAGCCTGACGCGAGAGCGGCACGATATGGACTTGCCTCATCTTCATCCGTTCCGCCGGAATACGCCATTCCGCCGTCTCAAGATTGACTTCCCCCCATTCCGCGCGGATCAGCTCGTTGCCCCGGACGAACACCAGTGGCGCAAGGCGCAGGGCGCGGGAGATGAAAAAATTCCCCTCATAGGCGTAAATTTTACTCAATAATTCACCCACGGCGGCGGGTTCGGTAATGGCCGCATGGTGGCCGTTGGCAGTGGGAGCGAGAGCGCCGCGCAAATCGGCGGCAATGTCGTGTTCCGCCCTGCCGGTGACAACGGCATAACGGAATATCCGCCCGGTATCACGCAGTGCCTTGTGGGCAATGGTCAGCGCGCCCCGTTCCTCCACCCGCCGGAGCACGGTCAACAGTTCTCTCGGCGTGATGGTGTTGATGGGGCGTTTGCCCACATATGGGAAGAGGTTTTCCTCCAGAATGCGGATGACCGCTTGTTTGTAAGCGTTCATCCATTGCCCTGAATACTTGGTGTACCATTCCCGCGCCACGTCCTCAAAGGAATTGCGGGCTGCTTCCGCCGCCGCTTCTCTGGCCTGCCGCCGTGCTTCGCTGGGGTCAATATGCTCCCGCAGTAGCTTTTTGGCGTCTTCCCGTTTTTCCCGCGCCTCCCGCAGGCTCACGGACGGATACGGCCCAAGGGAAATGAGCTTCTGCCTGCCAGCGAAGCGGTACGCCAGTCGCCACGACTTTTTGCCCGTGGGCGTGACGTAAAGAAACAGCCCCCCGCCGTCCGAGTGCTTCTGTACCTTGCCGTTGGCCGTGACATGCCGTATGAATGTGTCGGTCAGTTTCATCCATCCACCTCCAGAGTGGTGTTTTTGGTACGGTTGAACTGGCTGCTACCAGCATATTCCTGAAAAATACTTTTACCACAATGGATTACAGGAAATATGCTGGTAGAGGGAGGGACCACCCCTCCCGGTTTCCCAGGGCCGGGGGTCGCACTGTCCGGCCTTGGGAAACACTGTCATGGGCAGCCCCGATCTACCAAAAGACTACCAGCATGTCTACCAACGGATTTTCCGGATTCAGGGGGATTTTGGTGGATAGCATAGGACAAATATGTCCAGTTAACATACTGAAATCACATGATAACTGGACATATTTGGATTTTCTGAAGCTGGTTGGGTAACTTCAAAACGAACTTGCCTAAACTCTTCCCTTTGAATTGTTCCGGAAACAAAGACGGAGGAACGGAGAACTGCGCAGGCCATAAACGGCCCCGGCATTCCGGGTCATACCCGACCGTCCGCTCTGTCTGCGCTGCCGACGCCCTCGCATCAGCCGTTTCCGGCGAATTTCCTTTGCCTCAAAACACAGGATTCCGTTTCCCTTATCCCGGAATATTTCCCGTACAACGCGACAGACGACATCCGTCGCGATGCGGCAGGAAACACGAGACGGGCAAGGAGAGAACTCGAAATGCCGTCACGGGAAACGGAGCATGACGCGCCTCGAAACGCGCGTAGATACGGAACAATGCAAAAAAACAGGAAAGGAAAACGCGGGAAAAGACCTGAAAAGCTGTCGGAAACGCTTCCGTCCGACGGCGTCGTCGGGCGGCATTTTCAGGCGGAGGCAGGGTATTATAAGGGAACGGAAGATCTGGCCGGTCGAAGAGCTGCGCCGGAAGCCGCCTGAAACGTCAGCTCATGCGCAGTGATGCACGGCAACTCGAAACGAAGTATTTTCGGATAGAGCATCATGAAAACTCCTCCCCGTCGACGGACAGCCGCCCTGCGGGAAGAAGCGACAGGGAGACATGCTAGACGGCGAAATATTGTACGGTGCGACTGTGACTGGCACTGTCGGAAGACATGTCGTAACTCCCTGCTCAATAGGTATGACCGCTGAAAAGCGGTATGGCCGGCTTCTAGCCTCATTCATGGAATCATGTCAAGCCCGGGCGGCATTCCTTTCTGACGGAAAGGGCGGATACCCGTCCGATCTTCAGGGCAGAACATCGCAAAGCAACGGAGTTTCTCCCGCAAACGGAAAGACCGAGAACGAAGCCTTCTCGATAATTCCATAACTCTGCGGAAAGCCTCCCTTGGGAAGACTGACGCTGCCGGGATTCCATACATGCCTGCCGGCTCTTTCTTCCGCCACGGGAATATGCGTATGTCCGGAAAGCTGGACAAAAGCGGGAGGCAGTCCGGGAAGCAGACCGTCTGAAGGCAGCGTATGCCCATGCAACGCCAGCACATGCGCGCCGTCTGGGAAAATCCACGCGCTCTCCGCCAGGGGAAAGGGCAGGAGCATGGCGTCGACCTCTGCGTCGCAGTTGCCCCGGACGCACATGAAGGGCAGAGACGTCTCTGCCAGCCATTCCCTGAACAGCCGGGCCACCTCTGCAGGGTTGTATTCCTCCGGAAGCGGATTCCGCGGCCCGTGATAGAGAATATCCCCCAGAAGAACGATTAAATCGGGATTCCTGCGTTCCGCCACAGCGCGCAGACGTTTTACTGCAGCCTGAGAACCATGTATGTCCGACGCAACGAGTATGTGCATAAAGGCTCCGTTTTCTTTCCCGACTCCGGGAATCACGCCGTCTTATCCCAACCCTTGAAGCCTTTCCCCACCACTTCCGCCACGTCCGCGAAAATGAGGAAAGCTCCGGGGTCCACCTGATGGACAAAGGCCTTCAGGGAGACGCTCTGCCGTCGCGTCAGAACCACCACCAGCATCTTGCCTTCCTTGCCGGAGTAAGCTCCCACGGCAGGCAGAACCGTTGCGGTTCTGTCCAGCTCGTTCACGATGAATTGTGCGATTTCATGAGGCTTGTCGCTGATCACCGTCACCTGAGTGCGGCGATTAAAGGATCTTACAACCCTGTCAACCATCAGCGATTCCACGTAAAGCAGCAGCGCGCCCATGAGAATGCTTTCCACATCCACCACTACAATGGAAAGCGTGAGTACGGCGGCATTGAGGTAAAAGGAAGCCGCCCCGATATCCACGCCCCGGCGTTTGCGGAGAACCATGGCAATAATATCCATGCCGCCGCTGGAAGCATCCGCGCGGAACAGCATACCGAAGCCCAGACCGGCAACCATCCCCGCCAGTACCGCCGCAAGAATGGTATTTTCCAGAAGCGGGTACTCAAACATTTCCATGAGGGGAATGGACACGGAGCTGAGAACCGTGACGTATATGGTCCACATGGCAAAACGCGGGGAAAGAGCCTTCCAGCCCCAGACCAGCAGCAGCGCATTGCCGATCCCCACCACCCAGGCAGGAGAAATGCCCCACGCATATTCGGCGATCAGGGCGATACCGATGATGCCGCCTCCTGCAAATCGGTAGGGCATGGTCAGCGCCACCACGGAAAAACAGGCAAGCAACGTTCCGATCGTTACGCTGAACAGCGTGCGGCGTTCGATGCGCCACAATGCCTTAAGATCCTTTTTTCGCAACATGGCCCCCTCCTTGCCCGAATCTTATATCCTCCACGCACTATCCCCGCAAGCTCACAGGAGAAAGCTCCATATCCGGAAGAAGGTTCGACGCGCCGTCATACCGGTCGGGAAACCTGTCTCCGTGTTCCTCCTCATCCCACATAAAGCGGAAAAATGCAGGTACAGGTTCCGCCCACAGTACGGAGACAAGCCGTCTCTCAAGGCAACTGCTCCCGCTCTTCTGAAGACTGAAGAAAAGAAGGCCCGCAAACATCACAGCGTTGACAGTTTCGGACTCTGCCCCCGCAACGTACAATTCCGGCGATAACGCAAGATCGGGATACCGGGAACGTCCTGCAATCACCATGTCTGTTCGCCGATATCATAGGGGGGATAACGGCATACGCTTCTGTACAGGCGGCGCAAACAGGCGTTCTTGTCCGCGTCGATCCCCCCGACGAGGAGCATGACCTGCCCATACCTGCACATCGTTGCGCCGGAAAACTGCTTCCCCTGTTCCCGGAAGGGAAACGGCGCACGCCTGACGGCTCGCAACATACGACTGAAGCAGCACAGCTCGCCGCCGCAAGAGGAGAGGAATCAGGCCCCGGCGCAGGGATATGCTGGAAACGGAAGCATCACATGCAGCTCCCCTTTCCGTAAAGCACGCTCTCTGTCTTTATCACGGCAACAACTGGCAGAGGTCAAACAGCCCTTCCGTATGCAGGCGGTTTTCAGGCAGGGGAATATGCCGAAACGGGGAAGCTCCGCAGGAACCGCAGTCGCGGGTTCAATTCTTCGCTGCCCGGCAGACAACGAGCCCGATTCCAAAGTTCGGCAAAACCGGGATCGCCCGGATCTCCAAACAGAATCGCACCCTCGGGACAGTTTCGCACACAGACGGGCGTCTGCCGCGTATCTGCCGGAGATATGCAGAAAGAACACTTGTCCGCCACATATCCCTTTTTTATCCCGGAAGAACAGACGCCCTGCGCTTCTTCCCGGACATCTTCTCCCTCAATGACGCCTCTGTCCGGCCGGGGAAAGTCATACGCGCCATCGCGCCGTCCCAGACTGATCAGCTTCCAGGGGCAGGCCGCCACACATTTTCCGCAGCCGCGGCATATCTCCCTGTCCAGAACAATCAGACCGTCCATGCGGCGCAAGGCCCCGGCAGGGCACTGCTCCATACAGGGCGCAGGATCGCATTGAAGACAGGAGAGCCGCAGAGGCAAAGGCTCCCAAAAGCGACGTTCTTCAGCTTTTTCCTCAGCTTCAGAAACTTCGGACAGAGTTCGCATCACGCAGCGGAATAATCCGGGACCCGTACCCGCCGCGGCCTTGCAGGACACAACACAGGTCTGACAGCCGACACAGCGGCTGATATCCACAATCATACATCTGCCTGTCATGACACAGCCTCCCCGTCGTCTGCGGCGTCAATCCGTTCCAGCCGCACGGGCACTTCCTTGAAAGGAGGAAACGCGCTGGCCGGATCAAATTCCCGCGGGATCAGATCGTTCACGTTTGCTTCGGGCCAACCGTGCATAACCCCCACAATACCCTGTTTCAACGCCGGGTTCAGTCGGACATGGAGGGTGATGCAGCCCCATGCGGAGCGCAGGCGCACCCGTTCGCCGTCATGGACGCCGCAGGCCTTCGCATCGTCCGGATGAATTTCCACGCAGGGCACAGGCTCCAGCTCCTGCAGCCAGGGGCAGTCGCCGCGCGTTCTGCTGTGAGTGAGCAGAGGCCTGCGCATTCCCGCAATAAGCTGAAAGGGGAATTCCGGACTGACGGCATAGGGTTCCTTATATTCGGGCAGGGCAGGCAGACCGAACCCCGCCAGATAGTCCGACCATGCCTCGATTTTTCCGCTGGGGGTGGCATACCCCGGGCGGGACTCCGTCCCGCGCTTCCGTCCGCCCACGTCTATGCCCGAAGGCAGGGCCGCCCGCAGATCCGCCATACTCAGCCCCCAGCGGGCAAGAATGGCATTGCAGGCAGCCTCGGGATCACCGTGGAAACACTCTTCCTCATAGCCGAGACGGCAACCCAGTTCCAGGGCAATGCGCCAGTCCTCCCGGGCCTCCCCTCGCGGAGGCAGAGCCGTGCGTCCGCGCAAGACCGATCCGTAACAGCCAAAGGGCACGCTCCGTTCAAAGTTGACGGCAGCCGGCAGAAGCACGTCCATATTGGCATGCGAGGCAGGACGATAAAAATAATCCACCGCCACGCCCAGATCCAGCTTTGCAAAACTGTTCGCATAGCATTTTGGGGAAGGCCATATGCCTACATTCATGCCGAAGGACACCAGCGCGCGTATTCTGCCCTCTTCAATGCGTTCGGGCAGATAGCTGGTGTTGACTTTCCAGGCCCAGTTTGCCCATGCCGGAACAGTTTCCGCGTCGATGCGCCGTTTGCTGCAGGAAAGCAGAACATCCCGCATACTGAAATCAGCGGGTCCCCCGTTCCCCCAGATATCGAAATTTTCCAGCGCGGGGGCGGGACGCTGCGGAGGCACTGCGCCGCACAAGGCTCCCAGCAGACAGATCGCCCGATGATTGTTGATGCCGTTGCGGTCGTGCGTCGTACTCTGCGACGAAAGCATGAAAGAAGGCACGCCGGACTCACCCAGCAGTTTTCCGGCGCGAATCACATCTTCAGCGGGTACGCCCGTAAGTTCTTCCGTGCGCGCCGGAGTGAAACCGTCCACATATGCGCGCCACTCGTCAAAACCGTGGATCCATTCCCGGCAGAAAGCCTCGTCGTACAGACCTTCATGCAGTATGACCCGGGCCAGCCCTCCGGCCAGCGCGGCCGCAGTACCGAGGCGCGGGCGCAGATGAAGGCCGCCCAGCAGCTCGACACTCGTCGTTCTGACAGGATCGACAATAAGAAAGCGACAGCCCCGATCCCGCGCGGCAAACAGTGCAGGCATGGCATAATGGTGCGCCACTGCGGGATTGACGCCCCACAACACGGCCAGCCGGGTATGCTCATCGGGATATTGCTGCAACGCTCCCCAGCCGAACGTCAGATGACTGGCAAAGGACGCCGCCCGCATACAGGCGGTCGAACACTCCGTACCATAGTTTGCCGAACCGAACAGGGCGCAGAGACGCTGCACCACAGGACGAGGCTCCTTGGTCACGCCGCAGAAAAAGAACACCGCGTCCGCCCCGTATCTGCTCCGAACGGAAAGCAGTTTCTCCGCTATGAAATCGTAGGCATCGTCCCAGGAAACAGGCACAAAACGGGGCTGCCCTCCCTTTTCTCCCCGGCGCAGGAGCGGTCGCAGCAGTCTTCCGGGGTGGGTGCGTTGCTGGATCAGACCGTAGGCTTTGGCGCAGGGGGTGGAGTCCAGCCCCTCAAGATTATGAATGTCATCATTCCGCCAGGTATAGCGCAGCCCGCACATGGGCACATGATTGCAGTTGTCGCACATGCTGTAGCCGACGCCGCATTCCCCCGAAGGAAATGCTTGATCAGATGAGCCGTCCGTATTCATGATATTCTCCTAGCTGTTCCGGGACAGCGTGTTTTGAAAATTTTATCGTGATAATGGGGCAGGATTTCAATCCTGCCCCGAAACCATGCCTTCTCCGACATTATGAGGAAAAGCTCCTCCTGCCGGGGAGGACATCATTACCTTCTGCCGTAAGGCGGAATAGCTGCGCCGCGCACGTCAGGGTCTGATCGCGGAAGCCTCACGCTTCTGATTGCGCACATGCAGACCAATCACAATACCGAGCAGCAGTACCAGAGAAGTCCCCAGACTGAGCGGCAGGTTGCCGTGCGAGAAGCCCGCAACAAGATACCCGATCAGACAGCAGCTCGCCACAAGAAGGGCATAGCCGAGCTGTGTGGAAACATGTTCCACATGATTGCAGCCGGAACCGGCACTGGACAGAATGGTCGTATCGGAAATGGGAGAACAGTGATCGCCGAATACGCTGCCCGCCAGCGTGGCGGAAAGGGATACGACAAGCAGTTCAGGCTCAAGAGCCTGAGCGACGGGCACCACAATGGGGATCAGTATGCCGAAGGTGCCCCAGGCCGTCCCGGTGGAGAAGCTCAGAAAGGCCGCAATGGCAAAGACAACGGCGGGCAGAAGGGCGGCAGTCAGGCTTCCTCCGGTCACCACGGTTTCCACGAACTGCGGAGTCTGGAGAAGATCCCGGCACACCCCGCTGATCGTCCAGGCCAGAACCAGAATAATGTTTGCGGGCATCATGGTCTTGATACCTTCAACACAGCCTTCCATGAAGCCTCTGTAGCTTATGAGGCCGCGCGGAACGAACAGGACAAAGGCCACGATGAGCGCGGCGAACGAAGCATACATCAGCCCCGTGGCGGCGGAACAGTTGCCGAAGGCTGCTCCCAGCGTATGGTACTGAGGATCGTCCCCGAAATACCCGCCGGTGTACAGCAGGCCGAGGACGGCAAAGACAATCAGAGCCCCGATGGGCAACAGCATATCGATAAGACGGCCACGGGGCGAGAATTTCACCGTTGCGGAATTGTCGTTGGCAATCCCGAGATTTCCCTTTTCCGCTTCCTCTTCCGATTTGCGCATGGCGCCGAAGTCATACCCCGTAATGCAGATCAGAAGTACCATGACGATGGAGAGCAGGGCATAAAAGTTGTACGGAATGGTGGAAACAAAGGCGGCAAAGTCGCTGTCGAAAGCTCCCGTCGCGCGCAGATTACTGCCGACGGCCGCAGCCCAGCTGGAAATGGGGGCGATGATACATATGGGAGCGGCTGTGGAGTCAATGAGATACGCCAGCTTGGCTCTGGAAACCTTATAGGTGTCGGTAATGGGTTTCATCACCGTACCTACGGTGAGGCAGTTGAAATAGTCGTCGATGAAAATGAACACGCCCAGACCGGCCGTGGAAAGCAGAGAGGATCTGCGGCTTCTGATCTTGGTGGCGGCCCATTTGCCGTAGGCCACGGAACCTCCGGCCAGGGAAATGACATACACCAGCGCGCCGAGCAGGGAACAGAAAATAATGATGGCGAAGTCTATTTTGTTCAGCATGGTGCTGAACATGACTTCCACCGGCCCGACAATCAGGGAGCCGCTTCCCGTTCCCACGGTATAAATCACCGTGCCGGAAAGAATACCGATGAGCAGGGAAGAAAACACTTCCTTACTGACAAGCGCCAGAGTAATGGCGATAACCGGGGGAAGGATGGAAAGCCATCCGGCATAATAGGGTTCCATGGAAGCCTCCGTTGGAAACTGCGGGTCAACAGGCGACTGAGCCTTCGCGTAAAACGCCGCCGCGCATGGGTCGGGATGAAAACGCTATAAAAAAAGGGGGGCAATGTATAGCCCTTTTTATTGTCGGACGCATGGGAATTCCAGCGCAAGAGTCATAGGCCCCGCCCGACCGCCCAGGGGCAGAGCAGGCGTTCGCCCAGCGCACACAGCCCGAACAACAGCAGCCCCAGCAGACTCATGCCCAGAATACCGACAAACATTTCCGGCGTGTCTCCTCTCCCCCAGGCATCCATAATCCGAAAGCCCAGCCCGGAACGAGTGGCAAAGGATTCCGCCAGAAACAGCACCGCCACAGCTGTTCCTGCCGCCACGCGCAAAGACGTGAACAGACCGGGCAGGGCCGCGGGGATATAGACATGTCGAAAGGCCTGCCGCAGAGAAACGCGCCTCGAGCCTCCCGTTTCCGCGAGCGAACGGAACACCTTTCCGTACGAGGGCTCCAGCCCCTGAGCCGTACCGCGAACAATGACCAGAACCTGATACCCTGTCGTCAGGGCAAGCAGCAGCACACGCGGGGCCTCCCCCAGGCCGAGAAAGGTGAAAAAAACCGGCAGCAGTACGATTTTCGGCAAGGGATAGGTAAGAAAAATGAAAGGCGCAGTTGCAGCGTCGACCTTCCGGCAATGCCCCATGAGCAGCCCGACAGGAAAACCCGCCCCAACGGCAAAACCCAGCCCCAAAAACAGACGCCATGCGCTCGCCCCCATGTCTTTCCAGAAGGAGCCCGTACCAAGAGCCTGAAAAAAGAGGGTAAAGGTTTCCCCGGGAGAGGGAAGGAGAAAAGGCCCAACGGCAAGCGAAGCTGCCTGCCAGACAAGGCCGAGTGCGACGAGCGTCAGACCATGACGCAGAACTGCGTTGCGTTTCATGCCGATTCTCCGGCATCGCCCGCGCCCCCGGACGCCGCCCTCAGAGCGGCATGCACGCGGCGGCTCATATGAAAAAATTCCTCCCGCTCCCGGCAGTCCGGAAGACCGGACAGAGGATTGTCCAGCCAGGCGGCCGCACGGGCGGGCTTTCCCCCCAGCACGAGGATATGGGTGCCGAGATACACGGCTTCGCCGATATCATGGGTGACAAGAACCGTAGTACAGCGGCGACGCTCCCACAAGGTCAGCAGAAACTCCTGAAGCCTTTCGCGCGTCAGGGCATCCAGAGCGGAAAAGGGTTCGTCCAGAAACAGCATATCCGGATCGGCAATAAGCGCCCTGCCCAGAGCCAGCCGCTGTTTCTGGCCCCCGGAAAGCGTTGTCGGCCAGCGATGCTCCAGACCCTTCAGGCCAAGTTCGTCAAGCATGGCCAGGGCCCTTGCCTCCCGTTCTTTCTTTTCCATGCCCCCGAGTTCCAGAGGCAAGGCCAGATTGGTCAGCACTCTTTTCCAGGGAAAAAGCCCGAGATTCTGCCATACAAAGGCGGAACGCGGCACCTGCCCCGGGGCGGACACCCCGATCTGTCGGGCTGTCACCGTCCCCTGCGAAGGCTTTTCCAGACCGGCGAGCAGGCACAACAGCGTACTCTTGCCGCACCCGGATTCGCCGATCACTGCCAGACGCGCCCCTGCGGGAAGCGTAAAGGACAAAGGCTCCAGCACAGGCCCGGAACCATAATCGCAGGTCAGATTTTCAGCGGCAAGTTCAAATCCCATAGTCCGTCAGTGTGCCGGCTCTGCGCCGACCTCCTTTCAGGGAAAGACGATCTGCCCATACTCCGGAGCGTTCCGCAGCAGCCCGCGCTCCATCATCCATGCTTCCACCCTGCTCATGTCTTCCTCCGTGGGCAGAGGAGGAAGACCATCCGGGGTATTGAAAAGATCAAAGCGCAGCATGGTATATACGGCAGCGGCCGGGCGGGGTAACAGCCCCTTTTTCACCATGAAATTTCTGTACTTTTCCGGGTCTGCCTCGATACGACGCGCAGCATCGCGCAGCGCGGCGCGGAACGGTTCCACAATTTCCGGATTCAGAAATTCCGTGCGCAGCGCAATGACCGCCAGAGGTTCGTTCAGCGCGGTGTCGTCCCATACCGTACGCGCCCCACCTGTTTCCACCATGGTCGCCAGCGGCTCGGGGAGAAGCGCGGAATCCGTCATACCGCCCAGCAGCATCTGAAGCCGGACGGGAATCTGCCGTACTTCCTGCATGACAAGCCAGTCCGAAGGCAGATGTTCCTGCTCCAGCATACGGCTCAGCAGATAATCAATGATGGTCGCGCCGGACATGGCGGTATCCGCACCCTTCATATCCGCCAGGGATTGCAACCCGGCGGCTTTCTGCGGACTCACGGCAAGGGCAAAACAGCGTTGTTCCGGAGAAGAATGGGTCGTTGTGGCAATCACAGCCTGCGAAGCTCCCCGCTCGTTCTGCATAAGCACATTGAGCAGATCGCCGAAATGACCGGCAAGTTCTCCCGCCCGCATGGCGGCCCCCAGTTCCAGGGCACTCTGAAAAGGCACTATTTCCACATTAAGCCCGCGCTCGGCAAACAGCCCCTCGTCGGCGGCGACATGCAGAATCACGGAATCGGCGGCGGGAAGCGCGCCGATTTTCAAAAGTTCTGCCGCCCGCGCCGACCCTGCCGCGCACAAAACAAGCAGGATTGCTCCCATGATGAAACAACGACGCATGAATATCCTCACGATATGAATTTCAACACGCCCCGCCCTCGCCGCTTCCGAAAGAACGCGATTCCGGGCTTTTTCGAAAAAAAGGACATGTCTGCTGCACATAATCCTGAATCGTTTATCTTTAAAGCCCGGCAGCGTAAAGGGCATGAGCGCGCATTGACTTGCCGCTTCCGCTCGACTACAGGGGGCATGTTCCGTCGACGTGCGGACATAACGCATAACAGGAGAAAGAGAATATGCGTCCCTTTGGAAAAGCCTTCATGGCCCTCGGTCTGCTTCTCGGTATGGCAGGAACAGCCGCGGCCTACCCCTCCGTATTTCCTACCGGAGTCACCATCAACAAGCCGGACAAGGCATATAACGGCTATACCGTGCTGAATCCGCTCCGCGCAACGCCGCACGGCGTGCCGCTTATCGATATGAACGGCAAGGTCGTCCATAAATGGATGAATGTGGAAGGTCAGCCCGCCAAGGTTCTGCCCGGAGGCAACCTGCTCGCCACGCTGGTACATTACGATCCGGCAAACTGGCTGGCCCGCAAGTCGGAAGGCTTCACCGTGGTTGAAATGGACTGGGACGGCAAGATCGTCTGGAGTTTCGACAAGTACGAACAGCGCAAGGCCACTGAAGAAATGGTCAAAATCAAGGGCGATACCTACTGGAGTTCCAACGCGCATCATGACATCCAGCGCGAAGGCAACCCCGTGGGCTACGACGTTCCCGGCATGAACTACGTCAAGGACGGCAAAACCCTGATCGCCGGCTTCAAGACCATAGACGGCAAGGATACGGCCACCCTCTACATCGTGGACAAGGACGGCAATATCGTCTGGGAATGGATATACAAGGATCATGAGGAAGAATACAAGGCAAAGGGCATTGCCGACTTCCAGAACACGGCTTCCTGGGTAGGCCCCAACAAGTGGTATGACAGCGACCCGGTCAAGTATGCCGCCTTCCACCCGGACAACATCATCACCGACGACGGACAGGAAGTCATTTACATCATCGATCACAAGACCGGCAGCGTCGCCTGGCAGTGCGGGCCGGATTACCCCAAGGATTCCCCCCTGCGTCTTATGGGAATGCACCTGCCTGAAGGAGGCTTCAAGGGTCTGCCCGCAGGCGGCATGATGCACAATGCGCATATCATTCCCAAAGGTCTGCCCGGCGAGGGCAACGTCATCGTCTTCAACAACGGTCTGCCCTTCTCTCAGGTGCTGGAATTCAATCCCATCACTCTGGAAAAGGTCTGGGAATACTCCGGCCTTGCCGTAGGCTATGCCCCCAACCACTCCCTCGCCCACAGCTTTTTCAGCGCAACCATCAGCGGTGTGCAACGCCTGCCCAACGGCAACACGCTGATCTGCGAAGGCAACGACGGTCGGGTTTTTGAAGTCACGCCGGATCTCGAAATCGTGTGGGAATACATTGTGCCCTTCATGTGGTACGGCACGGCCAGCGGCTTCGGCGATGCGGAAACCCACTCCACCATGCGGGTGAAGCCCACAAACTCCACCTACCGCGCCTACCGCATTCCCTATTCCTATATCCCTCAGCTCAAGCACGATCTGGAAAAGGAAGTCATTCCCGCCGATCCCTTCATCTATGACGACGCGCTGCGCAATGCCGGCGCCGTGGAAGTGGAAAGCGAAGAGTTCACGCCCTTCAAACGTTATTAGAATCTTCCTTATCTTCTCTTAAGCATACGGGGGGACAGCAAAGCCGTCCCCCTTCCTTTTTCTCCCGACGGAACCGCATCGGCGGGAACACCCTGCCGAAAAACACGGTTTTTATTTCCGGTGAAAGTCAGTTCAAGACCCGGCAGACAAAAAAACGGCGCAGTCTGCCCCGTAGCTGTCGGGCAGACTGCGCCGTTTCCGCAAAATATCCGCGGTTCAGCAGCATTTATACCGTCAACGGCGCGAGATTGAGACCTTCGTCCACGGGCAGATAATTCATCAGATTGGCGTTGGCCACGGCCTGACCGGAAGCTCCCCGGCACAGATTGTCGATGGCGCTGGTGATAATCAGGCGGCCCGTCCGTTCGTCCACCGTCACGGCGATATCGCAGAACATGGAACCGCGCACATTGCGGGTTTCCGGCAGCTTCCCCGCAGGGAGTACGCGCACCCAGCGGGAACCGGCCCAGGCGGCCTCGTAAATCATCTGCACTTCCTGTTGAGAACGGGGACTCTTCAGCCGTGTATAAATGGTGGCCAGAATTCCTCTGCTCATGGGCACCAGATGTGGGTTGAAGGATATGCGCAGCGAACCGTTTTCCATGCCCGCACTGTGTGCGAGTTCCTGCTCAATCTCCGGCGTATGACGATGTCTTCCCAGATTATAGGGCTTGAAGGAATCGCCGACTTCGCAGAACAGCGAACCCAGCGCGGCCTTGCGCCCGGCCCCGGAAACGCCGGACTTGGCGTCGATGACGATATCGTCGGTATGAATAAGGCCGTTCTTCAATGCGGCGTGCAAACCGAGAATGGACGCTGTGGGATAACAGCCCGGATTGGCCACAAGTCTGGTTCGGCCTATTTCCTCGGCATACAGTTCCGGCAGACCGTACACGGCCCTGTCCAGATATTCCGCCCGGGTATGCGTCACGCCGTACCAGGTTTCATACACGGCCGCGTCGTGCAGGCGGAAGTCGGCGGAAAGATCCACCACCTTTGCCCCCGCGTCATAGAGGGCTGCGCCCATTTCCATGGCAACCCCGTGCGGGACGGCCAGAAATACCACGTCGCAGGCTCCTGCCAAAGCGGCAGCATCCGCTTCACTCACAACGACATCACCACCCGGCAGGCCCCGCAGGAACGGATACAGCTCATCAAGCCGCTTTCCGGCCTCCTGGCGGGATGTAGCCATGACCAGCCGCATGAACGGATGCCCGGCAAGAATGCGGGCCAGTTCCATTCCCGTATATCCCGTAACGCCGACAAGTCCGGCCTTCAGCATTTTTTCTTCCTCTTTTTCCGGAGCGGAAAGCCCGCCCTCAAAGACACGCGCAGCCTACTTTCCGGCCGCGACATATTTCATGCGCAATTCGAACAGCACGTCCCGGAGCAGGCGGGACTCTTTTTCCGTCAGTCCGTTCGTAATCTTATCCTCAAGCATGTTCAGGATATCGATACTGTGTCTGGCAAGCTCAGGATGTTTTTCCAGTTTCCCCGTCTCGGGATTGGGCACTTCTCCAAGCTGCACCATCGCCGAAGAGGCCAGGGAAAGCACAAAGGTCGAAAAAGTTACTTCCGGCATTACCGTTTTATCCGGGCCCTGCATCATCCGTCTCCTTGGCCTTCTGAAAAGGGCCGTTCCTTTTGAGGAAGCGGCCCCTGTGCCTTGCTCTAGTTCCCTTCAAGGGGATAAATCAGAATCATATTGCGAATCTTGCCCATACCGAGGGAGCCGGGATAGGAGTTCACGCTGACCACCAGATCCTGTACGCCGTCGTTGTTGGGGTCGGATACGCTCAGATCCACCACACTGCCCTTGATGCGCCGGGTTTTCCACTTCAGATCCAGCCCCAGACCGTCCCAGAACAGCGCGTGAATTTCACCCTGAGGAAAGACGCGGAAGTTCTTGAACAGCATGGACGCCGCAGATATGGGCTTGCCGGTGATCAGCACGGGAGTGCCGCTGTTGTCGGGGTCGTCCACCACCATGCGCATGGGCACATAATAATAATTGCCGCCGTCCTCTTCCGCCGATCTGCCCAGCCCGGGCATACTGCGGGAAATGGGAATACCCACCGAGGTTCCGGTAAAACTTTCGTCACTGCGGGCAAGACGCTTGCCGTTGCGGTCAAAGGTCAGCAGCGTCTCTTCCGCTCCGACGGCCACAAGATAATCGCCCCCGGATTTGGCATTACCGGGAATCCACACCATGTTGAACACATTGGCTTCACCTGGAAGACTGGAATATTTACTTCCCTTGCTCAGCTTACCTCCGCGCAGGGTCACGTCATAAATATCCCCGCGCACCACGCGGCTGCGATCCGGGTCCTGACCGACCAGCTTGGGCTTATAGGAAGGAGCCATTTTCAACACGTTAAGATAATACTTCACGCGGTTGGACGCTTCCTGAAACTCCCCGTCCTTAAACGCGAACACCTGACTTACAGGTTCGTCCGAGGCGTCGTCATAAGCCGTCACCACCATCAGAACGCGCTTGCCGTCCGGCAAGGCCCGAATGATGAGCGGAATACGCATCATGGAAGGCAGACGCAGCTCGCTGATCTGCACCAGCCGTCCGTCCTGCCAGCGATACAGAAGCACGGCATCCTCATTGAGCAGCGCGACTTCATTTTTTCCGTCGCCGTCAAAATCCGCCACTTCCATGCCTATGGCTTCAAAATCCAGCATCTGGCTGCGGATACGTTCCCCGTCCATATTTTCATAGCGAATCTGGGGATTCACGCCGTAATTCATTCCGCCCTGAGTTTCATTCATCATGAAGGCTCTGTTCATGGGCGAGGCGCTCTGACCGGCAGGAGCAGCGGCCGCAGTCCGCCCGAAAAGCTGGGAGGAAATGGCGTCCGCGGCATTCTGCACGCCGCCGAGCAGATTATTCACAGGACTTCTGAACGCCTGCTGCCAGAGATTTCCCTTTTCGTCCAGCGCGCTGACATCCAGACTGGCTTCGGTGCCCATCACCGTGACGCTGCCCCACACCACATAATCGGCATCGGCAGACTTGCGGATCTTTTCCGCTCCGGCCCGTCCTTCCGGCGCACTGCCCTGAAGCACGGCGTCCTGCGTGGCCGCAGGTTCAAATTTTCCCTGCCAGAACAGCCGGGAAGACAGCATGGGCGGAATGGCCTTGCCCAGGTAGCTGTATCCGGCGGATCCGTTCACCGTAAACGGCGTCACAATATACGAGGCCGCCTGTGCCGCTTGCATCCCGGCGAGCAGCAGGGTACACGCCAGAAACAAGGATAAAATTCGATGCTGCATGATCGCTCCTTCAAATAGAGTTGGGCGAGTTTATCCTTTCTTTTTCCGCCCCGCAACATGCGCACGGGGCGCAGCCTCTGGAGATGTTCATGACGCCGAGCCGCCGTGCTTTCCGCCTTGTCTGTACGCCGAGTGAAGAACAAACGGTGGAAGATCTGCTCCGGGCACAGGGCTATGAATTCGAGCCCGATCCCTTCATACCTTCCGCCAGACGTCTGCTTGCCGAGCCCCGTCCGCTGGGTTCCAGCCTCGCGGCCTTTTTCGGCCTTATCTATATTCAGGATCGCTCCTCCATGCTGCCTCCCGCCGCTTTATGCCCGCCCCCCGGCGCGGCGGTTCTGGACATGTGCGCCAGCCCCGGCAGTAAGACCGGTCAGCTTGCGGGGATGGTCGGCTCCGACGGCTTCGTACTCGGAAACGAGCCTTCACCCTCCCGTCTGGCAACGCTGCGGCGCAATCTGCACGCCATGAATCTGGGCTGGACGGCAAGCTGCTGCCATGAAGGCGAATCCCTGCCTCTGCCGGATGCCATGTGGAACTACATTCAGCTTGACCCGCCCTGCTCCGGCTGGGGTACCATAGAACGCAATCCCAAAGTGCGCGATATCTGGAAAGATGATAAAATCACCCCGCTGATCCGACTCCAGCGCGCTCTGCTGCGGGAGGCCTGCCGCCTGCTGCGTCCCGGCGGCACACTGGTCTATTCCACCTGCACCACCAACGACGGCGAAAACGAAGAACAGGTGCGCTACGCGCTGGACGAACTCGGCCTTGAGCTGGAACCTCTGGCCTCCCCGCCCGGCTTCGATCTGGAAGACGGCAGACTCGGCATCGACGGCGTGTGGAGACTGGAACCCCGAAGCGGCGATAATCAGGGCTTTTTTGTGGCCCGCCTGCACAAGCCCGCCGCCTCCCCGGAAAGACATGCAGATACGCCTCCGTTCTGTCCGCAGGCGCAGGCCCCCCGCTTTGAGCTTCTTTCTCCAGACAGACTCGCGGATGCCGGCGTGGATCCTGCCGCTCTGCCCGGGCCGGTCGGCGTTTTCGGAGCAAGCCTGCATATCCTGCCCCGGCAGAGCCTTGACCTCCTGCCCGCCTCCCTGCGCTGGCAGGGCATGTATTTCGGCAAATATGCGAAAAACGGCGAAATACGCCCCGCCCCCCGTTTGCGCACGCCGGGCAATCTTCCCCGCGTGGAATTCGAGGACGCTGACGGCATTGAGGCCATTAACGGCATGCTTCAGGGGCGCGCGCAACAGGCCCCCTGCGCAGCCTCTGCCGATGCCGCAGGCATGGCGCTGATCAGCTGGAACGGACTGGCTCTCGGCAGAGCGACGCTGAAAAAAAATCGACTGCTCTGGACGGAACGCTGAAAGCAGACTTGCCCATTCCCGGAAAGTAGGCCAGAATTCCGCCCGTCAGGGCCTTTTTGAGATTCTCAACGTTCCTCTTTTTCAGCAAGAGGACAAAACGGCGTACCCGCGAAATTTCTCCGCCCCCTTCCGGCAGCAGACTCCGCCGGATCAGAGGCGGCCCGGTTCCGCCCGATTCTCTTCCGGCAAGGAAACGCCATGCTCATACTCGCGAGAAAACCCGGCGAAAGTCTGTATGTGGGCGACGATATCCGCATCACCGTCCTCAGCGTACAGGGCAAGCAGGTGAAAATCGGCATCAGCCTCCCCCCGGACAAGGTCGTGTACCGGGAAGAGGTGTACAGACGCGTCACGGAAGAAAACCGTATGGCGCTCGCGACCACGACGGAAGACCTTTTGGCGGCGGCGCGGCTATGGAACGACATCAGGAAATGACACCGGAATACGGAATGGACGCAAGCATGACCAACGGCACGGCGACGAACACTGTGCGGGCGCAGACCCGCCTCGGCATGCTGGATATCGACCCCAGCAAGGAACTTTTTTTTCCCAGGGGGCTTATGGGGTTTGAGGATTTCCACCGCTTCACCCTGCTGAAAATCCGGGGAGAAGCCCCCTTTCTCATCCTCCAGAGTCTGGAAGATCCGAAACTCGGCCTGCTGGTGGGGGATCCCTATGCCTTTCTGCCGGAATACAGAATCCGCATCGGCGATGCGGAACAGAAACTGCTCCAGGCCGCAGACCCGGCCTCTCTCGCCGTGCTGGTGACGGTCTCCATCCCCCACGGACAGCCGGAAAATACCTCTCTCAGCCTCTCCGGCCCCATAGTCATCAATCATGAAGCACGCATAGGGCTGCAAATCCTTCAGGCGGACGTCAACCCTCCCCGCGTCTACCTGCATCTGACCCGACGCCGCGATACGGAGCAGGCCGACAGACCCTCCGCTCCCGAACAGAAAAAGGACGAACGCTCATGAAAATTCTGGTTACGGGCGGCGCGGGCTATATCGGCAGTCAGGTCTGCAAACACCTGACGGCGCACGGCCATGATGTGATCGTATACGACAATCTTTCCACCGGCTTCCGCGAACTGGCCAGATGGGGCGTCTTTGAATATGGGGACATGCTGGACGAGCCCCGCCTGCGCGACTGCCTGCGCCGCCATGCGCCGGACGGCGTCATCCACTTTGCCGCTCTTTCTCAGGTGGGAGAATCCGTGCGCAATCCGGGAGCCTATTACCGCAACAACGTAGGCGGGGCTATCTCCCTGCTCTCCGCCATGCGTGCGGAATCCGTAAATCTCCTTGTCGTTTCCGGCACGGCGGCGGTTTACGGCCAGCCGGATCGCATGCCCATAACCGAAGACTTTCCCCAAAGCCCCCTAAATCCCTACGGAGCTTCCAAACTCTTCATGGAGCGTATGCTGCGCGATCAGGCTGCGGCACACGGCCTGAACTGGGTCAGTCTGCGTTATTTCAACGCCGCAGGCTCCGATCCCGAAGGCGAAACGGGCGAACTGCACGATCCGGAAACCCACCTCATTCCCCGCATGTTCATGGCCGCAGCAGGTCAGATTCCCGAGCTGGAACTGTTCGGCAACGACTACCCCACCCCGGACGGCACCTGCATCCGCGACTATATCCATGTTGAAGATCTGGCCTCCGCCCACAGGCTGGCTCTGGAATATCTGGCTGCGGGAGGAGAAAGCGGAGCCTTCAATCTCGGCACCGGACGCGGCACCTCGGTAAAGGAAGCTCTGGACGCGGCGGCCCGCGCCTGCGGCAGACAGGTTCCCTTCCGCCTTGCCCCGCGTCGCCCCGGCGATCCCGCTGAACTCGTGGCCGATCCCTCCAAAGCCCGCGCCGTTCTGGGCTGGACCCCGGTTCACTCCGATCTTGACGAAATCATGCGCACAGCCTGGGCATGGTTCTCTCGGCACAGAGTCTGATCACAAGATAACGAACGACAAGGCCGAAAGACTCCGCTCCGGACAGACAGAACGAACAGACCGCTCCGAGCCGACCCTGTTTCCCTTGCGGCGCGGCGGGTTCAGCTCAGAGCCTTTTGCACCTGAATATGCCTGCCGGTCTGCCCCCTGTTCCGGCTCGCAGCGTTCGCTTCACGCCTTTGCCGGAACCTGCTCTGCCGACCATGCCCTCCGCACTGCGGGCCGCCGCAGGTGGTTGCGCCAATACCTTCGCAACTCCGGCGTCACGGCGCAGTCTCGCCTCCTTCGACTCCGGGATTATGTTCAAAACGGCAAAGCTCTAGGGCAGACGACGGATTTCCGGAGGACGGTTCCGGTTCAGACGCACTTCATATGAGACTATGCCGTGCGTATCCGACGCAAAATCTCCGCGCATGGCTTCCACCAGCCAGGGCAGAACGGCGCGTTCATCGCGGGAAGAACTGCGACATTCCGCCCGGGTAGACCACAACTGCCCGGACAGCTCTCCCCTTTCGTTCAAGCTGTACGCGGAAACATCCAGCCGGATCAGCCAGGTAGTCACCACTCTCACCGTGCGCCGCCGACAGGAATCATAAAAAAAGGGATCGTCTCTGCACCACGGATCCAGAGGCCGGCAGGGCCCGGGGATATCCATGACCCGGATCTCACGTCGCTCATCCCCCACACCATAAGACAAATACACCGCCACATCAGCCCGCTCTCCGTCCGCGACCTCGCGCATACCGCGCGACGCCAGACAGGAAGCCACAAGCTCCGCTACTTCGCGAAAGCGCAGATCGTCGACATTCACGCCGACCATGCCCTCTCGCCCCGGGCGAAACACATAATCCGGATTCGCAGCAAAATTCAGACCGTCCGCCGCTATGGAATCCACCTGTACCACATACGCCTGCGCCGCAGCGGGACAGACCGGGCAGAGCAGACAGAAGAGCGGCAGAACAAGACAGGCCAGACGGAAAAGAACGGCAGACATCATGTGCAGCTCCGATCCGCATATTGCGGCACTATTCCCGGAAATACTTCAGCCCCAACGATGAAGAGAAGAAGGATATTCCGAACTTTGCCCGCAATATACTGCAAAAAGCCCGATGCTGTCATCTGTTCCCCTGACGGCCGCCAGCTTCTCCCCAGCCAGAACGTCATATTACGGCTTATGGCTTCGCACGCTTTCCGCTCTTCTGCCCTTCTTCTGCCTCCAGCCCCGCGCAGACGGGGCGCATGTTGCGGCGTTCCGGCAAGCTGTGCGGGAACAGCAGCGCGGCCCGTTCTCGCCCGAATTCATCGCTCAAGGCTTTTCTCAACGGATCTGACCCGTCGCTTCTGCGTATCGCCTTTTCTGCTCTGAGCTGCTGCGGAGTCCGCCTTTCCATATTTTTGAAAAAACAGGCTCCGCACCGGAAGCAACGCTCATTTTGTGCCGATATCTTCCGCATCCAGCAGATCCAGAGCCGTTTCCAGCAGGGTCAGCACGCCGCGCCGCAAATCTTCCGGCCCGGTGAATTCCTGCGGGCAATGGCTCAGACCGGCCCGACTGGGGACAAAAATCATGCCGGTGGGGCAGATACGGGCCATCATCTGGGCGTCGTGTCCCGCGCCGGACACCATGCGTCGGCAGGAAAAGCCCTGTCGCTGCGCGGCGGCTTCCACCCTGTCGATCACGGCGGGGGCAAAAGCCACGGGCGCGAAGTTCACCAGCACGCGGGAGGACACGCGCACCCCCTCTTCCTGTTCCAGACGGGGCAGAAAGGCCGCAAATTCGGCCTGTGCGGCGGCAAGTCTGTCCGCATCGGGATCGCGCATGTCCACGCTGAACACAGCCTTTCCGGGAACCACGTTGATCAGCCCCGGCTCAAGACGCAGACTCCCCACTGTGGCCAGCGTGCCGGAGCGGACGGCAAGCTCGCGCAGAAAGAGTCCTGCCCGCGCTGCGGCAAGTCCCGCGTCATGCCGCAGGGCCGTGGGCGTGGTTCCGGCGTGATTGGCCGCGCCTTCCACAGTGACATTCTGCCAGAAAATACCCTGTACCCCCGTGACCGCACCGATTTGCATTTTTTCGTGATCCAGCACGGGGCCCTGTTCCACATGCAGCTCCAGATAGGCAAAAGGCGTGACATGACCGGGAGGATATGACCCGGCATAGCCGATCCGGGTCAGTTCGTCGCCAAGGCGCGTTCCGTCGATACCGCGCGTATCCAGAGCCTGTTCCAGAGGATAGCCGCCCGCGTATACCAGAGACCCCATCATGTCCGGCTGGTAGCGCACGCCTTCCTCGTTGGTGAAGGCCGCGGCAATGATCGGCCGGGGAGGAAGCGTCTCCGCAGCGCGGAAGGCGTGCAGCAGCGTCAGTCCGGCCAGCACGCCGTAAACGCCGTCCAGCGGCCCGGCATTTCCCACCGTATCAATATGCGATCCGATCATGAGCGGAGGGAGATGCTCTCCCCCTTCCGCTGCGGGCAGCACGCCGAAGATATTGCCCATGGCGTCTACCCGGACTTCCAGAGACAGTTCCCGCATCCAGGCAACAAGCCGATCCCGGGCCTGCCGGTCGGCATCGTCCAGAGCAAGCCTGGTTCGCCCCTGCGGCTCCGTTCTGATTTCCGCGGACTCTGCCTCGTCCCTATCGGACATGCCGATTTCTCCAAGTGTGAACAGCCGCGCCATCATCGCGCGGACGCCCTCCCCTTCCATCCAGGTATGCAGCTTCTTCCGCGTATGTTCGTTCATCATTGTTGTTCCTGCCTTTCCGGCATATCGCTTTGCGCAGAAGAGATTCCCGCATCTTTGCCGGAGGACTCCGCCGCGCCTGAAAATTCCCTTGCCACCCAGTCCGTGCCGTCCGCCAGAGCCTGCCGTAAACTCCAGCCTTCGCCATTTTTCTGATCCGCGCAGCCTTCATGACCGTAGCGTTCATAAAACGCACTTTCCGCCCCGGAGTCTCCGATCAGATACAGATTGTCTCCGGCCTGAAATTCCCGCTGGGGATCGGGGTTGATCAGCATCTGACCGCCCTTGCCGCGCACGGCAACCACGCTGCACCCCGTATCGCGGCGTATATTACTGGACGCAAGGCTCTTCCCCAGCAGCTTCTGGCCTACACCCACCCGGAACAGGTTCAGACCTTCGCTCAGCATGAAGACTCTGCCGGGCGAGAGCATGTTGACAATGGCGTCGCTCATCATGGACACCAGCGAAAGCACCAGATCCGCGCCTGCGGAATGCAGAATCCCCACGTTGCGATCCAGCGTGGCTCGACTGATGATCTGCATATCCGGCCGCAGACGTCGGCAGTAGATGGTCAGATAGATATTGGTATCGTCGTCGTGGGTGGTGATGATTACGGAAGGCGCGGCTCGTATGCCCGCGCTTTCCAGCACGGCAAGATCGGCGGCATCTCCCTTCACAAAGCCCACGCCTTCCCCGGCGGGGACTTCCCTGCGATCCACAATCACCACATTAAGACCGCGTCCGCGCAGACTCCGCGCGGCGGCCAGCCCCACTCTGCCCCCGCCCAACACCAGAACAGGGCCGTCGGAAGCCGTTTCCGCTTCATTCTCCGCATCGCGGCGCATCCGCATATCAAAATTGGCAATCTGCGAGGCCGTACCGGCCATGACCAGCACCGTTTCCTCCGAAATCAGCGTATCCGCCTGCGGCAGCAGAAAACGCCCGCGCTCCCACAGCCCCACGATATTGACCCCCGTAGTCCGCCGCAGCTCGCTGTCCCGTATTGTTTTGCCGGCAAGGAAACTTCCCTTGGCAGAAGCCTCCGCCAGCAGCAGAGGCCCGAATTCCGTCAGTACGCTGCACCGGGAACGATCGACATGCACCCGCCGCGCCAGAGCCTCTCCGAGCAGCGTGCGGAACTGAAATACCCGGGAAGCTCCGGCCAGATACAGAATATCTATGGATTCCGTTTTTTCCGCCCGAGCCACAATGGGGACTTTCGCATCCACCTCCCGGGCTGAAAAAATAATGTTGGTATTGCGTACATCGTTGTCCATGGCCGTCAGCATGGCGGCCTCTCCGAGATTGAGCCTCTGATAAACTGCTCCGTCGTCATAATCGCCGACAACGACATGATAGCCCTGATCCAGCAGATCAAGCGCACCCTGCGCGTCTCCGGTCAGCAGTACGCAATAGAAGCCGTAACGGGCGAGATCTCCTGCAAGATCAAGAGCTACGGGCGATACTCCCACCACGATGATGTGCCCTTTCACCCCGGACGGGATGCTGCGCGGCACGGTACGCTTTTTCTGCGCTTCCAGCCAGGGCGCATATACATACTGAATGAAGGCAAAAGGCAGCATGACCAGCAGACACAGCACTCCCGTCATCAGCACCAGCACGGAAAACAGCTTGCCCAGATCCGACGTGAAGGTGATATCCCCGAAGCCCAGCGTCGTCATGACCGTCAGCGTCCAGTACAGCCCCGTAATCCAGGAATAACTGCGGCCCTCGTACTCCATGATGTAATGAAAAAGAACGCTGTACAGAGTCACCATGAAAATCAGCACACCCAGAAAACGGAAGAACATGCCGAGATTGCGCTTGACCCCCCGTTCCCTCAGAAAAATGGAAAGCTGGCTGGAAAGATACTTCATCAATATTTCCTTTACGACGTAACGCTTTCGCCTTCCGGGAAGATCGCAAAAAGAAGATGTCGGAGCATCTGTCTTTTGAAAAACGGCTCTCCGGCCTCCGGCCGCTCATGGCCCGCAGACGGGCGTCTTCCCTGCCCGAAGGAAGTCCAGTATGGCCCGAGCAGGATCCGGAAGCAAGCCCGGAGGCCGCATTGCGTCCGCTCTTGCACAATGGACTCTTGCGGGCCTCCTGTCGCGGGGATAGAATGAAAAAGAAGCAGCCTGCAACCCGGACCCGTCATGAAGTTTTTTGCCCGCTCCAATCTTCTTCCTCATTTCGCGCTTCTGCTTTCCATGCTGGTCTGGAGCAGTACCTTCATCGGAATGAAATTCGCCCTTTCCGCCTATCAACCCGCGACCGCAATGGCTCTACGCATGGGAGCGGCGTCCCTGCTCTGTCTGCCCTTTCTGCCGCGTCTCGTCCGCGCTCTGCGCGATCCTGCCCTGCGCCGGGTTCTCCTGCTGGGCGTTCTGTGCGAACCCTGTCTGTATTTTCTCTGCGAAACCTCCGCCCTGCGTCACACCTCTTCGGCCCAGGCTGGCATGGTGCTGGCGCTTCTCCCCCTGTGCGTGGCGGTGGGAGCGCGTCTTTTTCTCAATGAACGCATGGCAGGACGAGCCTGGTTCGGCTTTGCTCTGGCAGTGGGGGGAGTCGTCTGGATTTCTCTCGGTGCGGAGGCTTCGGAAACTTCCCCCAGTCCTCTGCTGGGCAATATTCTGGAAGCGATGGCCGTCCTGTGCGCCGCAGGCTATACGCTCTGTATGCGCAGACTTTCCCGCAGCATCCCCCCTCTGCTGCTGACGGCCGCCATGACCTTTGCCGGTACGCTGTTTTTCTCGACTCTTTCACTTCTGCCCCTTTCCGTTCCCCCTGTGTATCTGGATGTGGATATTCCCTCCTGGATGCCCCTTGCCTCAACGCTTTATCTCGGTATCGTCGCCACCCTTGCCGGCTACGGATTTTACAACTTCGGGATCGCGCGGCTTTCCGCCGGACAGGCGGCCGCCTACACCAATCTGATCCCGGTCATCACCCTGTTCATGGGCGTGTTCATCCTTAACGAACGCATCACCCCGGCACAATATCTTGCCTCTGCTCTGGTGCTGGCAGGCGTCATGCTCAGCCAGGGAGGACACGTCATGAAAAAGGAGCATAACCATGCCTGATCCGCATGAATCCTCACCGGCGGCCCGTCTGGGACGCCTGCTGAAAGAAAAAGGACTGTACTGCGCCACGGCGGAATCCTGTACCGGCGGCCTGATCGGCGCAGCCCTGACTGACATCCCCGGCTCGTCGGAATGGTATCGGGGCGGCGTCATATCCTACGCCAATGAAGCAAAAATACGCCTGCTCGGCGTTTCCGGCGCCATTCTCGCCACACGCGGAGCCGTGAGCGAAGAAGTGGCCGTTGCCATGGCTCAGGGCGCATGCGGCACGCTGGGCGCAGATGTGGCCATGGCCAGTACGGGAATCGCCGGGCCGGGCGGAGGCAGTCCGCTCAAGCCGGTGGGTACCGTATGGCTGGCCTGGGTCGTACATGGCAGTGCGCACGCAAAACTGTTTCACTTTTCCGGAGATCGTGCGGCTATCCGATCGCAGGCGGTGGAGGCCGCCATTTCAGGCCTTCTCAACCTGCTTGTCGATGAAGCCTGACAGTTTCGGCACAGCTTTTCGCCCCCGGCTCGAACGCAACGATATGCAGACAGGCTTCAGGAGCGTCCCTCCTGCGAAAAGTCAGCTTTATTCCGCATATCGACAACATATTCACTCCCAACGCATCAAAGTCGTCCCACAGGAGAGATCATGTCAGAAACTTCCGGTGTACCCCATATGTCTACGCCAAACGTCGGCCGCGACGAGGCCGTGCTGGAACTCGGCCGACGGGTTCTGAATCAGGAAGCCTCCGCCCTTCAACGCCTTGCCGAAGGACTGGACGCGAGCTTTTCCCGCTGTGTGGACGCACTTTTTCACTGCACGGGCAGAATCGCCGTCACCGGCATGGGCAAGAGCGGTCATATAGCCAGAAAAATTGCCGCAACTCTCAGCTCCACGGGAACCCCCGCCTACTTCATTCACCCCGGGGAAGCCAGTCACGGCGATCTCGGTTGCGTGCTGGCCAACGATATATTGCTGGCTCTCTCCAATTCCGGCGAATCCCCGGAGCTGACCGATATCCTCGAATATGCCGCCAGACGAAATATCCCGATCATTGCCATGACCCGCAATCCTGAAAGCTTTCTGGGCAGGCAGGCCGATTTTCTGCTGCTCCTACCTGATGTGGGCGAAGCCTGCCCGCTGGGCTGCGCTCCTACCTGCTCCACCACCATGATGCTGGCTCTGGGCGATGCTCTCGCCATGAGTCTCCTCAAGCTGCACGGCTTCACGGCAGCCGATTTTTCCCTGTTCCATCCCGGCGGACATCTCGGCAAACGCCTCCGTCTGGTACGCGATATCATGCACAGCGGCGATGAAATTCCGCTGGCTGACGAGTCCGCACCCATGAGCGAAGCGCTGGTCATCATGAGCGCAAAAGGCTTCGGCTGTCTGGGGATCACGCAGAACGGACTACTGACGGGCATGATCAGTGATGGAGACCTGCGCCGTCACATGAGCGACGACCTCCTTCACCGGCGTACCGGCGAAATCATGACACAGCATCCCGTGACCATCGCTCCCGATGCGCCCGCCTCCCGGGCACTGGCCCTGATGAACGGACGCCGAATCACCTGTCTTATGGTCGTGGATGACTCCGGCCACGTCGTCGGCGTCCTGCATATGCACGACTGTCTGCGCGCAGGTATAGAATAAGCTCCCTGTCCCCGGAATCGTCCGTTGATCGGAAATTCTGAAGGAATCCCTCCCCGCAGACTGAACGCTGCGGCTTTTCTGCTCTGCGGGTTTGTTCCTGCCGCGAAATTCCGGCACGCATGCTGCTCACGGAACAGACAATAATCTGCGGAGGAAATCCATATCCCCAGCTCGAGACCTCGCCTCAACTCCATGAGGGAACGCAAATACGCATTTCGTCGAAAATATGCTGTGCAGAACAGCGATTACACACAGGACGTTCCGTAATCCGGGAGCTTCCGAAAAAGAAATGGCCTCCGTTCGGGCAGAAGCTGCCGGGGCAAAAGGCTTGTCGCAACATACGGAACGGACGCAGCATATATACAAAGTTCACTGCCGCAGTTGGTAAGGATGTCCATTCGTCGTACAGCCCGCCTCGCAGCCGTACAATCCATCCCCCCAGCACAGTTTTCCGCCTCTGCGGAAGTCGGCTCTGCCCTTTTGGGAAGGGAGGGCCTTAAACACAAAAAGCCCCGGTAAAACCGGGGCCTTTGTAAATTTACCTTGGCGTCGACCTACTTTCCCACGCAAAAATACGCAGTATCATGGGCGATGAGGCGCTTAACTTCCGAGTTCGGAATGGGTTCG
>DWXS01000083.1 GCA_019119045.1 Candidatus Mailhella merdavium | reverse complement strand
CCGTGGAGACCTGTTCATAGCGGTCAGGATCAAGGCCCCTGTCGCGGGCCTTGATCCTGTCCTTCTTTACCCACCCCAGCCCCCCGTTATACCCCGACAGGGCAAAGCTCATACGGTCACAAAAAGCCAGGGTCGCTCCGGCGCTCATGGCGATCTGGCGATCATACAGCCACAGATCATACTCGCACATGGCCCTTAGAGCCCAGCCCGGATTATACGGGGCGGGGCTTTCCCCCCGCAGGGCCGGAGCTATGTCCGGCAGCCAGCGGGCAGTAGACGGCATGATTTGGGCAATGCCCATCGCTCCGACAAGAGAAACGGCATCGGCCTTCCAGAGGCTCTCGGTATGTACCTGCGCGGCCAGTACCGCCACGGGAGCGTCAAGCCCCCATACGGCATGGGCCGCGCGGATCAGCGTGTCGCGGTGCTGATACGCCGCGCGGGGTATACTCTCGGCTGCGTGGGCTTGCCCTGCAAAAAGACACAGCAGGCAAAAGGCTACAAGCCGAGACATACCGCCCCCATGCAGGCGCATACCACAAGAGCCTGCCGCAGCATGGCCGCGATGAACGGCCAGCGGTACTCGTTGACAATGGGATAATCGGCGTTGTCCCGGTTGTCCGCATCCGGCTCCTTGCGCCAGTCGTCGGCAAGGTAGCCCGCTGGGTGCGCGTAGGGCCAGATCGCCCGGTCAAGCCAGTAGCCGGCAAGCCCCGCACCAAGGGCAAGACACACCTTGTAAATGGCCACGGGAATCTGTACCGGCGCGAACCAGTACAGAAGCGCGGCAAGCCCCGCCGTCAGAATGATGCAGTACAGCCACCACAGACGGGAGCTGCTCACGGCGGACCACAGCCCGGCAATGAAATTCTTGAGCTTGTTAAACATGAAGCCCTCCTTGTGCGCGTCATATTGACGCGCCGGAGGGCTCAGGACATCCCGGAAATTGTTCCGGGAACTATGGGTAAAAAAAGGAGGAGGAGAATCAGCTTGCTTGCAAAGCTACGTTTGCTGACAACTCAATATTTTGCTTTGAAAATTTTTTTTGATATTTTTGAATAGTAGCATTTGCTACTGGTGGATAAGCTGCAATATGGCATCTTCTTGAGCAAGAGCCGTGGATCGACTTGCAATAGTTTATTGTTTCCAAAAGTTGTTTGCACGCTTTTTCGTGATTTGAAGCTTTTAATTCAATATAATATACAATAGTATTATTATCTTTATCCTCCCAAGCAGCAATAAAGTCACATTTTTTCTTCTGGCTAAGCATGGTAACGCATGGATCCAAACAAGTAATCCGTACTTGAAGACTGTCACTATTTTTAATTTCACATTTAGCTTTATGTTCTTTTAGAACAATTTTTGAATGTGTTGATACGCATGTACATTCGTGCAATGCCTCTTCAAGAGAAAAAGCATGACTCTGTTTGTTATGAAGATATTTACCATCACATATAGCTGTCATCATCATCCTCATTTAATATAGCTAAAATCTTGTTCATTTCATTAATAATAGAAGACGAACATTCATCAATTTTGGTATAGTCAATCATTCGAAGGTCTTTGTCCATAATATCTTGAATGTTACCATCTTCAAGATAGAAACATTTAACATCATCAAAATTTAGCCATGTATCTCTAGGAAGAATTCCTTCCATTTCTTTTACTTTCTGCTCATTTTTTTTTCTCAATACATCATAGGCCGCAATAAGATTATTTAAAGATGATAATATATAAGGGCTATGAGTAGTGATAAAAATAGAACTCCATTTATTCCTATTTAATATTTTTACCAAATCGTACATAATATCTTTTTGTGTACTGGGAAAAAGATGGGCTTCTGGTTCTTCAAGAAATACTCTATTATTACGGCCTGAAAGAGACATCAATAATAAAAGAGGCAAAGATTCCTGCTGTCCCGATGAAGCAATAGAAAGAGGTATCTCTTTGTCTATACTATTTACAATATATTCTTTATTTTGTATAAATTTATACTTCCCCTTTAAAATATGCTGGATATTTTCATTAATATTTAATATGATTTTATCATTAGAACAATTGATGCGCTTTACCAACTCATAGGTAGACCCAAATTTTTGCACAAAAGGATCAAACTTTCCTTTATCAGTTATTTCAAGTACACTGAATACATTATCTCGTATTTGTGAATAAAATTGACGGAGTGCTGGTATAAAAATCGGATTAATCAAAAAAGGAGAAGGTAAATCATTAATAAAAGAGGAGTATAATTCACGAATTTTTTCTTGACTTTCCTCTTGTATAATGGTATTATTAAATTTTATATATGTTTTAATATCTGTATCAAAAATTTTATTAAACACTATAGAAAGAGCTTTTGTATTATATTTTAGAGAAATATCATAATTATCACATGTAAAATTTAAAAGGAATGTATCATTTTTCCATATTGTCCGAGGGAAATATTGTTGAAAAGTATGTCTAATTGTAGACTTTATCATCTTAGTAGATGAAGTAAATTTACAATTACTCAAAATCTCATAAAAAAAATAACAGAGCTTTGCTAATATACTTTTGCCTTCAGCTTGAGGTCCGATCAAAATCGTTACTTTCGGAATATCAATGTCAAGATATTTGAGCGTTAAAAAATTCTCGACATGCAGTCGGCAGGCAGGAAAAACTCCATTCTGCAAAGGGGAAGGGGATTCTTCCGAAAAAAATTTTCGTTGATTTTTTTTCTTTTCCATACCGTTATCTTGACAAGTTTTTTACTTCTGTCAATGAGATAATTCAGGGCAAGGTTCCTTCGTCTTTCGTTTATTTTTTTATCTGCCTAAAATAAAAAATATTTTTTTGATACTCAATGAGAGAGTACTTTTTTGATCAAAACCATCCCGCGCCAAGGTTGACAATTTGATAATTGTTCAATTATCAAATTGGTACGGAGGCGTTGTGAAAACACCTATTAAAACCATAACCATCCAAGTGTCAGAGGAGGAGCACAAACAAATCAAGGTGGCGGCAGCTAAGGAGGGAAAAACCCTCAAACAGATTTTTATGGAGGCCATCGCCCACTTGATGGAAGCTCAAAAGAAACAAAATGGCTGAGACCAATAAACAGCCCGGAATGGTGCGCCAACACCAAGCCGGGCCTAACCGAATCACTACGCTGGAGGTAGTGAAATGGCTGATAATACAGTATCTCAAGTCGCGCCTTTCGTCAATGAAAACAGTACGATCCACATTGATTTCCTGAACGGTGAAACGCCCGTTGTTTCTTCGTTTGATGTTGCCCGGCATTTCCAACGCAGGCACTCGCATATCCTGCGGGATATTGACCGATTACGCTCTATCCTCCCGAAATTTTTCTTTGAGCCCAATTTTGGGCTCATTGAGGCAGAAGTGGCTGTGGGCTTCGGCATTCGCAAAAATCCCGCCTACCTCCTTACCCGCGACGCCTTTTCTCTGCTGGTCATGGGTATGACGGGCAAGGCCGCCATAATGTGGAAGCTCCGCTACATTGAAGCCTTCAACGCGCTGGAAGCCGCCGCGCTGGACAGGCAGACCGAGCTTGCCCGCGAGGCGGGATACATGCAGGGCAGGGAGGAAACGCTTGCCCTGCCCGCCGTGAAAAAGGAGCGGCAGGCGGGCTATCTGGCGGGCATGAAGGAAGGTGAAAAACTCCAGAAGCGGCGGGATGGCCTGCGCCAGCTCATGCGCATCCGCGCCTACCGGGAAAAGGGGCTGACCCAGGCGGAAATCGGCAGAATCCTCGGCATCTCCCGCGATGCGGTCAAGCGGCGTATGATGCGCGCCCGTGAAATGGGGGTGGCGATATGAGGCTAATCAAGGGCAGAACATCGGAGGCGGAAAACAGGGAACGCACCACGCTGGACGTTAAGCGAGAAGTAAAGCAAACCCTGAACCTGCTCTGCTTTTCCTCCAGCTCCAATCCGGGTGTGCGTTATTATGACGTGGCCTGCTATCTGCGTCTGGCGGCGGACGCGCTGACCGCTCCGCACACACCTGCCGAAAAGGGGGAAATCCGGCTTGCCATCCTTCATTTACTGCGCGGGTGCTATGACACCGTACTGGACACGGTGGACTGAGCGCCCATTAACCATATAATTGACAGGGGGGGGCTTTGCGCCCCCTTTTTATATCCAGTCGTCAAACAGCGGCCATGTCAATATCAGTAACAGAAGTACCCAAATCATGACAACAGACTCCCCTGTTTGGGCTTGCGCCCGAACATCTTTGCCACGGTGCGCACATAGCGTTCCGTCGCTCCGGTTTCCTCGGCGATGCGCCGGATCGACCAGCCGCGTTCCAGTCCCCTGATTATCGACTGCTTCATGTCCTCGCGGCGACGGTTGGGGAAAGTTATTTCCTCGCCGCCGTATGCCTCGCACAACTGCCTCATGGCCCGCCATCCGGCCACCTTGCCGAGACGGCAGGATACGTCCGGACATTTGGGCACATAGACGCGCAGGCCGCCAAGATTGGCGCATATCGTCTCCGCCGCGTCCCTGCCAACCAGGAACTCCAGATCACCCATCCCGATCCACACCTCCGGCATGGCTATTCCCCCCACGTCCCGGCATAACGGCCCTTGCGCCTCGCGTCATAGACAAGAGCGGCAACAACCTTTGCCAGCAGCATTTCGTCGGCCTGATCGAGACTCCTGATCGCTCCGCCCGTCAGCCGCTTGAGGATGCCCACGGCATAGCCCCAAGGCATGTGCGTGCCTTCCGCGCGACCCTTTTCGGCAAGCAGTGCCTCTATCTTTTTCATGTAACGCTCACGGGCATGCGGATCATGCTCCAGGGCGGCCGGGATATCCTTGCGGCTGGCCCGCCCCTTCCGGGCACGGGCGCTGCCGCGCGTAAAGACGGCTCCGAGCGATTCAAGGTGCCTGACCAGTTCGTCAAGCCTCCGGGCGTCAAGCGCACCGCTGCTTTCCACATCCCATCGATCAGCCAGCAGGGCGCGCCACTCTTCGTCGCTCATGCCAAGCTGCTTCTTGCCGAGATGGACTTTCGCCAGGAGAGCGGAGCGTTTTTCGGACGCGGGCGTCCCGCGCTTGCGGTGCACAGGCACGGTAACGGAGGGTGTGCCCGGCATATCAGGATACAGTCTGGTAACAGTTGCCATATTATTCTCCCTGGCAGGCGAATGGCCTATGTATTCCAGCGAAATAATGCCGTGGAACTCACTCATGAGAAATATGCCCCACCCAATCCCGTTTCTTGACGCGCTTGGCATTGTTGAAACGATTGATTGCCTCTACAAGGTATCCCGTGATGCGCCGGAAGCGATGCCATTCCGCTCAGTTTACGATAGACGATGATCCTCATCCATCATGCAGATCTCCTCCACTTATTTACTGCCGGGCCGCGGCCCGGCAGCTCAGAGGGAAGGAATCAGCCTTTCAACGCCTCGGAAAGGTTCTTGCCGGGTATGAATTTCACCTGCCTGCGGGCGGGGATGCTGATCTGTTCCCCCGTGCGTGGATTGCGCCCTGTGCGTGCGGCGCGTTCGACAACCTTGAACGTTCCGATGCCGGGGATGTTGATGCTGTCGTCCTCTTTCAGGATGTCGCGCAGGGTTACGGCAAGAGCTTTCAACACGGCGGATACATCCGCCTTGTTCGCAGAACGTTTAAGTTCTTTGCACACCTGTTTCGCAAGCAGCTTTTCAAATTCTGAGAGTTTCATAATCAGTCCTCCTTTACGTTTACCGCAATTTCCATTTCCGCCGCCATTGCCCTTATGAAAAGCCTTTTCATAAAGTCGTCTATGCTGCCTTCAAAGCCCTCGACGATTTCTTCAAGCACTTCTCCCGCCGCTTCCCTCTCCGTCATGCCGCAGTCTCCCCACTTACATCGTCTTTCAGCTCGTAAAAAAACGCATCCTCCGGCACGGCCCGGACGCCGTACCTTGCCAGTACATCCGGGGCAAGGGTTTTCAGGGCTTCCTTGTCCACTTCTTCCTTGACCCGTATGCAGTCCCGGCGCTCGTCTTCGCGGAGCGCGCCAAGTACCCGCTCCCATGTCCATTTGGTGAGCGTCTTGAGCTTCGTGGACGCCCGGTAGCCAATCACCCCAAAACTAAGCTCAAGGCTCTTTTTCTTCGCAAAGAGATCAGGCTTGTGGTATTCGGCATACTTGACAAGTGCCTGCTCCATGCCTGCGATCTCCTGCCGGAACGGTTCCGTTTCCGTGGCCGCATGGAGTTTCACGCGGTCGATTTCCTCCGCCGCCGACAGTTCCACCAGATCAATCTGCCTCTTGAGGCCCGCAATGCTGGCCAGCAGGGCGTCGGCTTCTTCCGTACTGTTTATGACGGGTACGTTCAGGATCGGTTTGACTCTTGCCATTATGCGGCCTCCTTTTCCGGTATCAGATTTTCCTCAAGCGCCTTTGCCTGTTCCGCCTTGGCGATCAGGTTGTCGCGTATGCGGCGCAGCTGCATCCATGCTTCCTCATTCACCCGTCCGGCCATATCCCCCAGAGCGGCGGCCAGATTTTCAAGGTCTTCGCTGATCATGGTTATCCCTCATATTGTATGCACCCGGCGCGGCAGGCCCGATACACCGCCACGCGCAGGGCGTTTGATCCGACATACGGGAGGCGCTGCCAGTTCGCGCAGTCCATGCGCGTTATCATCCCCATGATCGGGCAGGGGATAATCTCGTAACTCATGCGCGCCTCAACCTTTGCCCGCAGCATGTCCAGAGGCCGGGGATACCTGTTGCGCAGGGCAAGGCTCACCAGGGCGGGACTCACCCCAAGCTCCTCCGCCGCACGGCGCACGCTCTTTCCGTCCGCCGCGCGGGCCAGGGCCGCAATCCATGCCGGAAGCGGCTCGCCCCATGCCGCCCTGGCCTTGTCCATCGCACGGCAGTCTTCCGGCTTGCCTTTCATGCGTTTATTCCTCCGCTCCGCCCGTGATTTCTTCCGTCGCAATTTCGCCCGTGTTCGGATCAAACACGCGCCTGACCGCCAGTATTTGCGGAGCCTTGGGGCCGTGACGGCGGGCCGGGATGCACTGATAGCGGGGCGTTTCTCCCTTGCCGCTGATACGTCGCAGGTAGCAGCCCTTTTTTAGCCAGTGGCAGTAGTATTCCGCCTCACTGTCCGCGATGCGTGCCTCCGGAAGGCTTGCGGCAAGAGCAAGCTCCCGTGCCGTAAACGTCCCCAGTATCGGCATGGCCTGCCACATGCGGCTGCGGCCGGAGGGAGGGAGAAGGGTTCCGTCTTTTTTCAGCCGCGGGGCATCCACTCCCATGTCGCGCAGGAGGCAATACTCGCGGGGTTGGCCGGGGCCGAGTTCCGCCACGACGCCTACAATGCCCGCACGCATGAGAGAGGCAACGTAATCCCTGATGATGCCCGGCTTCACCAGAGTCAGCCCATTTATCCGACGCTGGGTCACCCCGTCCCGGTTGGCGCGCAGGGCGGCCCATATAAGCTCGCGGGGAGTAAGTGCGGCTGCTGCGGGTTTCAGTTCGGCCATGTTTCCCCCTCCTTATCCTCGTGACGGAGCATTGCCCGTATACAGTGGTCTGTTGCCCCATGCTGCGCGATCGATACCGTCAAGGCCGAGGCTCTTTGCCGTATCCTGTGCAAGTTCGATATTGACCACGATGCGCCGCGCGCTGCCGTGCGCCTCCTCATGGATCAGAGCCATGAGATCGTCGGCAATGGCGGCCCGCGTGGCGTACAGATCGCGCAGGGCAAAGGCGTCTTCAATGCTTGCGGGCTGCGCGGGTACCCAGTCCAGCACCCGCCCGTGGAAACGCTCAAACTTCCTGAGCTTGTTCGGCAGGGCTTCCTCCCCGATCAGCATGATCGGGGCCTGACTCGCCTCGTAAATGTCCCGGATGATTTCAATGCTGCCCCTGTCCACAAGGTAGTCGGCTTCATCCACAATCAGGGGACGCCCGGAAATCACAAGCTGCTCGGCGACCTGATCCGCCATTTCCGCCATCGTCTTCCCCGGCGTGACGCCCATTTCCCTGAGCATGGCCTGATGGGCGGACTTCTTCGTCCAGCTTGAACGCGCCTGCACGTAGTAGGCGTTATGCCGTATGCAGCCCACAGCCGCCGCAGTACTCTTGCCGTAGCCGCTTGGGCCGTAGAACACGCCGATGCGCGGCAGATGCGCCGGACAGGTCTTAAGTTTTTCCAGGCTGCCGAGGCACAACGCCACGTTCGCCAGAGGAGCCTTGCCGTTTATGCTGTTTTGTGACATTTCTTTCTCCTGTTGGTTCTTCGGGACGGGCGGCGGAATCCGTGGAAAGAATCGCTTCCCGTCCCGATGTTTATCCGGCGCTCCGAGCCGAGTTCGCAAATGTTTCTTCCAGAAGTTTCTGGCCTGTGTATTCGCTGGAAGCCCTGTAGTTGTAGGCCCACAGTCTTTCCTCCTCCGTTACGGCTCCGCCCGCCTCGATTGCGGCCAGAATGTCGCTGCATAGCCTGTAGCGGGCGGTGCTTGTTTCAGGCGCGTGAAAGCCTTCTCCCCGCATGGCGGCCTGCGCGATTTCCCGCAGTTCGCGGGCGCGCTCTTCCGTTATGGGCGGCAGTCCCTGTCTGCTCCTGGCCGCGCGGGAGGCCTCCGCAAGCCCCTCGCTGTCGTGCGGCGGCGCAAGCTCCGGCGCGGTAAACGCTATTCGCTTCACGGATCGTTCCCTTGCCGCTTCCATGATTTCCAGCGCAAGCGGCTTGTCTTTCAGGCTCTTTTCCGCTTCACGCATGGCGGCGGACTGCTCCCGCATAATCTCTCTCTGCTTGCGCTTGCGCAGCATCGCCACTTCCTGCGCCTTGACGCCCAGAACATCGTGGTCAAAGGCCCGGCAGATGAATTTTCCGTCCTCTCCGAAAAGATAGGCGACGCCAATTTCCGTATCGTCCAGCCGAATCTGCACCATTTTCCCTTCAAGTCCGCCAAGCTCCGGGGCGTTGTAGGTCATGCCGCCCGCGCGGACGCCTTTCTTGCCGATAACCCGCCAGCCCGCCGATCCGGGAGCGAGAGGTAAAAGCAGGATATACAGGGCGCTCTCGTCCCGTACGCGCCGGATTTGCTCGGGACGTATCGCCGCCGCCATTTCAAAGGGGGTTTTGCCCTTGAGTCCGCTGTGCCTTTTGTGGGCATAGACATTGTTGCACCAGTCGTCGCAGAATTTTTGCAACTGTTTACGGTCAAGCGGCAGTTCAATCTCCTCACCCTGTTTCATCATGCGGGCCGCAAAGCTCCTGCGCTCGCGTATGCGCTGGCGCTCGGCCACGTTTGCACCCGTATAGCCGGGCAGCAAGGTCAGGAGGTGGTGTGAAAACGTGCGGAAACTGCGCTCGATGAACGGCTTCAGATCCGGCCGGAACGGCGGTAGGGTCACAGGCGTAATATTCAGCCCGGCCCACAACTGCATCATGTGCGCGGCCACATAGTCCTTGCCGTTGTCCGTGACGGGCGTTTCCGGCACGCCCCATTCCGTGATCGCACGGCGCGTCAGGCTTGCCACGGCCCGGCTTGACGCTCTGGGTGAGACAAGCAGCATGAGGCGGCGCGTAAACACGTCGATCACGCCCGTGATATTGTAGCGGTGTCCGTCCGACAGGATCAGATCGGACGGCGTACCGTCAAACTCCCAGCGCTGGTTCGGGCGGATGATCCGCTCGGCGGCATCGCCGCAGGCTGACATGAACTCGTTACGCCAGCGGTCGGGAGCGGCCATGTAGGTATGAAGCTGTGCATTGTCCAGCTTCCACCTGTGCAGCCATTCCTGCGTCCGGCGCTCGCTCGGTATCCTGATTTCGGGATCATTGCGGAAATGCGCCCTGATCCCCTCATGCAGCAGGGCCGCGCTGATATCGGGGTGCTTTGACAGGCGTCCCAGCACATAGGCGAGCATGGCAGGCTGGTTGTCGATCATTCCTTTTCCAGCCCTGTTGCCGTAATTTCCAGCCAGCGCGTGGATGCCTGTTTCTTCAAGCCCGCGCATCCATGCCTTGATGGAATTGAGCGAAACGTGCGGAACGGCGGCGCGCACGTCTTCGGAGGCGTCAAGTATCCAGTCGTTATACCTGGCGCAGAAGTCGCGCAGAGCCGCGCTCGCGCTCAGGCCGCACGTCCGCATATAGAGCCGGGCCGCCTGCGCCAGCTTTGCCCGTCCCTCCGCGCGGGCGCGCCTCGCGTCCGGCAGTTCCGCCAGCAGGGCAAGGGATTTTTCCAGCTCAGGGGCGGGCAGGCGCGCCTCCCGCGCCGCCAGGGCGGAGGCAAGTTCTCGGCGCGTCTTCTCCGGCATGGAGGAAACAAGCCACATCTCGCCCCCGCCGCGGCCGGGCCGGGGGGCTGACTTCCAGTTTTCGCGGGCGGCGCGGCGTGTAATGCTCGAAATTTCTCCAACCCCAAGCAATACAGTCAATTCTTTTGTGGTGAGAGCTTTCAGGTCTTTCATAGTCGCGCCCTTGCCGTTTTGTTGAGTGTGTTCCGGCCCCTTGCTAAAGTAGCTTTGCCCAACCAACCCTTTAGCCTTGGGAACGCCCCAAAAGGAGCCGGAAATTTGGAAAAATTCGCCCGAGCCCCACAGATAGCCGCACTGGAACTTCTGGCTGACATTTCCCCCCAAGTGTATGACTCGCAAGGACTTTGCAAAACTTTGCGCCATTTTTGATAACGACGAGGGAAGACTTGTCGCGAACCTCGTGTATCTTGCCGAGCATGGATTTATCCATGCGGGCGACCTGCAAGGAGGGCAAATCAACATATCGGCCTTGCGCATAGCGAAAGACGGCATTGACCTGCTTATGGGGGACGCCGGTCTTGCGTCTGTGAAAAATACCGTTACTGTTCGCTTTCATGCCGATGCCCTCAAGGAAATGGAAAACATTATTCGTGCGAAATGCGCAGACCCAGAACAGAGGCGAAGTCTTGTAGAAAAACTTCAAAGCCTTTCCAGGGAGTCCCTAAGAGTGCTGTATGCGAAAGCACTTGAGATTGGTCTTGAGGAGGCGTTGCGCTTACTTCTGTGAGCTGAAGGGCGTCCGGATCAATCGCCTGTTCAGGTTTGGTAAAATGCCCCCACCCCACTTTCTCACCCAAAAACACCCAAAACTCATGTACGCCGGGGTAGTTGATGGTAAAACCATTTTTATTGAATATGGCATAGCTGAGAGTTCGATTCATTTCCGTCTTGCTCATGCCGCCTCCTTTCCCGCCCTTTCCATGCGGCGGGGATCAAAAAGGTATTTTTCCGGCACTCCCGCCGCGCGCAGGGCATCCAGTACGCGGGGGGAATGTCGTTTGCCGTTTATGGTTTGTGATACGGCCTGCGAAGTTATGCCCAGCCCGTGCGCTATGGTGGAGGCACTCATGCCGTGCCGTTTGAGGTGTTCATAGATACGCATGGACCAGAAGCACCGTTTATAACCGAGTTCCTGGCGAGTGATTACGCTTCCGGCGGTACAGGCTTTCATATCCGCTCCCTTATCCGTTTTCTGTTCCGTGCCGCTTCTTCGGCTTCCCATACGGCCCGGCCATAATCCCTGAACTTGCGATCCTCATCCGTCATCACATCCAGGCCCACCGCATGCAGGATGATCCGCAAGGGGGCCGGATTGTCCGTTGCCCGGCAGAAGGCCAGTATTGCCAGCAGGCTTGGAGGGTGTGAGGAGTCGGAGGGCGACAGCCATTTGTCCAAAAGGTCTTTGCTTATGGACTTTGAATTGCCGCCCGTGAGTTTGATTTCTGCCTCGGCAGCAATCTGGTTGAGCTTGTCGACCAGGGCCTTGCGCCCCTCGCTCTCCTTGCTCCCGGCAATCTGACGCATGGCTGCCCGCACGTCAGGCATGACGTGGGCAAGAGCGGCAACGCCGGGAGTAAGGAGGGAGACCTGACGCATGACTGTTTAGTCCTTGTAAATTTCTTCCCAGAGAATTTCGTCAGTGTCCGCAGACACGTGACCGCGCCAGTTACAGTCAAAGCAAGTATAGTAGACCACCATATCGCCGGGTTCGAGGTCGTCTCCCTCTTCATAAGTCGGCTGACGTACTTCAAGGCATGTCAGCTCAGCCCCGCAGTTCGGGCAAGTCTCGTCGATCAGCGTTTCTCTTTCGATTTCCATTGCCGCCCCCGTGTCCAAAATTTCCAATCCCCCGGACGTTGACCGAGGTGGCGGGCGGCTGATAGGTTGTTTCATGTGTTGTTTTCTTTGTAACCGCCCGTAGGATTGTTTTTGCAAAATTTTGAAAATTTGTCCACTGTTTTTCACGCAAAACTTCAAAATTTTGAAAGTCATAAAATAGCACGCTATTTTAGATAGTTATAAAAAGCTGCATAGGCAAACAAAAAGCAAAACTTCGGGCTAGGAACTTTTGCATATGCAGACACTTCAAGAACGGCTCACTTACATTCGAGGCAAGCAACCACGTGATATATTTGCTCCTTCGCTCGGAATAAAACCGACGACATGGAGAAATTACGAACTCGGAGCTACCTTGCCAACGTCTGATGCCCTTAGTGCAATTTGCAATATATTGAAAATATCTCCTCAGTGGCTTCTTCTCGGTGAAGGGCCAATACGCACGGAGAATGTCCAAGCAACTTCTCCGTTACCTAAACATGCCTCAGACACTGTGCCTCAAGCAGCTTGTCCGCACTGTGCCGAACTAGAAGAAGAGCTGAAAACCGAACGGAGAGAACGCCGGGAGCTTGCCGCAGAAAACCGTCAGCTCTGGCGCGAGAATGGAGAACTCCGGGAGAAGGTCGCTCGACTGGAGGAGCGCAAACGCAGATACGAACTCACTCGCGGGCTTGCTGTTGAAGATCGCGATGTCGGCTGACAGGCCATAAAAAACGCCCGCCGATTACCTCACTTTTGAAGCATCCGGCGGGCATCGGCTGATCAGAACCAACCCGCGTTTTTTGTGATTTTGATCAGATCCATGCCGCGCTTGTACTCAGGCCGCTTGCCCGCCTTTCTGCCCGACACTTCCCACAAACCCTTATGTCTCAAAGGCTCTATCCCGATATATCCCCTTTGAGCCCTTCATATCCCGGATCAAAACCATCTGGCGGGTAACAATGGTGGCGGGATGCCCGCCCCTGCAAGGTGGACAATGTATTCATGCAGCTTCAGAACGACACGTTTCTGGGGCAACCGTTCACCCAGCGCATTCACTTCATGGAGCGTCTCTGCCGGAAAGCCCATGTGAAGCCCTTCGGTTTTCACGCCATCCGGCACAAGAGTGCGGCCATCACGTTCGTGAGTTCAGGTCTGAATGCCGCCCAAGTCCTTATGGGACATTATCGAGCGACTACAACGGATCGCTATACGAAGAGCGCGGGGCTGTACACGGACCAGAGCGAAATTCTTTCGGCTCTGGGAGGCAGCGGCATCGGGCAGGTAGTGGAAGACCTGCTTAAAACAAAAATTCCTCAAGAGAAGGTCTCCTGAGGAAAAATTGTAACCCAATTTTTGTAACCTAAAAACTGAGCTGCTGTAGCCTATTGAAATTTTTGGCGTCCCCAGGGGGATTCGAACCCCCGTTGACGGCGTGAAAGCCGTTTGACATCGCCTGCCATACTTCATTTTCCTTGGCTCTGCCTGCATTTGAGGGCATAGATATGCACCTATACGCAGGAGTTTTTGTGTACACCGATTGTGTACACCTTTTTAAGGCATCATTTTTGATGCATCCGCAACGCGGATGCATCCGATCAGGAAATACTCTGTGCAGGCGGCATTTCCCCCGCCTCCTCCCCTCCCCCCTCCTTTATAAAAATGCTCCAAACTATCTAATCGCATGACTATCGTCCTGCGGGTCCTCCTGATGCGCTGTAACGCAGGGGTCTGAAACAGCGCATTGGATATGCAGAGGGTGAAAAATCATAAAAGGCAAAAAAGCAAAATCATGAGTAAGGCTAAAAGGTTATGCCAAAAGCCGTACTCAGAATGCGGGCAGAAGCAGCAGAGTCGGGGGTCGTATGAATGAAAATGTCAACTGGAAAGATCTGGGGGCAGACAAAACGCCGGAAGGTAAGGCCAAACTGCGCGCGAAGCTGCGAGAAGTGATTCTGGCGCAAGTTGAAGAGGAAAGGCGCATGACGTGGCAGAAAGAACTTGAACAGGATGCCAAGTTCAAAAATCCGCGTCTGAATCATGAGTTAGAAACACCGCACAGGTTTGCCCTGTGGAAGAATATGGCGCCGGAAAAGCCGGCTCCAGCGCCAGAAGTGCCCGATATGCTGCGTTATGAAGATCGCAATGAACAGGGCGATGGAGAACTGCTGCAAACCAGACAGGCCGGTCAATTCGTCTTTGACCATACCATACAGAAATGGATGCATTTTAATGGAGTAATTTGGGAAGAAGACAGTATAGCCCAGGCCGAAAAACTGCCCATGGATGAACTGGCCAAGCTGTATGATGCCGCAGCCGACAAGCTGGCGGAACAGCTTGCAGACGAACAGATCAAGGCGGAAGCCAAACTGGCACAACTGGAAGCCGAACAGGATGCGGCACGACAGAACAGAGAGGATGAGAAGCTCGTCAGTCTGGGATGGGAGCTGGACAAGGCAAAGAAAGAACTCGCCCGTCTGACGGGAACTCTAGGAGCGAAGAAAAAGCGCCTGCAGGAGCGGGCCCGCAAACTGCGGGGCAGAACCCGGGCTATGAATGTTCTCAAGGTTGCATCAACGGGTAAGGGCTCACTTGGCATATCAGGCAAGGAATGGGAACAGCACCCGCTTCTGATGGCCTGTGCAGACGGACTTGTGGATCTGGAGACCGGCAAGCTTTTTCGCTCGACACCCGGTCATTATCTCCGCAAGGCCAGCCCCATGCCCTATGTCGGTCTGGGAACATACTCAAACTGGTGGGAGTCACATCTGCGCAAGATTTTCTGCGGAGATGAGGAGCTTGTGACATATTTTGAGCATATTGTCGGGTATTCCGTCACCGGCGAGCGGTACAACAAGGACATATGGGTAGCCTACGGCCCACAGGCAGACAACGGCAAATCGTTTACCTTCAACACAATTAAATCTGTGGTAGGCGACTACGCCACGACGATCAAGGTGGATGTGCTGCTGGATGACGGGCGCGACGGCAAGGGGCCGGACCCAGACATGATGGTCCTTGACGGCCTGCGTATGGGCCTGGCCTCGGAAGCCGGCGAGAAAGCCCGGTTCAGCATCGAAAAAATCAAGGCAATCACAGGCGGTGATGATGTACGTGCCCGCGGGATGTACATGGACAGCAAAATTATACAGAGCAAGGTCAAGCTCTGGCTACATACCAATACGATCCCCAAGCTCACAGGTTACGATCCGGGCTTTCAGCTGCGGCTGAAGGTTATCCCGTTCATGGCGAAGTTTACCCGGCAGGAGGAAGCCGATCCAAAGCGTTTCATCTATCCGGCCATGGATCAGCAGGAAGCCAGGATTATACAACAGAGAGAAGGCCCGGCCATCTTTGCATGGGTATTGCGCTGCGCCTGGAAATTTCTGCGGAATACGCACTATTCCACGCCTTCATCCGTCTCTCAGTTCACGAAGGAATACTTTGACGAGCAGGATTTGCTCAAACAGTTCCTTGACGCCTGCTGCAATGAGGCTCCTGACGAGGAAACGCAGGCAAAATACCTGTATGCGGCTTTCAAGAAATACTGCATGGAAGAGTTGGGAACACCTGAAAGTAGACTTATGAGTCTGACCCGTTTCGGGACGGAACTGCAAAAAAGATATCGTCGCATATCACGAAACAGGATCTATTATTCTGGGCTCACACTTAAGTCAGAATGGAAAAATATCTCATGATTGCACATAGAAAGAGACACGTTGAGACTCTTGAGAGAGTCTTTTCTTCAAGGGTCGCGGGCGGAAAAGATTGTGGCTCTAGGGACAGATGTCATCATGAGATACTTGAGACACTTTTCGGGCGTGCGCGCGTAATACAAGGCGGATTTAATAATTTCGAAATAGGTATGATAATTTTTCGTCATCCATTTTATAGTGAAAAGTGTCTATGGTATCTCTTTTTATATGATTTTATTAGTTTTTTATATAAATTTAAAGTGTCTCCAAGTGTCTCAAGGTATCTCTAGGGGGGCTTATGGGTGCTGCACTTGAAAAATTGAGCTTGTATGAACGCGAATCCATCGCACGGCAGCTGCTTGTGGGCTGTGATGACCGTAATGAGACGAAGATCGGCGCGCACTGTCCTTTTCACAAGGAATCCACGCCGGGAGGAGCGTTCTGGTACAACGCCGAGGAAGATCTGGGCTACTGCTACGGCTGTCAGCAGCATGGCGACCTGATTGACATCTACGCCATTGCCAGGGGGTATGCGACAGACGATCCGGAGGCATTCAGGGCATTCTGGGCCGAGTATGCACCCGAGAAGTTGCGCCGGCCGGGCGGAAAAAGTGAAAAATCGCCGGTTGGCGCTTCGCGCCCCGGAGACGGAACGCCCTGCGGCATGAGCGGCAGGGAAGAGGTACAGGAGAAAGGGTCATGGAACGCCCAGAGCATCATCATGCCCTCTGAAACGTGGCGGGAACACGCTACAAAGTTCGTCATGGAAAGCGTCGGCGTCTTACAGGGTGATGAATCGCTGAAAAAGGAACTTTACCGCCGCTGGGGAATCCGCGGCGACACGGCCGGGCGTCTGCGCATAGGCTGGAACCCGCAGGAAGAGTTTCGCGCACAGAAAGGGTGGGGGCTTCCGGACGAACTGAACTCCAAGGGGCGTCCCAGATGTATCCATCTGCCTGTCGGGTTCGTGTTCCCTGTTTTTCGGGGTGATAAGCTGCTACGTGCTAAGATACGCCTGGAAAATCCCGGAGAAGGCGACCCCAGATACAAGGCCATCAAGGGCGGTTCGCCGAACTGTTACGGCGTGTGGGGCGCGGCGGATGCCCGCATATGGGTTGTTGTTGAAACCGAGCGTGACGGAATGCTGCTGTGGCAGGAACTGGCGCAGTATGGCGTAGGAGCCATGGCAGTGGGCACGGCGCGTCTGGCGCCGGATGCTCCGGCGTTTACTCTGCTTGCGGGCGCCGAACTGGTCATCAACGCTCTGGACGGTGACGTGGCCGGAGCATGCGCCGCCCAGGGCCACTGGGGCGACAACGCCAGATTTGTATGGGAACGGGACATGAAGGGGGTGATCCGCTGGCCGATCCCCTCCTGCATCGGCAAGGATGCGGGGAACATATGGGGAAGCGGAATCAGCGCATGGGAGTGGCTTTCCTCGGCCCTGCCGGATGCCATGGTAAATCTATGCGAAGAACACGCCCGGCATGTGGCCAATGATGTGGAGCAATTCTGATGAAAAAATACAAGCGATGGATCTACGATGAGCCGTTTGTCACGCTGGTGGGCGATCTGTATGCACTGGGCATACATCAGACCCTGGGCCGGGATCAGTGGGGGAATCCAAAGGTTGTGCTTCACGGCATCAGGAAGGTGCCTGCCGGACAGCGTAGCGAGCTGCTGGCGCGCTGCCGGAAGTTCAAACCGCAATTTCTTGAAATGCTGATGGAGTAGTTCATGTCCGAGATACTGGGAAATCTCAATCAGGTCTGGAACTACCTGAAAGAACAGGGATATTCCTGTTCATACAAACGTCTGCAGGCTGCCGAAAGCCGGAACGAACTGACAAAGAGACGCGGCGGAGGCTGGACACAGGCCGCGGCGCTGAAATTTGCGCAGGCATATCTTTCCCGGCGCATAGTTGAGGGTGAAAGTATGGATCGTCCCATACTGCCGGAAGAGAGCGAGGGCGGCGCGGCAGACCGCAAATTGAACAGTCAGGCCGAACTGCTGGAAATACAGGCGAAACAGGCGAAGCTGAAATACGAGCGTGAACGCGGAATGCTCACGGAAACCGCCACAGTTGAGGCCGAACTGGGCGAACGGGCAAAGGCGTTCCGGCTGGGGCTGGAACGCTTTGGGCTGGAACAGGCCGAAGCGGTGGCCGGCATTTTCGGCGGGCATCTGCGCGAAGCGAAAGAACTTGCGCGGCGCATAGGACTGGAAGGAGAGGCACAGGACAGGGCTGCCGCAGTGATCGTTGATTTTGCTCTGTCCCGGGCATCAGCTTTCCCGCGGTTCTGGGCGGAACGCATCGATGCCTTTCTTGACCCCTACTCTACGGGCGCATGGTGGACCGAAGACATGGAAAATGCATGGAAAAAGTACCAGACACAAGATGAAGAGCCTGTAACGGGTGAAATGGAGGCCGGCAATGTCGCATAATCCAAACATCCCGCCGATTACGTTTGTCGAGGTTGAATGCAGGGCGTTCCGAGCGCGGCCGCGGCAGAATACATGGGACTGGGCCACCAAAAATATCCGCATGACGGAAGGCCCTCTGCGCGGCCATCTGTGGAGTCCGGACACCACGCCGCATGCGCGCGGCATCATGAAAGCGTTTGACGATCCGCATGTGCGCAAGCTGTATTTCCTGGCCCCATCGCAGAGCGGGAAGACCACAATCTGTTTTATCTGTTTTTTTTCCGCCCAGCACTCACGACCGGACAACTGGGGCATCGGCATGCCGGACAAGGAGGCTGTGGAAGCGACGTTCCAGGCCAAGCTGCACAAGTATTTTCAGGCAAATCCCGCCTTGAAGAAGATGCTGCTGCCCGATCCGAACGCGCTCCAGAGCCGTGAAATACTGCTGGCGGACGGAAGCCGTATCATGGGCATGTGGGCGGGCAGTGAAGGCAGCATGCGGTCAAAGCCAATGCCCTATGTCCTGGCCGATGAACCTGACGCCTACGCTGATCCGGCGGCGTTGAACACCATGCAGGAGCGAGCCGACGCTTATCACGCGCTGGAGCTTTCAAAAATATTCATCGCTTGCCGCCCGAAAGGCACGGAAGAGCAGAGTGTGACCTGGACGGACGCCAAGCGGCAGGCGCAGGCGTGGATGCGCTATGTGGCGGTGTGTCCGGCCTGCGGCAAGGCCCAGATCATGGAGCATGACAATATCGTGGCCATTGACGGCACGCACGACTCCAAGCGTATACGGCAGGAAAAGCTGGCGCGCTACAAGTGCGAGGCCTGCGGCTATCTCTGGAACGACCACATGCGCAACGCGGCCATCCGGGCCGGGCACTGGGCGGACGATATGACGCCCGACGGCGAAGTACCAACGCCTGACGATTATCACGGCGCGACCATTGTGGCGTACCATTTTCGCTCGTGGGAAAGCCCGCTGGTGAGCATGAGCGACGTGCTGGCGGACTGGTTCGAGGCCCAGGGCAATCCGCGTCTGCTCCAGCTCTTTGACAATAACCGTTGCGCCAAGCCGTACAGGTTCGTGCAGGTGGAAATGGATCATCAGCGTCTTGCCCGGCGCATCAATGCCGAGTTGCCGCAGGGCATCGTGCCGGACTGGGCGCTGGCCGTCACCTGCGCCATCGACGTGCAGCTGGACCATTTTTACTGGTCTGTTGCCGCGCATGGCCTTTCGCCCACGCGGCTGCATATCCTGGACTATGGCCGCGTGGAACGCTGGGAGGAGGTGACGCAGGTGGTGTTTGACTCGCGCTATGCCAGACAGGACGGACGCGTCATGGCGCCGTGGCGCGCGGCGCTGGATACCGGCGGCGGCAGGGACAAGCCCTATGAGGACACCCGGACCATGCAGGCCTATGAGTGGCTGCTGCGCCAGCGGCCGGGAGTGGTGTTCGGGACCAAGGGCATGAGCCGCAAAACGCCGGGCCAGCTGGTGGACCGCCGTTCCAAGGACCAGCTCCCGGACGGGCGCAAAATCCGCAGCGGCTTCAATTTGCATTTCATCGATACGGATTCGTTCAAACGCTACGCCTTCTGGGCGCTCGAAGAGGGCTGCGAAGATGAGCCCATCACCTTCCACGGGCAGACCGATGAAGGCTATCTGAAGCAGATCGCATCCGAGCGACTGGTGCAGGGCAAAGACGGCAGCGAAAGCTGGAAGAAATTCAGGGATAACCATTATCTGGACTGCCTGGTGCTGCATGCCGCCATGGCATGGTGGCAGTGGAAGCCGAGCCTTGCCCAGCTGACGGCGGGAACAGCGGAAACTCCGGAAGTGCGCGTCAACGGCATGTTCAATGGACAGGGCTTGTTTGGATAATTCCAGATCAAGCGTGACCAGACACAACGCGCGGAGGGAAAATGCTGACCGACGCTGAATGGTGCAAAAATGATGCTGGCAATCAGGACTGGAAAGATGCCGCAGAGTTTGAAGCAAGAGTTGCGGTATACCTTGCCAAATCCCCATGTCTGACTTGCCCTGATAATTCCAGAAATTGCCCGCGAAAAAACTCCCCGGAAAAGGGCCGCCCTTTTTTTGAAGCGTGCCGCATAAAACATGCCCGGATTGCCGTTGAAAAAGAAATGGAGCAGGAGGCATACCAAACCGCAGCACTCGCATGGGGCGGTGAAATCCCGTCTCCGTTGCCCGGCCACACCCGCATAACCGAGGAAGAAGCGGACTGGCTGGCTGAAAATTGCTGGAAGAAACCAGAAGCAGAATACCATCCTCTCAGGGAAATGAGGGGAGGGTTTTTCTGCGATGCATGTCCGTATGACTATGATTGCCGGAAATGCTGGCGGGAGGCCGCAAGAAAAGCCGTGGAGGCGAACCATGACTGAACACTCCATAATCTTCAACGGCGACATGGTGCGGGCCATTTTGCGCGGAGAAAAGACGCAGACGCGGCGGCCGGTGAAACCACAGCCTGCCACCGGCTGTATTTACAGTATAAATGGCGCTCATAATGCTGCGTTGCATTTGACTGACGCCGGTTGCCAAGTCCGATATATCCCACCGACCGGACGGAGTAAGGATCATTTACTACTATGCCCTTTCGGCCAGCCCGGAGACCGGTTGTGGGTCCGGGAGACTTTTGCTCTGGGGGAACCGCCATACTTCGGCGTGGCCTACCGCGCGGACGAGGGTGATAATCCTGAGGATGTGGGCGGTGAACGCCAAAAATGGACGCCTTCTATTCACATGCCGCGCTATCTCTCTCGTATTACGCTGGAAATCACCGACATCAACGTGGAACGGGTGCAGGACATCACGGAAGATGAAGCGATCAAAGAAGGCGTTGTCGATCCCATTATGGGGACATATGGCCTTTCTCCAAAAACAGTATTCCGCGACATGTGGAACGATATCTATGCCGAACGCGGCCTTGGCTGGAACGAGAACCCCTGGGTATGGGCTATAACATTCAGGCGCGTGGAGACCTCCCATGGGGGCTGACGGCCCTATTTCCGGAACAAGTCTCAAATCTTTCACATTTTGCTTTTTTATCCGGAGGGGGAGACTATAAGGTAATTATGAATATACAGTATATCTGAAATTTACATTTTTGTAGCCAAAAATAAGTAACTGTGGCATGGTGAGGCAAAAGGCATTTTACCATCATGCCGAGGGCCGCATGACACAGCTTACCACCACTCCATCGTCCCGTACTGACGCCGAACTGCTGGCTGCGGTACGGGACGCCATATATCGAGTCACCACCGGACACCAGAGCTTCACCATTGACGGCGTGGTCTATACGCTGGCCAATCTTGACCAGCTGCGCCGCATGGAAGCCGCGCTTTCCGCCCGTGTGGCCCAGACCTCCTCCGGCGCCGGCTATGGCGGCATCCGGTCAACGCAGGTGGTGTTCTGATGGCCGGGCCGGAGACTTCCCTCCGCATGGCTCTGGCCCGCGCTATCGCCCTGCCTCTGTCGTTCATCAGCCCGGCAGCGGCAGGGCGCTATCTGGCCGGCCATGCCCGGCTGGCAGCCGGTCTGATCGGATACGACGCGGCCCGGCGGGACGGCCCCAACGGGCGCTGGCTGCCGCGTGACGGCAAGGCAGACCCCATGCTGGCGCGTGACGCGCGCATCATCCGCGCCCGGGCCCGGGCCATGGTGCGCGACAACGGCAATATTTCAGGCGCACTGCGCAAGATTGTGGCCAACGTGGTGTACAGCGGTCTGACGCCGCAGGCACAGCACCGCGACGCGACGGGCGCCCGGGACTGCGCGGCATGCGGGGCGCTGGAGAACGACTGGAAGGACTGGGCCGAAGAAAACGACATATGGATGATTCAGCAGCTGGCCCTGCGTCATCTGTGGCTCGATGGCGGCTTTTTTCTGCATTTTTATGCCGTACCGCGTTTTCAGAAGGACGGCCTTGTACCTCTGGGCGTGGAACTGCTGGATATGGACGCCCTGGACATGAGCGTTCACGGCCCGCAGCCGAACGGCAATATCGCCCGCTACGGCGCGGAATATGACAGCAGGGGGAATCTGCTGGCGTGGCATATTTTCGAGGAATCGCTGTACGGCGGCGTGCTGGACGAAGGCTGGACACGAGATCCTGCGGTGCATCCCGCTTTCGGCGCAGGGCGTACCCTGCGTCTGAAAGCGGAAGACTGCCGTCTGGTCATGCAGCCGGATCGCATCGGACAGACTCTGCCGGTAAGCTGGATGCATGCCGTGATCATGGGCATGCACAACTTTGACGAATACCAGACCTCCGAACAGATAGCGGCCCGGCTGGCAGCGGCATTCGCCATATTCCTCAAGGATTCAGGCGAATTCGGCGCGGGAAGCATGGGCAACAGCCTTTCCGGCGCGCCCCTGAATCCCGCTCCTCTGGCCGGAGGCCAGACCACAGCGGGGCGGGCGCTTTCCATGGATACCTTCATTTCGTCCGGCCGGATCGACGAACTGCCCCCGGGCAAGGAAATCCAGATCGTGGAAAACAGGCGCCCGGCCAACAACTACACGGATTACACCAAGACCAGCCTGCGCGGAGCAAGTTCAGGCATGGCCATGAGCTACGAAAGTTTCGGCAATGACTACTCCGACGCCAGCTATTCCGCCGCCCGCCAGGCGGTGCTTGAAGAGCGGCGCGGCTACCGCATGCAGCAGATTTTTCTGGCCCGCAAGCTCATGACGCCCATATGGCGGCGTTTTGTCATGTGGCGCAAGGCATTCGGCCTGGGATCGGAAGAGCGCGTGCCCGTGGTCTGGCAGATGCCGGGCTGGAGCTGGGTCGATCCGGTCAAGGACGCCAATGCCGCGCAGACCCGCGTCAAGCTGGGCATCATCAGCCGCCGTGAGCTGTGCGCCGAAGAAGGCCGCGATTTCGACGAAACCGTGACCGCTCTGGCCGAGGAAAAACAGATGCTGGAAGAGGCCGGACTGAGCGCGGACGTGGACGGCGGAAGCGGGGAAATCATACAGGAGGACGACAATGAAGAGAACCGCGGATCTCGCTGAAAACGACCGGCGCGGCGCGAAACTTTCCGCGCCTGTGGCTCTGCTGGCGGACGGGGCGGGAAGTGACGGCGCGACGGCGCCCGCCCGTTTCTCCATTCTGGGTTATTCCGGAGCGCCGGTGGAATTTTACGGCTGGCGTTTTGTCATCTCGCTTTCCGGCATGACGGCCAAGCCGCGATTCCCCGTGCTGCGCGAGCATGAGCGAGATCGCATCGTGGGCATGGCCGAAGCATGGCGCGTGGACGAGAACGGGTTTCACGTCGAGGGCAATTTTTCCGGCGCGACGCCGGACGGCAGGGAAGCCCTGGCGCTGGCCCGTGAAGGATACCCATGGGAAGCCAGCATCGGAGTTGATCCGCTGAAGGTGCTGCGTCTGGAACGCGGCAAAAAGCAGACGGTCAACGGACGGGAACTGGAAGGCCCGCTTGACATATGGCTGGAATCCGAGGTGCGCGAAGTTTCTTTCGTCTCCCTCGGCGCGGACAAGAACACGGAGGCCAGAGCTCTGGCCTCGCAAACCGGGAGCGGAAGCATGAATTTGCGTGATATCCTGACAGGCCTGGGCATGCCGCCCGAGGCCAGTGACGAGGAAATGCAGGAGTTTGCCGCGCGCCATCTGGCGCAGATGGCGGAGGACAGGAACAAAAAGAAAGGCGATGACGCCGGGGACGACAAGAGCGACAACGAGGGCAGCGGGAATGCCGAAAGCGCGTCGTCGAGTGATTCCGGTGACGGCGGCGACGGAGAAGACGGCGGCGATGAAGGCAAGGACCTGTCCGCCGCTGTCCGGGCGGCACTGGCCGGGGAGCGCAGGCGCACTGCCGAAATCAATGACCTGGTGTACAGCATGGGGCTGGGCGCGGAACTGTCCGCTCGTCTCTGTCGGGAAGGAGCCACGCTGGACAAGGCCCGGCAGGTGGTTCTGGAAGAGCTGGCCAGGGGAAACGGCCGCATCAACCGCATGAGTCTGGCCGAGGGCGAAAGCGAGGGCGACAAGTTCCGGCGCATGGCCGCGGCGGGTCTGGCTCTCCAGCTGGGAGAAAGGCCGGAACAGGGCAAAGCCGTGCCCGGCGCGGAAGAGTTTGCCCACATGGGACCGCAGCAGCTTGCCCGGCTCTGCTTGGAACGCGCGGGCTGCAATTCCGTCCGTATGAGCAAGGATGAAGTGGCCAGAAGCATCTTTTCCGCCCGGCTGGCATCCAGCACGAGCGATTTCAAGGCCATTTTCCTTGATGTGGCGAACAAGACGCTGCTCAAGGCCTATCAGGCTCAGCGCCCCACATGGCCGACATGGACCAACACCGTTTCCGTGGCGGACTTCCGGCAGGTATACGGCGTACAGTTCTCCGCCCTGGGCGAACTGGAGCTGGTGCGGGAAAATGAGGAATACCGCAACGGGTCCTATGCCGACAGCATGGAAAGCTATTCCGTGCGCAAGTACGGCAAGATTTTCGATCTGTCATGGGAGATGCTGGTCAACGATGATCTGAACGCGTTTGCCCGTCTGCCCCGCTATTTCGGGGCCATTGCCGCGCGCAAGCAGGCATCGCTGGTCTATGACCTGCTGCTGGCCAACCCGAAGATGAGCGACGGACAGAACGTCTTTTCGGCCAGGCACGGCAATCTGGTTTCCACGGGCACGGCGCTCGATGGGGACAGCCTTGACGCAGCATGGCAGATGATGACCACGCAGCGCGGCCCGGACGGGGACTTCCTGGATATCACCCCCCGCATCCTTCTCGTGCCGCCCAGCCTGCGCACGCAGGCCCTGCTGCTGCTCAACAGCACGGCCATGCCCGTGGCCCAGATGAACAGCGGCACCTACAACGTATGGCAGGACGCCGGGCTTCAACTGGTGGTCGAGCCGCGTCTGGAGCCGGCATCAGGCCAGCCCGCACCGTGGTTCCTGCTGGCCGATCCGGCGCTGATCAACACCATGGACGTGGCTTTCCTGGACGGCAAACAGACCCCTGACATCATTGAACACGAGGAATTCCGCGTGGATGCCATCAGCTACAAGGTGCGGATGGTCATGGGCGCGGGATGGGTTGACTATCGCGGCGCCCTGAAGAACCCCGGCGTCGTCAAATCGTAAGGAGCGCATCATGGCCCAGAACTATCGCCAGCCGGGCAAGCGGCTGCTGTACAAGAACTCGACAGGCAGCGTCATCCCTGCCGGAACCCCCGTGGCGTTCGGGACAACCCGGATCGGCGTGGCGGTCAACGATATCCCGGCAGGCGGCGAAGACGTGATCCAACTGGCCGGCGTGTGGGTTCTGCCCTGCACGCTTTCCGGTGAAGTCACGCGCGGCACGCCGCTGTATCTGACTTCTGACGGCAAGATTACGGAAACGGCATCATCCAATACCCCGGCGGGCATCGCCGCTTATGACGCGGCGTCATCCGCCACGGAAATCGAGGTGCTGCTGGGATGATTCCCCCCTGTTTCGCCGGGACTTTCCGGGGGGAACGTGCATCGTTCGGAAAGTCCACATACAGGCTGACAGCCATAAGGGGTGTCATGGAACAGGATTATATACGCCAGGGCATGGAGCGTTCCGGCCCGTACTGGGTGCTGCTCATATCCCTGCTGCCGCTGTTCGTTGTCGGCGCGACGGTGGGCGTGGTGCGCTACATGGGCCGAAGTTACTACGAACGCAACTGGCGGCAGCGGGCCGGAGCATTGTTTGTGGCCGCTATGGTGAGCGGCACGGCAGGCTGCGTGGCGGCCCTTGTAGCCGGGCAGATGCCGGACGTTACGCCGGAAATGACGCTGCTGGCCGGATTTGTGGGCGGCGGCATGGGGCAGAAACTTTTCGACATGCTGATCCGCAGGATGCAGGGGCTTTCCGTGGTCAATTTCCGCAAGCCTGATGAACTGAAAAGCATGATGACGCCCGAACAGCAGGACGAGCATGTGCGGCTCTGTCCATGGCGCAACGACAAATGCCCGGAAACCAACTGTAAAAACGGCGTATGCGCCAACAGCCGGGAGGGCTGCAATGACAACGGGAACATTTGACAAACAGATCCGCGACGCGGCCAGAAAGCATGCTCTGCCTGCCGGGCTCGTCGCGGCGATTGTTGCGGTGGAAAGCGGCGGGAACACGTGGGCATGGAATCCCGAACCCGGATACCGCTATGTGGTTGACGCCCGCGCGGGCCGTCCCTTCCGCGAGATGTCCGCGCGGGAAGTTGCATCCGCCGTGCCGCCCACCGGGTTCACGGCTCTGGCCGGAGACAGCGATCAGGAATGGTGGGGCCAGCGGGCAAGCTGGGGTCTGATGCAGGTCATGGGCGCGGTGGCGCGGGAATACGGCTGCAAGGAACCGTACCTGTCCCGTCTCTGCCAGCCGGAAATCGGCCTTGAATACGGCTGCCTGCACCTGGCCTCACTGGCCCGGCGCTGCTTTGCCAAGAGCTATGGCTGGTATGAAACCTGCGCCGCCTACAACGGCGGCATGGGCGCCGTGCAGGGTCTCAAGCATGTGAGCAATCCTGCATATCCGGCCAAGGTGCTCAGGGAACTGGGCGGCACATGGCCCGAACCTTTCAAGCTTTAATTGAGGTTTTCATGAGACGTTTTCTTGTGGCCCTGAGCGCCGCGCTGATGCTGTGCCTGCCGCTCACGGCCTGTGACGGCAGGGAATTCGCGCTGCGCGCCGCGCAGACGCTGGATATCTCGTATACCGCCTACGACGCGGCCATGAAGGTGGCGGCGGATGCCCACAAAAGCGGCAGGCTGGACAATGCCGGACGCGACAGGGTGATCGACGCCGGGCAGATGTACATCGATGCGTGGCGGATGGGAATGAACGCGCTCATCGTCTATGTGGACGCGCAGAGCGAAGAGAACAGGGGCGACGTGCTGAAGCAGCTTGAAGCGATCAGGGGACGCCTGAATGAACTGCTGACGCTGGCGGCCGCTCTGAAACTGGACGTGGAAAACATCATGGGCTGGGAAAGCAGGACGCCGGCCCTGGAGTAGCGCATGAAGATAGAAACCATTGAATGGGTGCTGGAACTGGCCCTGAAATACGGCATCCCCGCCGTGCGGGCCATTATCAATACGCTTGAGACCGAGGAAATCACGGCGGAAGAGCTTGAAGCCAAGCTTGCCGCCGCCCGCGATCCCGCGGATTACTTTGAAGGGAGCAGCGTGTGAGCGCCGCCGCGGGGCTGGCCGCCATCATCGCGGACGTGGGGGAAGAGGCCGTTTTCACCGACTCCCCCGTCATGCCGCTGGATATGGATCATGGCGGCTATCCCCGCGCCCTGCTGTTCGTGCATGACCACGGCTCTTCCGTGCCCGCATGGGCCGAGGGACGCGTCATGCCGGACGGTGCGCGCTACGCCGTGGCCTATGCCATGGCCGACGATCTGCCGGAAATCACGGACGGTGAAACCTGCTTTCTGGACTCGGACTCCCGGGTATGGCGCATCGAATATTCACTGCCCCTGCGCGAGCGGGGGCAGACCTTCGGGCGGCGCATGCTCTGCCGCTCCGAGCAGGATATGAGCAGGGGGACAAGCGGAGGCTAGTGAAATGGCAAGAAGCAGATTCACCGAGTGGAAAAATGCGCCGGAAGATTTTTACTCATTCAACACCTTCGGCATGGGCGGCAGAGGACATACTGTCATTTCCATCATTGATGAAGCCACGCCGGAGCTGACGGCCTTATCCCGACGTTTTCCGCAAACATTTTCCGCAGCTTTGTCCAGCCTGTCCTGGCATCTCAAGAATGTCATTCAGGTTGCGATGACCAGGGGAAATGCGGCGGGTACGGTTATACAGGAAACCTCACGGGTTCACCGCTATCGTCGTCTGGACTGGGCACGCAGTGGAGCCTACGGCAAAAACTATGACAAACTGAAACTGAAAAAACGGCTTCTTGGCGTTGAATTAGAACACAAGGAAAACATGATGGATCGCTGGAAAGGCGGCTCAAGCTTTCAGAGAAATGAAAAAGCCATGGGCGGGCGTCTGGTGAGAGCCATCAGATACAAAAAGACAAAGAAATACGCTTTTGAAATCGGAGCGGTATCGAAAAGCGCCGCGATTTATCTGGCTGCGGTGCAGGGTGGTCAGTGGCGAGGGAAAGACGGATATTTTCACAGCGGCCCGCAGGAAATTACGCCGGAAATGCGCCGTTTATACTGGGCGGCCGGGGTCCCCCTGTCCTCAAAGAAAAGCATCGTACATCCCAAGCGCCCTCTGATTTACCCCATTTTTCGCGCCGAACAGCCGTACATGGTGAGTTATGTCATTGCCAAGATGCAGGAACTGCTGATTTCCGGAGCGTCCAGACTCAAGCCGGGCATGACCACAAGTCATAAGGGTCCGCATCACTGAGGTAAACCATGATTCCCCGACTTACCCCCTACAGCATTGCCCTTACCTGGGCGACCGCCCTGCGCGCCGACGCATCACTGAAAGACTGGTCAGAAAAACAGTTCGGCCGAGCGCCGGTCATCTGCGTCGGCATAAATTTCCGCCGCCCCCCTTCGGAGCGCGATGCGCCCTTTATCGCCATCATCCCCGAGGGAACAGGCGCGGCGGAGTCGGATTACAGCCTGCCGCACAAGGTGGGCATGGTGCTGGGCCTGCGCCGGGACGGATTCATCCGTGTGGAGAATCTCGAAGTCATGGACGGCCTGCATCTGGTTGAGGCGTTTCAGACGCACATTCTGCGCGTGCTGGCCGCCCTGCCCTGCTACCGTCCTGTGGAGGGGCAGTCGGACATTGTTCTGGAGGCGTACCCGCTGCTCCAGCTTTCCCTTGATTTCACCGTGCGCGAGCAGCGGCCCATCGGCTCGCGCCGCAGCCTGTAGGAGGTCATATGCACTGCGGCCAATTCACGCAGGTCACGGGCGGTTCGAGCCGCCTTGTGCTGTACAACGAGGAATGCCCGGGCCAGCCGGTCAGAACGGGCTATGTCATCCCCATTGCCAACGAGAGTCTGCAAACCGGCACCTCGAAAAACCAGCGCAGCGTCATCACCGGCAAGCGCGGCGCGGGCAAGCCGTTCCGGGGCCTGCCTTCGCCCAGCGGGCAGGTTGCCATGGGCGCCAGTTCCCCGCACATGGGGCTGATTTTCCGGGCCATGTGCGGAACCACCGCAGCCACGAAGGAAACGCCCCTTGCCCTTTCCGCCGGCGCGGTCAAGGACAACAAGGACGGCACGGTTACGCTGGCTGCGGAAAATTCGCCCTTTGTGCCGGGGGATCTGATCAGCGTGTACGGCACAATCAACTATGACGGCACCTATGTGCTGGCCAAGGGCAGCGGCGCGGACGCCCTTGTCTTCACCGCGCCCTTTGTGGCGGAAACGCCCTCCGACGCCCACGCGACGCGGGGCCGCGCCTGCGATATCCGGGGTGATGCCGTGGACAGGGGAGACGGCAAGGTGGCGCTGCCCCTGCTACCCGGCGGCAGTGAAATCTGGCTGCCGCAGGATCTGGCCTCCGGCGTGCCGCATGTGTTCCGCCCGGGGGACAGCGTCACCATTTCCGGCACGACCAACTACGACGGCGAGCATGTGATCGATTCCGTGGGCGCGGCGGAAATCGTCATCACCGCGGCCTATACAGCGGAAACCTTTGACGCCGGGCTGGCCGTGCCGGTCTTTTACCGCCACGAGTGGCAGCTTCCCAAGCGCCAGCCTACCCAGACATGGGAAAAGTTCTTCGATTTCGATGAAGACGCGGCCAGTTCGCCGTATCGGCGCTACAGCTACTGCAAGGTCAACGGCATCTCCTTTGATGCCGGCGGCGACGGCGAGTTTCTGCTGACCATCGACGTGGCCTCGGGCGGTGAAACCGGCAGTTCCTCCGCGCTGGACGCCGATCCGGTGGAACTGCCGCAGGTGTTCATCGACAAGCCCGATCTCTCGCTGTTCATCAACGGCGTGCGCCGGGGCGACGTGGCCACGGCCAGTTTTTCGGCCAGTTTCGGGATTACGCCGCAAAACGCCATCGGTGACCGGCTGCAGTATACCCGCATGCCCGAGGGCGACCCGGAAGTTTCCCTGTCCATGAGCGCCTATCTTGAGAGCGACTCCCTGCAGGATATCGCTGACGCGGACACCACCGTTCCCGTGCGCATCTACGGCGCGGGGCTGGAAGGCGACGCCTTTGCCGTGGACATGCCGGAATGCGTGCTCGATACCCCCGGCGCGGCCATCAGCGGCAAGGAGGGGCTGATGCAGGATGTCACGGCCATGGCCTTTGTGGACAAGGGGGAATCCGTGCTGGGCTTTACCCTGATCAACCGCATAGCGGAATACGCGTAAGGAGTTGTCATGCCTACTCAGTATCACATGGTGGAACTGCCCTCCGGCCTGCGGGTGGAAGTGCGCGCCCAGAGCTGGCCGGAATTCCGCGAGGAAATGGATGCCCGCGTGGATGCGCTGGAAAAACTTACCAACGCTTCGGATGAAGAACGCGCGCAGATCGAACTCTCCGTGACGGCGCAGGAATGGCGCGCCCGGAAGAACAAGATCGCCGCCTGCCTGCGCGACCCCTCAAAGCAGGAACTGATGACCAGCGCCGACGCCGTGGCGCTGGCCCGGCGCATTGATGCCCTCGGTTCGGAGGAGCTGGAAACAAAAAACTCGAAATCTGGTGGCGCTGGCTCCACGACGCGGGGCGCGCGAAATACTGCGCCGGCTGCGTAGAGCGCCGCCAGAGACGAAATCAGAACGTGGACTGCCGGGGCTGCGACAAGCGCCAGCCCCGGCTTGTGCCCGGCCTGTGGACAACCCGCAGGCTGTGGCTGGGCTGCCGGACCCAGTGGCGCGCGGGCCTGGGGCCGCTGGGTCTGGATTACAACGCCGTGCAGGTGGCGGCGGGCTGGCTGGGCATCAGGATCGACGAACGGATATTCGGGCACCTGATGTGGCTTGAACACTGGACGCTGGAAGCCTCCCGCCGGGAGCAGGAGACGGAACAGCGCAAGGCGCGGATGAGATGAACGGAGGGAAAATGTCTCAGATTATGCCGTATCTGTTTGAAGGCAACAGGGTGCGCCTGGCTCTTGACGAGAACGGGAACCCGTGGTTCGTGGCGAAGGATGTGGCTTTGGCTTTAGGTTATGAATGGAATGGTTCAAGCCGTATTGCACATGTTCCGGAAGAATGGCGGGGGATCACATCCGTTGTGACCCCCCTCTGGCACACAGGAAATGCTGACTCTTTCCGAACAGGGGTTGTATTTCTTTTTGGGCCGGAGCGACAAAACCGCCGCTCTGCCTTTTCAAAAATGGCTGGCCGGAGATGTGCTGCCCTCACTCCGTAAGAACGGTTGCTACAAGATGCCCGGAGGAAAAAAGAATATTGGAGAAAACGACGATATTTCTCTTTCCGGCATGAACAACGAAGAACTGGAACAGATTATGCGTCGTATGTCACCCAAGATGCGCGACAAGGCGCTGTGCTATGCCGTGCAAATGGCCAAGGGCCGTTACGGCGCGGATGTGAAACGCTATTTTCTGGAATTCTGCTATTACATTTCCGGCCCGGAATTTACTCCTCTTCACGACGACTCCCCGCTGGAAAAGGCTGAATCCTGGGCGCGTGAATATCTGGAGGAAGCGCGCAGAAGTTCCGGCATTCAGTGCATCAAACTTTATACCGCATATCTTGAGTGGGCCGAGCGGGAAAACGTGCCTTCCATCACGCTCACAGCCTTCGGCAAGATGATGCGCCGCAATTTCCCCGTCCATATCTCAAACAAGATTTATTACCTCGTCCGCTGGCGCTCGCCGCTTTTTGCCGCGTGAAGCGCGGAAGATATGCTCCCTGAACACTGAAGCCCCCGACCTCATGGCCGGGGGCTTCAGTTATATCTTTGTCGCCAGCAAAAACAGAACACCCCGCGAAGATTGAAAAATCGAGCACGGGGCAGAGTTTGAAACCTTCAATTTGAAAGTTGTTTCTTTTCTCTTTTCACCTGCAAAACCGCTTCACGAACTTTGGCGAGATCGACAGAAACCGGAACAGGTCTCTGTTTCTTGTCCATCATCCGTTTTATAAAACGCTTTGCGTCATTTCCGGTGAGTGTGGGAGTCGAAAAAATGGGCAGAGCCATTATGGCTTCCTGTTTATTCCTCTTTTGGGGGCGAGACTTATCCATGGGATTCCACAGCGCGGGAAATGTGCTTCCATGCCGCGCTGAAATGCCGCGCTATGCCTGTGTCATCTGAACAGGGCTTCATCAGAGCGTCACGGGCGCTTGTGGAGCGGGGAAAAAACGAAATCATGCATCCCAGGGCGAAAAAAAAGGCGATGCTTTTTGTGACAACTTTTTTCATGTCATCTCCTTTTTATACCCTTATCATGAAGATAATATTATCCTGAAAATTGATTATATTCAACTGTTTGCCATAACATGCTGATAATATGTTTATTTTTAGATGTGCCCCCTCTGCCGCAGGCGGACAGCCTGGCGCACCGCTTCCGTAATGAACGCGTTAAGTGACTTGCCTTCCGCAGCCGCCGCAACCGTCGCGCTATGGTACACATCGGGGGGCAGGCGCAGGGCAAACTTCCCCCGGACCTTTCTGGGGGATACTCCGTCTTCGGCGCACATGCGCAGAAAAACGTCAAGGGATGTCTTGCCTTCCCGCTTCAGGGAGTCGGCATCCCTGGCGTAAAAGTCCGCGCCTCCGTTCAGGCCCACAAATTCCCCCCGGAACATCTCGATTTCCGGATCATAGGTAATGACGGCCTGATAGCCGCCCTCAAATTCCATCACATTCTTCATGGTGTTATCCCGTTTTCTTCCAGCCATTTGCGGATGCTGCTCACAGCTCCCTTGTCAGTATCGGGAGAAGGGTGTGGTCTGTGGAATACCCGCCGGTCATTAAAAAGTCTGACGCACAGGCGTGATCCTTCCGCCTCTGTTATCCCTGCGCCCAGGGCAATAAAAAGCGCTTCAATATCAGCCCAGCGAATACTGCCGCAGGTTGGGCGCTGGAAAATGAGCTGCAGGGTTTTCCGGTGTTTTGCTTTCATAAATATATGATGTCATTTTTTGATATCGTGTCAAGGGCATCATATCCGCAATCCATCATACCGCAGGCGGACACCCTTGCCTGAAGGCCTCCGTTAACGCTACAAGGCGAGAACGGAGGTTTGCCTTTATGAGAAAGTCGCTTTTACTGGCTACGGTGGTACTGGTCATGGCTCTGGGGGCGGGGTGTTCTTATAAAACACCTGTAAACACAGTCCAGAGTGTTAATGTTTATTCATCATATGATGAAAAAATACCTGGAAAATTTGCAGTTATTATTAATGCAGATACAAATCTTCTGGATAAAACCGTTTCCCCGTCTTCATTTACATGTGCAGCTCATAAATTCCCGATTTCTTTGACAGATTCGTTTACATCTTCCATCATAGCTACAAATGAATCGATTTTTGAATCGATATTTCAACGGGAAAACATTCCTTCAGTTGAAGAAATGAAAAAAGATAATCTTTCTGGATATATTTTTATTACCAGTAAACTTTTTGAACCACGCCTACAATTTATTCCCGGTTTTTGGTCAGCGACCGCTTCAGCTTCTACAGATATAGGATTTGACTATAATATTAGGGACAGCCAGAATAATCTGGTTTTGAATGGTTCCATATCTGGCAATCGTACGGCTGATGGAGGTGCTGGCGGTGCATGTGAAGGAGGGAGCAGTGTTCTCGCAGAATCCATATCTAAATCCCTGCGAGATGCGTTGGAACGCTACGGAGAAAGGGTTTCCAACTCGCCAAAGCTACGAGAAGTCTTCAAGTAAAGGTATTTTTTCGGCTTTCTGGCCGGGAGTGGGCTAATACAAGACCCCTCGGGGAAATAGGCCCGCCGTTCTACGACGGTTTTGAGCTCCCGGCCTTTTTTGCATCCTGCGAAAGGCCTATCAAAAAATCGTAGAGGTGCCCCATGTCCGATTCCATGCCCTATTCCATGTATGATTTCCTGCCGCAACAGTTCATTTTAATCCTGCTTGACAAAGCTCCCGTTCCGGTTAATCCTGAACCACCCTAAACCCCAGAGGCATTGCCGGAGCCTTCTCCAGCCCCAAGCTGGAGTGAATCGCGGCGCTTTTCGTATCTGCCACTTTCCGCCCTTTCAGGCGGGTGCATATTGGCGGGACAACGTCCGGGTGTCCGTGAGGCCCCGGCGGTCTCTGGGGACCGGGGAGCGTTGTTCTGCCTTTTTGTTTTAAATTCCCAAACCCCAGGAGTGTCCCATGTCCGATTCCATGCCCTATTCCATGTATGATTTCCTGCCGCAATACTACCCCATAGCCGACAAGATCCGGGTGTTGAACCATTTTCTGAATGACCGCGACCTTGAGGAGCTGGACCTGGGGGATCTGGCCGGAGCGGCCACGCTGGCGAAGGAGCTTGACGCGCAGATGCGCGCCCTGAGTGAAATGCTGGCGCATGCCGGCGCGCAGCCGCGGGAGGCCGAACATGTCGCGCAGTAATATGAACGAATCCGCCCTGTCGGCTGAGGCCATGAAGGAACAGAACGCCCGGGCCGTGGCCCTGATGATGGAAACCCTGCGCGAACACCGGCGCATGAGCGTGAAGCTGCGCGCCCGTTTTCTGCAGGCGGCCATTGACTTTGCCCGGCTGACCCCGGAACAGAAAGGCGTAGCCACGGATATGTATGCAGAACTGTGCGGACAGATCCGGGCAGGCGAGGAAAAGATGTATTAAAGTTTTTATGTATTTTTTTACACAAAAAACCTTGACAATACATAAAAATATACATAAAAATATAAACAACGGAGGCGAGATGAAACGAAAGGACATACTCAGAAAACTCGCGGAAGCCGGATTTGTATTTGACGAAGGAGGGAACCACACAAAAGCATACAAGGACGGAATATACCGGACGACAATCGGCAGGCATACCGAAATCCCGGAAAGGACCGTCAAGGAAATCGAAAAGCAAACCGGAGTGAAGCTCCGATAAAAACGGGAGGGCTGGTTCCTCCCGCCCTGAAAAGGTGATAGATATGGTTGGAACGTATTATTTTGCGGTGTTCTGCCCGGTTCCGGAAGGCGGTTATGCCGTGTGGTTTCCGGATGTGCCCGAGGCGAATACCGAGGGCATGGATATGGCCGAGGCAATGGATATGGCGCACGATGCCCTGAAGCTTTCTCTGGAAGAATATGTAAAGGCCGGACGCAGTCTGCCGCTTCCGTCCCCTGTGGAGAGCGTACGGCGCATGGCGGAGGCAAGCAACGCGGAAGAAGGCTTTACCCCCGCCGGGGAAATGCTCTTTCAGCTTATTGCCGCGCCCGACATGGACAGAACGCCGGTAAAGGTAACGATTTCCATGCCGCGCAACGCCCTGACCGCGCTGGATCGCAAGGCGGAAAGGGCAGGCATGACCCGCTCCGGCTATATAGCCAGCATGGCGCTGGCGTAACGCGCTTTCCGTCTTGCTGTTTTCAGCCCCCGCCCGGTGTTTGATCCGCCGGGCGGGGGCTTTTGTTTTTCATCATGTCTTGCGGCGGCTCATGTACAGGCCGAATACAAATACTCCGGCCATAAAAAGAGCGGCCAGTATCCACAGGGTATTTCCGCTCATTTCATCCTCCCTGTCAGATAAAAGCATGCGATAATTCCAGCGAAAGCCAGGAAAACAGCAAACATTTTTTCCTGATAAAGTCCGACCAAAAGCGAACCCACGGCGAATTTTTCGAGGATATCAGCCGCACGTTTAACCACATTGTCATCCTTTTTCAGCCTTAGGCTAATAATAGGTTAAAAATATTTCTCCGGCAAGGGTTTCCATTATGTTCATGGTTATCTCATTTTATGGTGTTTGATATATTAAAAATTCATATTGTTGTAGCCAAAAATGACCCCCTGTGGCATGATGAAAAAAGAAAAAAAACATCAACACGCACAGGGGGCCATATGAGTCAACTGCAGACGAAGATTATCATCAATGGGCAGGACAATGCAAGCAAAGCTTTCAAGTCCGCCGAACGCAGCGCGGCGGCTCTGCGCGAGGGAGTGCAGGAGCTTGCCGGTTCGCTGACGCGCTTTTTCGGCCTTTCCGCCACGGTGGGGAGCTTTACCGTTTTCGGCAAGGCCAGCCTTGACGCGGCGCTGAACCTTGACCGGCTGAACAAGGCGTTCAGCACCATTGAGGGCAGTTCCGCCAGGGGCGCGGCGCGTCTGGACTACCTGCGCGAGGTGAGCGACAGGCTCGGGCAGAATTTCTACCAGACAGCGGAAGCGGCCAAGGGCTTCTTTGCGGCCGGAGCGGGAACTGCCGTGGAAGGCGACCTGCAGAAAATCTTTGAATCCGTGACGGAGGCGTCAACCGCTCTCGGCCTCAGCTCGGACGAGTACAACCGCACCTTGCTGGCTCTCCAGCAAATGATCTCCAAGGGCAAGGTATCCGCGGAAGAACTGCGCCAGCAGCTCGGTGAAGCCCTGCCCGGCGCGTTTCAGCTTTTCGCGCAGGCGGCGGGCGTCAGCACCGCCGAACTGGACAAGATGCTGGAACGCGGCGAAGTGGGCATCGACGTGCTGGGCAAGTTTGCCGATGTCCTGCACAACAAATATGAAAAAGGTGCGAATGAAGCTGCCCAGGGCCTGCAGGCGGAACTAAACCGCCTGACAATGTCATGGGAAGATTTCAAGGTCAGCTTCATGGATACGGATCTTGCGAGGTCATCCATCCAGACCGTGCGCGGCGCGGTGGAAAGCATGACCGCAGGCGTGGAGGAATACGACACGGCGCTGAAGGCAAGTGTCCCCGCGCTGGCCGCCTTTATTGCCCAGCACAAGCTCATGAACACTTCTCTGGCGCAGGGTGAAGGCATCAGGAAAAATGTTGTTGCCGGGCTGAAAAATCTCACGCTTGCCGCCCGCGAGGCGGCGGACGCGGAAATAATCCGTCTTGAGCGGGAAAAGCTGGCGCTTGTGCAGAACGAAAAGCGGGCCGCTGCACTGGCTGCTCGACTCGCCGGAACAGAGAATGCGGCCCGTGCCGAACAGGTTCTTGCAAATGTCCGGGCGCGTCTGCTCACTTTGGACAATCAGCTCAATGCCGCTGAAAAAAAACTCTCAGGCAGTCATATCGCTGCCGTCACCTCTCTGGAAATGCTCAAAAAAGCCGGTCTTGGAGTGCGGAGCGCGTTCAGCAGCCTTCTCGGCATATTCGGCGGGCCATGGGGCGTGGCCATTACCGCTGCCGCAGGCGGATTGAGTTATCTGGCCATGCAGGAGAGCGGAGCTGAAAAATATGCCCGCAAGCATGCGGATGCGTTGAGCCTCGTCAGCGATAATGCCGATGATGCGGCACGGGCGATATCCGCTTATGCCGAAAAACTTCAAGGCATGAGCCAGACAAAACTTGACTTGGAATATCAAAGGATTTTGCAGGCTCAGCGTGAAATACTGACGGAGACCGGGAGTATTTTTGCCGGAGATTTGCGGCAGGCCATTTTTTCGGCTCTGGTGGAGTCAGACAGGGATATAGCCAGGTTCGGTGACAAATTGCGGGATGTTCTGAGACCGCTGGAAAAGGAGAACATCGACTTGCTCAAGGCGTCGGATATCCAGGTAATCATCACAGAACTTGAGAAAATCGCCGCAGAAAACAACAAAGGGCTTGGTTTCGACAAAATAAAAAAAGACCTTGATGCCCTGCTGGATTCCACTCTTCGCCTTGAAACCTTTTCCACGGTTATTCCAGGCAATATGGAAGAAGCCGCAGACGCCACCAACCGTTTCAGCCGTGAGCTTGCCGCGCTGGACAAGGCGGGCGGGCAGTTCGTGACCAGCGCCTCTGACGCCATCTCCTGGCTGGACAGGTACACGGCGAACACCGCGCTGGCAAAGGAAACCAGTGCGGCATTCGAGCGGACACAGCGGGAAGTCGCGCTGGCTCTCATCCAGTCCACCGCGGCGGTGGCCGCGGGCATGGGCCAGTGGGAAACCTATGAACGTCTGATGCGCGCGGCGGATGAATACCAGAAGCGTTTCGCGCAGGTGGACGCGGGGAAAACGGGCGGCACCGGCAAGACGGAGGCCCAGCGCAGGGCAGAGGCGGCGCTGAAGGCGCTGGAAGGATACAACAGGGAACTGGAAAAACTGAAATCCACGGATGCCGAATTCCGGGACTGGGAACTCAAGAGATGGGTTGAGGAACAGATCGATCTGTATCCTCAATACAAGAAAAAAATCGAGGAAGTTGCCGCCGCGCGGCGTGAAAGCTGGGCGGAAGAGGACAGGGCCGAAGCGGAGCGGAAAGCCAGGGAAAATTCCGATCTGCGGCTGGATTTCTATCAGCAGCTTGCGGAGAAGTCCGGGCAGTACAATCTGAGTCTGGAATACGCGAATCAGCTTATCGACCGCCAGATGGAGGAATGGAAGAACGCGGATATCCCTCGGGAATATCTGGATCAGATGCGGGAACTTCTGCGCCTTGAAGCCGGTACGGAAGGCTGGGACGGCGCAAAGCGGGCCATGAAGAGCTATTACGCGGACGCCACGAACATGGGGCGGCAGTTCGAGAGCTTTACGCAGACCAGCCTTTCCTCTCTGGAAGATGCCCTTGTCGAGTTCACGACCACGGGCAAGCTGAGCTTTTCTGATCTTGCGGATTCCATGATCCGGGATCTGGTGCGCATCGCCTATCAGGCCATGGTGGTGGCGCCGCTGGTGCGGGCGATTACCGGCATGTTCGGAGGAGGTTCAGCCGCAAGCATGAGTGTGAGCGGCGGTCTGGCTTCAAGCGATTTCTCGCCTACCGCTTCCATGGGCTGGGTAAAAATGGCCATGGGCGGCGTCGTATCCGGCGGCAGCATATCCGATTACTCCGGCTCGGTCGTCAGTTCTCCGACTACCTTTGACTTCAATGAGCATCTGACCGCGTTCCGCAAGGGCGCGGGGCTGATGGGCGAAGCCGGGCCGGAAGCCGTCATGCCGCTCACGCGCGGGCCGGACGGCACGCTGGGCGTGCGGAGCTACACGCCTGATTTTTCCATGCCCACGCCGGAGGTGACGGTCAACGTCATCAACAACACAGGGCAGCAGGTTCAGGCGCAGACCACGGCCGCACCGGACGGCCAGGGCGGCCTGAACATCGAGGTCGTGCTGGATCAGGTGGAAGCGGGCATGGTGCAGCGCGACAATGCCGGACGCAGCCGTTTTGCCAATCATCTTGACCGCACGCGCGGCCTGAGCAGGGCCGGACGGCTGTACAGAGGGCGGGGCAAGTCATGAACGACCTTCTGCAAAAAGCCATTGCGGAAGCCTACGCTTCCGCCCCTGTGGAAGTGCAGATGCTGCACACCCTGGAACTGAATCACAAATCGTTCACGCAGCCCGCGCGGGTGGCGCGCTGGCCGCTGGAGCCGGAGCCGCGCCGCTTCATGCTGCGCCTGGAGGACGACGCGGCGTATGACCCCGGCGCGCTGGCGGAATTCATCGGCCTGCCCTTTGACATTTCCCTGCCGGAAAAGAGCGAGAACACGCCCGGCGAAGTGAACCTGCGCATTTGCGGCGTGGGGGATTATTTCGATGAAGACCTTGAGGCGGCGGCGCTGGGCGGGGGAAGCATCACGGCCATATATCGCGGCTATGTTCTCGGGGGGGAGGAGGAAGGCCCGGCTGAGGCATGGCCGGGCATACATATCGGCTCACCGTATCTTGACGCGGCCACGGGCGATCTGACGGCCACGGGCACGGTGCTGGACTGGATTAATCTGCCGTTCGGGCGGCTGTACACGCCGGGCAGGTATCCGGCGCTGGTAAGGGGATGAGGGGGCGGCATGCGCGTAACATCACCGGAAAACTGGCATCTGCGCTATCTGGGCAAGCCCTGGGCGGGCGTGCCGAATCCGCCGGAGAGTTATACCTGCGGTGAACTTCTGCGCGCCGTGCATCTTGACCTGCTGGGCATCGAGACGCCGCCCGTGCCCGCGCCGGATGCCCGCGTGCTGAAAGACTGCATCGACAGCATGCTTCCGGGTTTCTACGGCCTGCGGCCCCTGCCGGACGGGGAGGCTCCGCGCGAGTTCGATTCCGTGTTCCTGAGTCGTAATCGCTACGAGGATCATTGCGGCATCGCCTGCATGACGGCGGACGGTCTGCTGATCCTGCACTGTCAGCAGCGCGTGGGCGTGCATCTGTCCGGCCCGGGCGAACTGCTGGCCTCCGGTTATCGCGCCCTGCGCTGGTACCGGCACGAACGCATGGACGCCGCGCTGACGAAACGGGGGTGGCTGCATGCCTGAGGCTGTACTGATTTGCGGTGGACAGATCCGGCGGCGGGTGACGGCGGAAGGGCCGCTTGCCCTGCGGGAGCTGGCCGGCCTGCTGCATCCGGAGAGCGAGGAATTTCTGGCTCCGACCATTGCCGTTGCGGGCGGGCAGCCTGTGCTGCGCGAGAACGACGGCTGGAGCCTGCCTATTGCGCCGCATGCGATTGTGATTTTCGTGGAACTGCCCATGGGCGGCGGGGGCGGGAGCAATCCGCTCACGGCGATTCTGGGCGTGGTGGCGGCGGTGGTCATTGCCATCAATCCGGGAAGTCTTCTGGCATTAGGACCTTTGGGATTGGCTGAAGGAAGTGTTGCCGCAGGGCTTGTGACTGGCCTTGTCAACGGCGCGATCATGCTGGGGGCGACGGCGCTTGTGGGGGCGCTGGGCGGCTTTTCCAGTGTGCCGTCCGGCCTGTCCGGGGCCTATGACGCGGCCACGGCGTCCCCTACCTACAACATCAACTCATCGGGCAATCAGGCCCGTCTGTATCAGCCGGAGCCGGAAGGCTTCGGACGCATGAAAATCACCCCGGACTACATCGCCACGCCCTGGGTGCAGTACATCGAAAACGAGCAGTACGGCTATTTCGTGTACGCGCTGGGCCGGGGAACCTACGATGTGGAAAGCATGAGCTTCGGGGATACGGTGTTCTGGCGCGCTTCCGGCGGCGTGGACTCGGCATACGACAATGTGCAGGTGGAGTTTGTGCCTGCGGGCAGTCCGGTGACGCTGTTTCCGGACAACGTGATTACCTCTGCGGAAGTGTCCGGGCAGGAACTCTACGGCCCGAACGAGGAGGAGTATAACGGTGAAATCGGGCCGTATGTCGCCAACCCGCCGGGCACGGTGACGAACCAGATACAGCTCGACATTGTGCTGCCGAATGGCATCGGACGTTACGACGATAACGCTGATTTGCAGGAATACAGCATTGATATCAGGGCGGAATACCGGCTCATTGACGATATGGGCGCGGCCCTGAGCGAGTGGGCCGTGCTGCGGACGGAGAATTTCAAGAATGCAACGCTCACCCCGCAGCGGCGCACGCTGCTGTGCGATGTGGCGCAGGGCCGTTATGAGGTGAGGCTGGCGCGTACTTCGGACAGCGCCGTCAACGGACGCACCATGGACAGCATCCAGTGGCAGGCCATGCGGGCCATGCTGCCGGGAAGCCTGAGCTACGGCGTTTCCGCCGTGGCTATCAAGATTCGAGCCACAAACACCCTGAGCAACAGCGCAAGCAGCAAGCTCAGTCTGATCTGCACGCGCAGGCTCCCGCTCTATGACCGCGCGACACGGACATGGAGCGGGGAAACGGCCACGCGATCATGGGCCGCCGCCGTCAGCGCGGTATGCAAGGCGTCATGGGGCGGCGGTCTGAGCGACCGGGAGCTTGACCTCGACGCGCTGTGGGCCATTGACGAGCGCTTGCAGGCACGCGGCTGGTATTATGACGCCTATATCGACGGAGCCTATACGGTCTGGCAGTTGATCACCGAAATGTGCCAGCCCATGTTGTGCGTGCCGAGGCTGGAAGGTTCGGTATTGTCTTTTGTGGAAGACTGCGCGGGCCGCCCGGTGCGCTACATGCTCACCCCGCGTAACATCCGGCGGGGCAGTTTCAAGCTGACCTGGAATACATGGAGTTCCAGCACTCCGGATGATGTGGTCATGAATTACCTGGACGCGGCTTACGGCTTCCAGCAGCGGGACGTGAAGGCGGTTCTGCCGGAGAGCGAAAGCCGGGAGGAAACCAGTCTGGAAATGCTCGGCATCACCGGCCGGGAACATGCGTTCCGTGTTGCTGTAGGTTATGCGGCGCGCAACCGCTGGCGGCGCATCGGCGTGGAATGTCAGGTTGAGGGGCTGGGGAGGCTGATGAACCGGGGCGATGTGGTGACGGTATCGCATCCCCGCCTGAGAAATACCGCGTCGGGCAAGGTGGACGCATGGGACGAGGCAGGTCTTGCGCTCACCCTGCGCCGGGATACGGGGGATATCCCGGAAAAGGGCGACCTGTATCTTGCCCTGTCCCGGCCGGACGGCACGGCATGGGGTCCGTGCAGACTGTCCGCATGGCACGGCGACGGCGGCGCGTATGAGGTGACGCTCGACGCCGGGGAATATGCGGCGCTGCTGCTGGAGGACGCGGACGCTCCGTGGAACTGGCTGACCGCCGGAGAGGAATCTCTGCCCACGCTGTGGACGCTCCAGCAGTCGCGGGAGTTTGCCCGGCGCATGCTGGTACAGAGCGTGGTGCCGTCCGACTTGTGGACGTACACGGTCAGTCTGGTCAACGATGACGAGCGCGTCTACGGGTACGATGATCTGCCCGTACCGGCATGGGAAGGGCGCGGGCAGTTGCCCACGGTGGACAGTCTTTCCGCGCCGCAGAGTCTGACCGTGGCCGTGGGCGGCACGGCCGCATCGCCGGTTCTGGAAGCCTCATGGCTGACCGTGACGGGCGCGGACGCCTACGAGGTGGAAACCGGCACGGACGGGGAAGCGTGGCTGCGTGTGGGCCGCATGAACATCAACCGGGCGAGCGTTGCCGTTTCGCGCGGCCCTGTCTGGCTGCGCGTTGCCGCCGTGCGCGACGACATGCAGAGTCCGTGGGCCGTGTGGGCAGGGGATACACGGGTCAGCAAACCGGCGGCGACAGTGGCGGCCGCCGGGTTTGCCGGGGCCACGTTCCGGGTGTCGTGGCAGGCTGTTGCCGGGGCCACGGAATACAGTCTCAATGTTCTGGCCGACTCCGTCAAGGTCGCCGCCGTCACGGGAACGGCGGCGCTGGAATACGAGCTGGTGCCGGAGGATGCGGCGGCGCTGGGCGGCCCGTGGCGCAAGATGAGCGCGGAAGTCTGGGCGCGGAATGCCGCAGGGCCGGGTCCGGTGGTGACGGCATCCGCCGAGACGGCTGCTCCGGCGGCGGTAACGGCTGCGGATATCAGCGTGGGAGCGGACAGCATCACGCTCAACAGCGTGACCGGCCCGTCCCCAATCGGGCAGGACGGCGTCACGGGCTATGTACTGCTTCAGGGCGCGACGCCGGACTTCGACGCGTCATCGGTGACGGGCATGCAGATCATCAGCGCCCTGCCCTATACCCTTTCCGGGCTGACGCCGGAGACAACCTATTATTTCCGGCTCGCGGGCAAGGATGCGTGGTTCGACGATGTGCCCGCGTCCTACGCCGCCCTGAATTTCAGCGGCGTGCTGCCCGTGACGACCACAGCGGCGGACGGCGGCAATGCGTAGGTGGCCTGAATGGATGCCCGTGCCGCAGAAGGACGGCTATGCGGCGCAGACGGAAGATCGGCGCACCAGGCCGGATTTCGGGGTGTTCGGCGAACTGGTTGACGAGTTCGGCATGGAGGAGAGTAATATTGAATGTTCCCTCCTGCTGGATCAGGTGCAGACGGCATGGCTGGAAAGTCTGGAGCAGGAACTGCTGTGGCAGGGCGCGGAATGGTTTGAAATGCCGCTGCTCTCCGGGCGGGAAGTGACATGGCACAAGGTACGGATGCGGGAGCGCCCCTCACTCGGCAACCTTGTGGGGTGTCAGTACACGTATGCCGCGCTGAAACTGGAGGTGGACGACGGGCCGGACGAAGCGCCTGGCCTGGAAGAACTGCCCGCGTGGCCGGATGAGTTCCCTCTGCCTCTTCAGGACGGCTACTCCTATTCGCCGTATGACCGCCGGGCATCGGCACAGATGGAAGTGGGCAATCTGCGGCGTGTGGAATACCGCACGGACGAAACGGCTTTTCAGTGCGCGGTCATCATGACGCGGGAGGAAGTGGAGAGCCTGCGGCGTTTTGTACGGCGTGACCTGAAGCAGGGCACGCGCTGGTTTCTCATGCCGCTCCAGTCCGCCGGGCATATCGACATGCACACGGCGCGGCTGAAGAGCATGCCGAAGGTTGAACCCTTCGCCGGGCTGCACATGCGCGTGACGCTCGAGCTGGACGTGTGGCGGCGGGAAAACCCCATGTGCCCGTGGATTACCGAACTGCTGGTATGCCGTCCTCCTGAAGATTTTATGGAATGGCAAAAAACCTTTGACGATATTTTGAGCGGAATTGACATTTCGGTTCCGGATTTCTGGATTCCCGGAGCCTGCAAACAGAGAAAGGTGCTATATGAGTTCGGGAATTGACTGCGGGAAACTTGAAGAAGTCCTTGAAAGCATTTTTCAAATCCCTGTTGACGCGGCCAAGCTGGATAAATGGGTCAACGGAGGAGAGTTTGAGACGGTGATACTTGGCGGCAAGGAAGTGCCGACCCTGCGCAATCTGGTGCGCCAGATTGATGAGCGATCGAGTCAGGCGGCGGAAGAGGAAATCAACGAGGCAAAAAAAGAAATCGGCGCATTGGCAGAGAAGTTGAAGGCCAAGATAGAAGAATTGAAGGCCCTGACCGCCAGCGCGGAGACCCTGCCTCCGGATCATCCGGCCACAGCCTATTATAATTCTGGTACAGGGGAAATTGAATTTGGCATACCGCAAGGCAAGCAGGGCATACAAGGCGAACGTGGTCTGGCTCCTGCCATTGACATCATCTATGGCGGCGATCCTTCGGATGAAGCCCTGAGCATCATTTATGCCGGTAATCCGGCACTGGATGAACCGGGGGACAGGACAATTATTCGGCAGGTTGCCCGCATCGGCACTTCCGCACAGTGGGCCACGGCGAATCCCATACTTGAGGACGGCGAAAGCGGATACGAACGCACTCCGGAGGACAAGCTGCTGTGGAAGACCGGGGACGGTGTAACCCACTGGAATGACCTGCCCTACCCGTCAATCCTGGTCGACAAGATATACCGTTACCGGGGCAGTGTGGCGACGGTGGAGGATTTGCCCACGGATGCGGCGGAAGGCGATGTGTATAACATCACCTCCACCGGGGCCAATTACGCATGGACTGGCACAGAGTGGGACAATCTCGGCGTGGCGGGAGCAATAGATCCTGTACCTGTCAAGGACAGTGGCAATCCGGTTGCTTCCGGCGGTGTGTATGCGGCGCTGGAAGACATGCAGACAGACATTGCGGCTACCGGTGCGCCGGACGATGTGACCATCATAAAGGATGAATCCGGCAAGCTGGTGGCGCAGGATATCGCCATCGGCGGAGATCCGACTGATCTGGCGAGTGCGCGGGGATATATCGTGGACGAGCTTTTGCCGTGGTATCCCGGATATTTTGATACGCCGCTTGCGGATTTCGATGCTGCCACGATCCTTGGCCGCTACCATGTGGCGGTACACAAGGAAACAACGCTGAACGCTCCTCCCATTTTATTGTTCACCACCGGCACAACATCAAATGATGGTATGCTGATGGTTGAGGCCATGAGTTCCGCTACCGGCATCTCATCGGTTGTCAGATACCGGCAGACCTTTATGGTGTTCGGTGCTGCATCAAAAATATGGGTGCGCCATCAGGGTACAAGTGGTGAATGGCAGGCATGGCGGGAAATCATTGCAGATACAAATATAGGTGACGGCATACGCGTCACCGGCGGGATTCTTTCCGTGCCGGAATACGAGGGGGCGACTGCCACCGAACCGGGAACTGCCGGGCTTGTGAATCCCGCTGCTTCTGCGGAAAAAGACTATGTGTACCATGGCGATGGCACATGGCGCGAGAATACTAATGTTAAGGTAGACGGAACTACTATTGCTAAGGATGGCAGTGATGTTATCTCCGTCATTCCCGGCGGGATTATCGACAATGATACTATTGTGCTTGACGCCAGTGGAAAAATATCGACGAAGAGTGTTCCGTTTGATGACGGAGACATTTTCGACATCTATTTGAAACCGGGTGTTTCGAGCCTCCCCAGCGTTTCTACTCCTAGTAGTGACGGGTCGTCGACTAGCATAGTTCCAGATTTATCATCTAGTGACATGGTTGGAACTTTCTACGAAGGAAAGTCGTTTGGGCATGTAAATGGTACGAAATTTGTCTTCGATACTGATGGATTTTACATTGTAAGTATCCGGTGGATTATACAGCCATTACCTGAGCATCAAGATGCTGATAATATTCTCGAACTTATGCAGGAGAAATCTGACGGATCTAGGGCTGAAATGGCTACCACTGATTTTGAGCTCGATTTGAGCCATAATCTTGGAGCCCATGCGACGCTTACATATCCTATATGGGGTAAAACTGGAGAGTCTGTTTACAGCTTGTTATATGTACCTAGTAACTCTGGAACTAATAAGACATCCACTGTTTCGTGGAATATGCGAATTATGAGATTGCCTGTTACTAATGAGTATCAAGCATCTAATTCGGAACTAAACATTTATTATAATGGTGAATCTGCTGAAGTTCCTGTGGCAAATGTGGGGAATGCTATATTCTCCCCAGGGGATTTGGTAGAACGTACAGACTCTTTTACTAGAAAGTTTTCTAGTAAGAATAGCCTAGGTTATGTTCAAATTAATGAATCTGGTTTGTATTACATATCTCATATTTTAACTATAAGTCCGTTTGATACGGCTGTCGATCTTGTTTGTGGTGTATCTTCAGTTACAGAAAATGGCGATTATAAACTTCCGTATACTAAAAGTACATTACACCTAGATCCAATGTCAATTGCTACAGATGTAAATTCTACATCTACAGTTAGGTATGTAGAGGCAGGAGAGATTTTTGCTTTTTACATACAGGATGGTGGTACAGTAACAGGCAATTATACTATCACAAATAGTTCTATGTCTTTTGCTAAATTTCCATCTTTGGTAGATGCTTCTAATATACTTCCGTTTACACCTCCTACTGCGGATGCTCCAGGCAAAGGAGGTCTTGTACCGCAGCCGCAGGCAACAGACCCATCTGTTCAGCCGAATAACGTATTAACAATGCAGGGATGGAAGAAAATATCCTCTGCGGCCATGATCCCTGACGAAGAATCAGGAGAATTGATTCAGGCAATGGGGGTTGTTTACGACCCTGTAGACCTAAACGATATCTTTAGTGGTAACTATTATCTTGATAATATTATTGCAAACGCACCGAATAACGAAAAGACCGGCAATCTTTTAGTATGGAAAACGGAGGTTGGTACAAGCCTTCAAGTGTTCATTAAACCATCTGGTATATTTGTCAGAGGAAGTTCGACAACTACAGGACAATTTGTGTGGGGGTCGTGGGATGTCTTCGGCGCACCTAAACCGCAGGCTGCGGAGGGCGTGGGACAGTGGACTAGATATGGTGCTATGGGTGGAACGATTTTTCAATTACCGGAGGAGGGTGTATGGGCTTACAGTGTTACAAAAAGGAATCTTACGACTAATGGAGTTTTAGATATATATGGAGGGGTAGCCGCTGGCGGAACGATTATTGATAGTCAGTCCTCCGCAACAATTGATTATGTAGGTTTAGCATGGCAGGTGTCAGCATGAACGAATGGAAAAATTCTACTATTATTCATCGGGCAGATGGGTCTTATGTCATCCCTTATAACGGTTATCCTGCGTTTCATGTTCCCCACACGGCGCGATATGCGAAACTTTGGGCCGAAATAGACGCTTACGCCCAGGAGCACCCCGAGCAGGTAACCGATGAACCCGCGCCGCCCGTGCCAACGGAAGAGGAACTGCTGGCCCGTGCCAAGACGCTCAAGACTGCCGAGTTCGACCGGGCCATGGCCGATATCGACGCTGAACTGATCCGCTCGACGACCGACATTGTGGCCGCCATGCTCACCCCCGCGACGCTGGCGGCGGAAGCCGACGCGGCTCTTCTGAGCACCGATGAACTGGAAAAAAGCAAGGTAATCTTTGTGACCCTGCGGCAGGTGCAGGCGCAGAACCGCGCCCTCCGCGAACAAGTGCAGACGGCGCAGAGCGTGGAAGAGGTGCAGGCCGTGGAGCCTGTCATACCCGATATGGCTGCGCTGGCGGCCAGGGAGTAACGTATGTCTACCCACAGAATGACAACGCCGATATTCAGTGCGGAATACTGGGCCTTGAAAAATCCCGTTCTCCTGAAAGGAGAGAGGGGGCTTGCCGAATTTTATGATGAAGACGGGCACGTTACGCGCATCCGCGAGAAAGTCGGGGATGGCGTCATGGGAGAGGACAGGGTCATCACCGGCACGCACTGGAACGATCTGCCGTGGATAATGACGGGTGAAAAGGGAGACAAGGGCGATGTCGGCCCCCGACCGGAGCATAACTGGAAAGGAACATCCCTGCGATTCCAGAACGCGGATTCCACATGGGGAGAGTATGTGGATCTGAAAGGTGAGCCGGGCAATCGGGTAAACGCCGAACCTGCAACTTCGACTACGCTCGGAGGAGTCAAGCCTGCTACTGGCCTTCGCGTTGATATCGAAGGGTATGAATATGTTGCTCTGGGATGGTCAGAACACGCATGTTATCCCGACCCTATCATTGTCTCATATGACAATTCTGCGTGGCTCTGGCTGCAAAAGTCTGGGGTAGGAACGGCGGCAGGTGTTAGAACACCTGGAGCAGAAGAATCCGGACAATACTGGAAACGGATTGCTAATGTTGAAGATATCCCCGGTCCAGGGATGGGTTTGGAATATGATAAGGAAAACAATACATATAATGTAAAATATGGTAATATTCCTGGAACTGCATTAGAAGGAGATGGTACAGCCTTAGCATCAAAAAAATTGGAAACTCCTCGAACATTTACTGTAAATGTTGGGAGTAATCAAGGAGTATCTTTTGATGGCACAAAAGATGTTTCTCCGGGAGTGACAGGAATTTTGCCAGTAGCAAATGGTGGTACAGGAACAAATAGTTTATCTACTCTTGCTAATCAGCTTACAAATACTGGTATACTTGGTGGTACACCAAGACTTGTTTATACTGGTTCTCCAGGTACTCAAGGAAGTAATATAGTCATTACAGGTTTGACCCCTGGGAGATTGCTTTTATGGATGGTAATTGCAAATCAGAATGATCTATATAGAAAAGTCTCTACTGTATATATTTCAGCTCCACATTATTCTGTTGATTCTGGGTTGCTTGTTGGTATGGGGCTAAAACAAAAAACAACAATTTTCGGAATGGGAACAAGTTTTCCTCTTTCAGCAATTGGATATAGGGATAAAGGTTCTACAAGTAGTGGGGGGAATCAAAATATGGATATGGCCATAATTACAGGAACTACTGTACGTTTATTCATGAGCGCAGATGGAGATGATTATCCGGAAGTCAGGTTTTATATGCTCTAATGTTGGGCACATATTTCGGACACATTTTAAGCCTAATTTGGGCACATTTGGCACATTTTATCAGGTTGTAGACAAAATAAAATCAATATGTTAGGCAATAATCCCGTGGCGCTGGGATGGGACAAGGAAAAATGCTATCCCGATCCCATTGTCGTGGCATATAACGGCTCCCCCTGGCTCTGGTTGCAGGAATCAGGCGTGGGGACAGAGGCGGGAGTGCGTATGCCGGGTCTGGAGACTTCCGCGCAATATTGGCGGCAAATCGCAAATATTGTTGACATACCAAAGCCGGGCATTGGTCTTGAACTGGATGCGGAAGCCAATGCCTACGATGTCAAATACGGCAATGAATCCGGGACTGCGCTTGAGGGCAATGGCGTGGCCTTGGCTGCAAAAAAATTGCAAACGCCGCGAACGATTACCGTTGAACTCGGTCAGCAGAATGGTGAGGCGTTTGACGGAACCGCGAATATAACTCCCGGCGTATCGGGGATACTCAACCCTGCCAATGGGGGAACAGGCGTCAACAGCTTGCAGGCATTGGCGCAGGCTCTTCAGCAGAGCGGGATTGGCGGCGGTCCTAAGCTGGTTCATACCGCGGCGGTGCTTACACACGGCAACGATGTCACCATCTCCGGCTTGACACCCGGGCGATTGCTGCTCTGGATGGTAATTGCCAATCAGTCTGACAGTTGGCGTGAGGTTTCATACATCACAATTACTGCCGCCAGCTATTCCAGCGTGTCCGGGCTACTTGTTGGTCATGGTCTGAAACCTAATACTTCTGGTAGATATGAAATGATCCCGATATCTCGCATTGGATATCGGGATTCAGGAGATACCAATGTAGGTGGTATGCAGAATATGGATATGGCTATCATCACAGGAATGACCGTAAAACTCCATTTGTCCGCCACTGGCGAAGACTACCCTCAGGTAAACTTTTACCAGCTTTAGCTTTGAGTAGTGGCGGGGGCGCGGCACGCCCCCACCGATGAGGCGCACCACCGCCCCATCACGGCCCCGCGCGCAGAGGGGATCTGCCGCGCAGAGTATCCGCCGTTGTCGTGCTCCTGTCTGTACAGGTAAGCAGGCGCACGATAGCGCATGCGGATTTTCAGGGCAAGCGCGTGAGAAACGGGCATGATGCAGCTTACCCCAAAAGAGGCGGCGCGGTATTTGGGCATTTCCGAATCATGGCTGGCCAAGATGCGGCGCGGCCGCAAGCAGTGGCACGAGGGCGACAAGGGCCCGCGCTACGCCAGCCCCAACGGCTATCATATCTGGTATACGAAAGAATGGCTGGATGACTGGAAAGAGTCGATCTGGTACCATTCGGCATAATCCGGCATGTTCCGGCATCATGCATCCGCGCGTCTGTGCGTCCGCCGCGAACCGCGCCATGCTGACCTTCAAACAACGCCGCAGGAGCGGAAAATATCTTGGAGGTTATGTCATGGACGGATTGCAGCCTACTTTCGACATCAACGGCAACAATAACGGCTGGGGTGACTGGGGCGGCGCGCTCATCGGCGGCGCCATCGGCGGAGCCGTGGGCAGTGCCTGGAACGGCAACCGCTGGAACAACGGCGGATGCGGCGGCGGCAACTGCTGCAACAACCAGGGCAACCAGTTCATCATGGATACTCTGACCACCATGCGCACGGACGTCAATTCCATCGGCCGTGACCAGCTCATCCAGACCACCAATCTCAACTCGGCCATGTGCGAAGGGTTCGGCCGTACCATTGCCGCCGCTCAGAATATCGGCGCGCAACTGGCGCAGGGCCAGTGCCGAACCGAAGCGGCTGTTCTCACCACAGGCCTCAATGGGCAGATTGCTCAGAAAGACAACACTATTTTCCAGCTCAACGCCACTCATGCCAATGAAGTTCAGGCGATGCGGAATACCTTTGAACTGAAGTCCAGCATCGACAACTGCTGCTGCCAGACTCAGAAGGCCATTTCCGATTGCTGCTGCGAAACGAACCGGAACATCGAGCGGCAAGGCTGCGACACCCGCGCGGCCCTGCACGCGGAAGGCGAAGCCACCCGCGCCCTCATCTCCCAGATCGACCGTGAGCGTCTGCTGCGCGAAATGAACGCCAAGGACGCCAAGATCGCCCAGCTTGAAGCCCAGCAGTTCAACAGCGCCCTGGCCGCCGGAACCTCCCAGCAGACCCGCAACGACATGCAATCCATGCTGACCACAATACTCGGCCATATGGCCGCGTTCCGCACCACCACCGGCTCCACCGCCGCTGCCGCCTAGGCAACCCGCAGCCCTCCAGGGTTGCCGACCGGGGCGGGAGCGATCCCGCCCCGCACAAGGAGATAATCATGGGTGTACGACTCGTGCTTGGCGGCTCCTCCGGCGAACGGGGCGAGCGCGTCAACCAGACAGGGGGCCAGACAGGAGGCAACGGCGGCATGCAGGGCGGTCATCAGGGCGCCCGGGCATACGGCCATCCCGGCATGTACGGCGGCGATTACGCCAACGGCGGCCACGACATGACCATGCCGCCGCAGAACCGGCAGATGGGATATCTGGCGCCGGACTTTTACACTGACGAGGAAATGCGTCGGGGCCGCGGTTCAAACGGACGTTTTGTCCATCGGGCCAGCACGGAAGAAGACGGCCCCTACGGACATTTCGGCTCGCGCCGTCACTATGACGACGAAATGGGCCATGGTTCCAGCCGCGAGTCCGGACGCGAGGACTCGGCGGAAAAGGTGCATCGCCTGGAGCGCAGGTTGCGCAAGCTGGAAGAGCGTCTGGAAGAGCTGGAAGACGGCGAATCCGGCGGCTCTGAACGCAAAAAGAAGAAAGAGCGCAAGTCCGGCGATGATGACGATGACGACGACCATGCCAGGCCCGACGAAGGGCTGGCCAAACTCAAGGGTCTGAGCGACAGGCTTGCGGGCATCGTTACCGGCAAGCCGTTTCTTGCCGCGCTGCCCGGCGTCTTTGAGGCCGCGGTGGACGTCATCAAGTCCCCGCCGCCTACCTGGCCGGACTACCTCAAGAAGAGCGACTATCCGGGCATCGTCAAGATGGAAACAGGGGAACTGCTCGCCGCGCTGGAAGAAAAGAAACCCCTGAAAGACGTCCGGAAGGAACTGACGCACACTGTCGCGGCCCTGCTTCAGCTCTGCGCGCAGGCTGCGAAATAACCATACATGGAGGGCAACGCCATGGCCAACACGTCACTTTTTCCGTCCTCGGTCGAGTTCGAGGGCGATATCTGGCATCTGCTGTATGATCCGGCCAACGACACCACCGTGCAGCCCAACCTGAGCGGCGCGCGCGTCATCAAGACCGCCTGCGATCCTGTCAGGGTGGCAGGCGCGCCGGAGGGCAAGACGCTGTATATGGTGGTGGTTGATCTGCTCATTCCCGCCTCGGCGGAAGTCGGACGCGTCACCACGGAAAAACGCATCAAGGCGTTCAGGGTGTACGACTACATGCCGCCCAACCTTGACGCCGTGCAGCCCCGCGAAATGGTCTACTACATCGCGGAGCCGCGTCTGGCCAGCAAGGGCAACGCCTCGCAGGCCTTCCTTGATACCGTTCTCGGCGTGGCGCTGGCGGAGAACCGGAAGAAAAACGCCGTGGATACCGGCTGGGGGCGCGAACTGCTCGGCGGCACACGGCAGGCGGAAAAACCCGGCGAAGCCGTACCGGAAGGAAAATCCGGCGAAGGCAAGCCGGAACAGAAGGCGGTGTAGGCCATGGCCGCGCCCTTCCCGGCAAGAGACAAGCTGCTTTCGCGCATGACGGCCAACGCGGAGCAGATGATGGACGCCTACCCCCGGGCGGACATGCTGCTCAAGGCCGCCATGCAGGAGGCCATGCCCTGGGCCATGGCTCTGGGCACCAGAGGGCGGACGCCCCGCCTTGACCAGCTTGAAAGGCTAGGAACACAGATTCTGGCTATTCTGCTGGCCAGCCAGCCTGAACCCGCGGGCGCGCCAGACCCCCTCGACGCCCCGCGCGGTCAGGCAAAAATCATCAACCTCGGGAGGTAACATGTTTTTCCCCCTCTTTCTTGACGGTTCCAGCCCCGCACGGCTCCAGGCCTTCTGGTGGCGGCTGATCCTTTCGCGGCGCAAGGCCGCCTGAGCTGTTGCAAAAGACCTCTGAAAGTCCTATTTAAAAAGGGCGGGGCCGGAAGTGCGTCAACACCCCCGGCCCCTTGGGGGCACGTCCTCCGAGTTTATCAGCTTGTGACAAGCTCAAAGCGCGGCCCCGGCAGAAGCTTCACCTTCTGCCGGGGCGAACTCATTTAATCAAACATGCGTCTGACCAAATAAGCCAGCAGGCGGCCAAGCGCGTTGACCACGACTGCCCGGAGAAAGTGCAGCATAGGCATCACCTCCTTCCGGAGGGCGTGCCCACGGCGGCTTAGGTATCACTCTGTTGGAGACAGCACAAGCGAAAGCCCTTGCCAATACAGAATCTGTGCCGTATTTAACAGAAGCGGGGCCGGAAGTGCGTCAACACCCCCGGCCCCTTGGGCCAGCCGCCCGAGTTTCACAGCAGAAACTGCTACTCGAACTTTGGCCCGGTAGGAACGGCAATTCCTACCGGGCCGCGCTTATTTCAGCCCGGAAAGAACCCAGGCCGCAACAAGGGCCGATACGATGCCCGCAAGGACATCCAGCAGGAATTGCTTCATGAGCTTACCTCCTTTACGGGAGGCCGGCCCGACGCATAGATATCACTCCGCCCCATGCCGCACAAGCGAAAGCCCCCGTAAGGGGGCTTTCTGGCGTCCGCGCCCCCGGTGTGTGGTGCATGGCGGATACTCGGGCCATGGGGGTATGGACAAAAGATTTATAGCAATAAAATATTGCTTGAGTCAAAGCGAAAAATACGGCAAGATTTAGTCGCATTTTTGTGCTATACTCCTCATCATACGCAGGAGGAGCCATGATCGAAGAAGGTGTTGCCGTGAAAGTTGAGCGCGACATACTTGAGTACCTTGACGCTCTCCGCAAGGAAAAGGGGCTGACCGACGAGGCGTGGGGAAATTCCGCTTTTCTGGGTACAATAAATGGGCGCAGGAAAATTCAGAACCTGAAAAAACCGCAATCCAATGGACAGCCGCAGAAACTTTGTATTTCGGATTTTGTCAGGTTATGCGCCCCGCTGGGTGTAGACCCTGCCCGTGTTTTGAGCCGCGCCCTCGAAAACAACAGGCTATGAGCATAAAGAGGCCGCAATCAGCGGCTTTTTTTATGTATTTTTGTGCAATAATATATTGCTATTTTGTCTTGACTAAAGCAATAAATTATTGCATTTTTATTTTCACCAAGCGGGAACACCGCCCGTTCATTGACAATCAGCGCGAAGAAGGCCCCGCCGGGACGTGACAGGTTCGCTGCCTGCGCGGTCCGGGCAAGCCGGAGCAGGTTCGGAAAAGGTAGACGAAATATATGCAAATGGTTAACTTCCATACAAGGAGGCCGTTATGACCGCTATCACATTTGATACGTTGGCATACAGCAAGACGCTGCAATCTGCGGGGATGCCGCAGGAACAGGCCGATGCGCTGGCAAAAGCCCAGAAGGCTGCACTGGATGAAATGGTTGCCGCAAAGGAGCTTGCCACGCAGGCAGACATCCTGATGCTCGAAAATAAAATGGAAACCAACAAGCACGAAATTCTCAAGTGGATGATTGCCACAATGGTGGCGCAAACTGCGCTCATCGTTGCCGTTATCGCTTTTCTCAAGTAGCCGAACAGAAAGGCCCCGACTTGCCGGGGCCTTTCTGTTTAATTCAGCTTGTCACTGTCGCCATGGCTGGTACCAGCCAAGCGCACACCAGGGGCATCCATATGCTCCCTCAGTTCCCGGGCAGCCTCGCTCAGTTTGTCCCGAGGGAGACCCCTGGTAGCGTCATATCGTTCCATCAGGTCGATATACTTTGCCTGTGTATCCACAAGCATTTTCCGGGCCTGCGTCAGTTCGCCCTCAAGCCGTGCCACCTGCTCCCGCAGGAGAGCCATGCCGGCATCTTCCGGCTGATCCGCGCGCAGAGGCTCGCCCTCACCGTAATAGAGCCATGCAGGGTTGATCTCGGGGAAAGTGGCCATAATTCGGTCCAGGGTTTCCACTTTCACCCCTGATTCCTTCTCCGGCGTGAGGTATTTGCTCAGCGTCTGCGGGCTCAGTCCTACCCGGCGGCAGAATTCGTTCTGGGAAATATTTTCTACTTTTTCAATGAGTAAGCGCAGACGTTCACACAATTTCATAATTAACCTATTGACTATACCATAAAAATGGGGATAGTTTTTGCCTAAATTGAGTAAGGAGGCGCCATGGACACTAACACTGAGAGCATAATAGGCGATTTAACGCTGCGAGAAAAGATGATAATCTGGACAATGCGCGAAGGGACCAGCCTGAACAAAATTGCCACCGCTCTCGGCATGAGCCAGGCTTGGCTGGGGCAGGCCTATGCGCGGGGAGAAATACCACAAGACTATATTCCTCATCTGCGTGCGCTTGGCATACCTGAAGAGCTGCTGCCCAGGCCGCTGCGGCGGGCGGTGAGCTGCCGTTCCGGCATGCGCCGGAATGGCAGGATATCATAATATGATAACTGTGGGGACATATCATGCAAAGCATCAGTGATAAGGTTCTCAAGGGCATGTCGGCATTTTCCGCCCTGCGCCTCGCAGTATCGCTCAGCGGCAGGGCTGACGACGAAATCGCGGCCGCCATGAACTGGTCACCGCGCGTGGCCAACCGCATTTTTTCAAACGACAGCTATTGGCCGTCATTTCCGACTTTGCCGCGTCTCTGCGCCGTTCTGGGCAACGATATACTTGCCCGCTGGGTAACGGTCAATGCCGCCGTGCTGCCGGAGCCTGTGGATGCTGTGGACGCTCCCACGCTCGTCACCATCATGGGCGAGCTTTTCGGAGAAATGGGCGATGTGGCGGGCGAGGGACGCAGAGCCCTGGAAGATGGTTCAATCAGTGAGCTTGATGCCCGGCGCATCCTGCGCGAACTGCGCGGCGTGCTGGACAAGGGCGCGGAATTCATGGGCCGGCTACAGGCCAATCTGGAGCAGGCATAACAAAGCCCCCGCGCTGCGCGAACAGCCGGAGGCACGGACCGCAAGGAGGGACCATGCGGACAGACGATATGTATCAGCCCGACAGGGCAAAGGCAACAGTTTTCGCTCTGGTGGGCGGCCGGCCTGTGCGCATTGCCGGATCGACGCTGGAAGATGTCATGACACGTCTTGCCGCGCTTTGCCCGGGCGGCAGGCTGGGCAAACTGACCAGCATCCCGGCAGCGGTTTCAGGTCAGGGCTGATGCCGGGCGGAGTCATGAAACTCGCTGTAATCATGCTGGTTCTGTTCGTTCTTCGGGCAGTCGTCAGAGGGTAGCTGCCATGCCTGCCGCTGATGATATACTTACACTGACCGAGGTTGCCGCCGCGCTGCGGCTTGACCCTCGCACGGTCAGGCGAGTAGCTTCAGAACTCGGCGGCAGGCGATGTGGGAGCCGCTGGCGTTTTCGGTGGGGCACTGTGATGGAGTGGTTCAATGCCTACACAGTTAAAGCGTCGAAACAACGAATGGGTGGCCAGAGTTGTCATCAATGGCCGGGAAGTGGACAGCAAGGTCTTTCCGCCCGGCCGGAAAAAAGGCCCGGAGTGGACCGCGGCAAAAGTCTGGGAGGTGCAGCGAAAAAAAGAGATTCTGGCGGCGATGGAGCAGCAGGAAACACCGCGCCCGATCCTCACGGGCTTCGAGCGGCTCTTGGAATGGTCTGAAAAGTATCTTGATCATGCGATGCGTACTATGAGCCATATCACCTATACCGAAAAAAAGACTGTCATGGCCGAGTTCCTGCTGTACTGCAGGGATGAGGGCATAGACTCCTTTGAGGGTATCACGAAGCCCATGGCGGCTCAGTTCCTGGCTGATGTGGCTGATGAGCGCAGTCTTAATCGCAGTAACGTCTATCGTAAAAATCTGCTGGCTGCGATGAACTGGGGAAAGGACAATATCGAGGGCTTCCCCCAGGGAATGCAGGTTTTCGAGCAGATCAGGCCGTACACGGTTGACACGGCAGAGCGGTATGTGCCGCCAGAAGAGGACGTGATCAAGGTGCTCCAGCAGGCGCAAGGGCAGGATCTCATTATGTTGCTGACGTACTATTATACCGGTGCCCGCCGGGGAGAAGTGTTCAGACTGTCGCTGTCGCGCGATCTGCGCTTTGATGAAGGTCTGATCCGCCTGACTGATCATAAGGGCAAGGGCGGCAAAAAACGTACCCGCTGGGCAGGTATGCATCCCGAACTGGCCAAGGCTCTCAGGTGGTGGGTTTCAGTTCGGCCATGTCAGGTTGATAATGTCTTCATGCAGATTCAAAACGACACCTGCATGGGGCTGCCCTTCCGGCAGCGTAATCACCTCATGCCGCGCCTGTGCAGGCGGGCGGGCGTGAAGCCTTTCGGCTTTCACTCCATGCGGCACAAATCGGCGGCCATCACCTTTGTGGGCGGTGGCCTCAATGCGGCCCAGATACTCATGGGTCATTCACGGGCTACGACAACGGATCTCTATATCCGCAGTGCGGGCCTTTACACGCCCCCCACGGTCATTCTTGATGCGCTGGGGGCGACTCGGATCGCGGCGGCGGCTGACGAGCTGCTTAAAGAAATAATGCCCCCTGAGGCGGAATCTCAAGAGGCATTTTGTGTACACCCGAATGTGTACACGGCAATCCAGTAACTAAGGCAGAGTGTAAACCATTGAAAATGTTGGCGTCCCCAGCCGGATTCGAACCGGCGTTGACGGCGTGAAAGGCCGTTGTCCTGGGCCGACTAGACGATAGGGACATATGGCTGGGCTACATGGACTCGAACCATGATTAACGGGACCAGAATCCGTCGTCCTGCCAATTGAACGATAGCCCAACGTGGAGATGTCTTATTAGGGGAAACTGCCTGCTTCGTCAAGGAATTTTCGGCAATATTTTTAATTTTTTTTCGTATTTCGCCTTTCCAGAACAGAATAAAAGCAATTTATCAATTTATTTCAATACAATATATACAATAAAATTTATGGCAATCATAACGCATCATCCGGCTCCAAGGCTGGCGAACAGAGGAATTTCCCGTACAGTATGGCCGTATCCTGATGGTCAGCCAACAGAACGGGGAACTTTTTCCAAAAATCCTGTCATATTCTGAACGGATGGATGTATTACGCCCGGGGAAATCAGACAGAGTTTGCCGGGGAAGAATTGGAAAGGCTGTATCGCTATCCCCCTTCTGCTCACACCAGAACAATTTGAAGAGGTTTTGTTTTGAACATGCTCCCGGAGTCAAGCGAAGCGAGACTGCGCCGCCGGTCAGCCGCAATCTACGCGAGATCTGACCCACGAGAGGTGGCCGCAGGGCATACGGGTATGGTCGGAAGAGGCGATTCCGGCAGAGGAGTGAAAGCTGCGAGCCGGAACATGGCGTCCTGAAATGCAGATACGTTCAAGAGCAAAAGGCCTCAGGAAAGGCGGCATGCCCTTCACAGCGTTTTATGAAGGCGCATACAGCCTGAACAAACAGAAAACTCCAGCAATACGACTCTGCCCGACCCAAAGCGCGACCTGTGCAGGGTAACGTCGATATCTCGCCGCGCCGCTCTGGACAGGGAGAACCCTGAAAAGCGTCCAGCTCTTTTCCCCGGCACTTTGCCGCAATCCGAGTTCTACCGAAACCGAAAGCGTACGACTCAGTTCAGAATATAGGCATAAGGATTGGTTGGAACCCCGTTGATACGGACTTCATAATGCAGATGGGGACCGGTAACACGCCCCGTACTGCCGACGTGGCCGATAAGCTGCCCGCGTTCCACTTCCTGCCCGGCCTTGACCAGAATTTTCGACATATGTCCGAACTTTGTGGACAGGCCGCCGCCGTGGCTGATATCGACGCTCAAACCATAGGCGCCGTCTGTTCCGGCAGCGCTTACCTTGCCCCGGGCCGGGGCATAAATGGGAGTGCCCGTAGGTGCGGCAATATCAAGCCCCTTATGAAAACTGCTCTGCCCCGTAAAGGGAGAGCTGCGATATCCGAACTTGGACGTAACAAAGCCTTCCGTCGGCCATATGGACGGGGTGACAGCCAGCTTGCCGCGATTTTCACGCATGGCCAGCATAAGTTCCTGCTGCCGTATTTCCTCCATCCGGGTTTCCTGCGCCAGTTCTTTAAGAAATGCGCGCATCTGACGGGTCGCCAGTTCATAGCGATGAAGAGGAATATAGCCCGGTCCGGCGTCGCCGGTTCCGCCCTGGGGCAGATCGTCGACGCCGACATCCTTCTTGACCATAACACGCAATTTTGTGTCGAACTGCTGCACTCTTTGCAGGTCGTCCCGGACAGCCGCAAGCTCTTCTGCCAGCCCGGTAAGCTGTCCCTGACGGGCTTCAAGCGCGTATTCCGCTTCTGCCAGTCGGCCTTCCAGCACACGATTCTGGGTAAAATACTTCCACAGCCATACGTTGCAGGCAACGAGTCCGCAGAAAACAAGACACAACAGCCATCCAAACCAGCCGGAAAGGCGCAGGCTCCGCGAGGAGCCTCCCTTTTCTTTAAATATGACAACATGGTACTTGCCGAAAAGCATTGGCTCCCCATGACATGGTATGTACAGATGTACGGATAACAGGGGTTCGGAAAAAAGAAGAGAAATACCCCAGGAGGCCCATATGATAAAGTCAAGCCCCGCCGAGGTCAACGAAATGTGAAGAAAAGGTAGGAATTTACATAATCGGGCAAGTCATACGCCATTTTCCCGATAATGTTTTCTCTTCACAACATGCTTCCCTGAATTCCTTTCTTCCCCGGATAACGTACGCATGCTGAAGATCATTTGCTCCGGGGACGGCAATACAAAGCGGCGATACCACTCCGGCTATTTTTTACGTTTGCGGACTCAGCAACGAACTTCACAGAATATCTGCGTCTTCCGTACGATTTTTTCCGCCGTCTTTTGCCAACTGCCAGCGGGTCAGACCGTGAAAGATGTTTCTGCGCCGAATTCTGCTGCCTTCGCACATATCCTCGACCAACTTCATCATGTCCGCCCGCTTTGTTCTGCCTGCTGAAGGACAGGGATTACTCCACAGAGGAAGTTCCCACTGTCGCGCCGCCCGGGCAATATCGCTTTTTTCAACCAGAAGGAGCGGACGGATAACCTGAAGCCTTCCTCCGAAAAAGGCATCGTTCATGCTCATGCCGTCCACCCGGCCGGTCTGGACGAGATTCATCAGGAAATTGGTGACGAGATCGTCTGCATTATGCCCGAAAGCCAGATGCGTCAGACCATATTGTTCACACAGGGCAAACAGACGTTTGCGTCGCAGGCGGGCGCAGTAAAAGCAGGGAGAGTTCCGCAGATTTTCCCCGGAATGGGCACGGGGACCGTGATCGCTTACCTCAAGATGTCCGGCAATACCTTCCGTTCGCAGCCAGTCCGCAAGCGGCGCATGATTTGCCGGATCGAAACCCGGATTCACATGCAGGGCCATGAATTCAAAGGGGAAGGGCACAATGCGCTGCCTCAACTGCATGACCTTGAGCAGCACGAAACTGTCCATTCCTCCGGAGACGGCCACCCCCACGCGCGCGCCGGGCCGGATCATGCGACACTCCTGCATGGCCTTGCCGGCGGCGCGAACGCAGGTCTGCTGCGCGAAGGTCAGTTTAAGCGCCACTGCTGCGCGCTCCTTACTGCATCAAGCAGCGTTCTCACACCGAAGCCCGTCGCTCCTCTGACATTGACGGGCGACTCGCCCGTATCCGCAGCCGCAATATCCAGATGTGCCCAGCGCATCCCTTCCTCCACAAAACAGCTCAGGAAGAAGGCCGCATGGAGCGCCCCGCCCTCGCGCGCACCGGAATTCACCATATCCGCAACGTTGCTCTTGAGTATTTCCCGACTGCTTTCCCAGACAGGAAGCCGCCAGTTACGCTCTCCAAACCTGCACCCCGCGGCATGAAGGAGATCGGCCAGCGTATCGTCATTGGCGAAGAGCCCGGCGTTTCCCTTGCCCAGGGCAACGGCACAGGCTCCGGTCAATGTGGCAATATCCACAATTCCGCCGGGATTCCAGTTTTTCTGGGCATAGGTCAGCGCGTCTGCAAGTATGAGCCGGCCTTCGGCGTCGGTATTGACGATTTCTATGCTGCGTCCGGACATGGTCACCACAATATCCCCGGGCCTTGTGGCCCGCCCGCCGGGCATATTTTCCGTACACGGCATAAGCCCTACCACGGGACAGGGAGGAGTCCAGCCCGGTGCCAGACGCCCCAGGGCCTCGAATACGCCCATCACGGCCGCCGCGCCGGACATGTCGCCCTTCATTTCGGCCATGCCTGCCGAAGGTTTGAGGCTGATTCCTCCGCTGTCAAACGTTATTCCCTTGCCCACCAGCGCAAGGGGCTTTCCCTCTGCTCCGCGTGGAGAATATTCCAGAACCACAAGACGCGGTTCGCGCTCCGATCCGCGGGATACTGCCAGAAAGGCGCCCATATTGCGTTCCTCAAGCTCCTTCGGGCCAAGCACATGGCAGCTCATGCCCCATTCCGCAAAGCGGGAGACGAGTTCTTCCGCCGTAGAGGCCATGAATGCGGGGGTCACCTCGTTGGCAGGCCCGTTAGCCAAATCCCGGGCCAGACAGAGGCCCGCAGCTTCCGCCTCGGCCAGACGTGCAGCCTCGCGCACGGCGTCGTTCACATGCTCTTCGCGGAAAAGAAAGGCCAGCCAGCGGGGATCGGAGGAGGAATCCTTTTTTACGCTCAACCAGCGTTCATACCGATACAGCCCGAGCAGGGCGGCAAGGGCGATTTCCCGCGCAAGACCGGGGCCGTCAAAACCGTAAACGGGAGCAATACGCTCAAGGGAAGACATCTCCACGGCTACGCTTTCCAAACCATGATCCCGGCACAGACGCAGCGCACCGCCCACGGCATGACGCAGCGCAATCAGACCGTCTTCTCTGCCGGCCTTCTCTCTGTCTCCCAGTCCCAGAGCAATCACACGGGGAATATCCATCGCGGCAGGGCCGTACATAACGGTCATTTCGCCTTTTTTCCCCCGAAAATCACGCCAGGCAGGGGCAATACTCAGCCAGGGGACGGCCTGTTCCAATACGGGAGCAGCCTGCTCCACCTTTTCCCCTTCAAAGAAAAAGGCCAGAACGGCCTCGGCTTTCCACCGCTCTCCGCCACCGGCCTGAAAACGTATGTCCATCATTTCTGAATCTCCTCACATTTTGCCCGTTCCGTCATATATCGGGCTGTCTGACACACTGTGCCGCGGCAGCGGCTTTATCACAGGCCTACGGCCTGGCGCAATGCGGCGATTTCCGCATCTTCCAGAGGCCGAATCTCACCGGAGCGAAGGGAGCCGAGACGCAAAGGCCCCTGAGAAACACGGCGCAGCTTCAGCACCGTCAATCCGAGATCTCTGCACATTCTGCGTATCTGACGGTTCAGTCCCTGATGCAGCGTCAGACCGAGCAGAATACCTTTTCCCATATCAGGGCGAGGAGGAAGCTGCTCGGCTTCCACCGGAGCCAGACGCTCGCCCTCCTTCAGGGTCATGCCCCGTTCCATACGGCGCAGCGCAGCGGACAGAGACGCGCCTTCTCCCGGACGAACCAGAACTTCATAACGGCGCGGCAGATGCCAGCGCGGATGGGAAAGTCTGTGCGCAAGTTCCCCGTCGTCCGTAAGCAGAATCAGACCTTCGGAAAAATAATCAAGTCTGCCCACGGGGAAAAGCCTGCGGCCTTTCCAGGCAGGCGGAACAAAATCGAGTACGGTGCGTCTTCCTTCAGGATCCCGCGCCGTGGAAACCACTCCTACCGGCTTGTGCAGCATGAGCCAGCAGGGCGTCCACTTTTTCCCTTTTTCTCCTCCGGAATGTCCCTGCATGCGTAATGCTACGGCCTTGCTGTCCACCAGAATTCTGTCGCCCTCTTTCACACGCAGACCCGGGCTGTCCGCCACTGCGCCGTTGACGCGCACCCGCCCTGCAAAAATCAGCGCGTCCGCGCCGCGCCGGGAACACACTCCCGCATCGGCCAGAGCCTTATTCAGGCGCACTGCGCCAGTCTCCTCCGGGCCTTCGCTCATATTTCGCCTCCTGGCAGGAATCGCAGCCGGACAACCCGCAACGGTACGACATTACCGGACGGCGCGCCGTGAATCGTGAACGCCGCCCGGAAGGATTTTATACTCTGACGATCTTGTCCGCCAGCTGCATACTGGTAATGATGTCCAGCATATTGGTGGTATCGCCCACCTGCTTTTTGTCCAGCAGGCCGAAATGATCAAGGCAGGTTCCGCAGACGAGAATGGAGCAGCCGGCCTCGGCCAGGGCCTTCAGCTTTTCCAGCGCAGGGCCTCCGGCGGTCAGTTTGACCCCGCCGTTGACCAGCACAATTCTCCACAGATCCTCCCCAAGCTCCGGCAGCGAACCAAGAAAATTGACCATGAGCTTCGCTCCAAGCTCGTCGTCTCCACTTCCCAGCGTCTCGGAAGGAATAAATACCAGGGTACGGGCGCCGCGCTCCGCCTGCCCGCACGACACGGAACAGGCCGCCGGCGCAGCATCTCCCGATCCACCGTCATTCAGTCCGTCCGCGGGTACGGCACAGCTCAGTCTCCACAAAGACGCGCCTTCATTTCGGGTGTCCACATTCAGACCGCGTCCCCGTAAAAAATTGCCCACATTTTCCACCGCAGCAGAATTGTCCACCAGCACTTCCAGCATCTCACCGGCATGCTTTCCTTCCTTAAGCCAGTCGCGGCAACGAACCACGGGCTGAGGACAGGGCATGCCCCGGCAATCCAGAACGCTCATAGCAACCTCTTTTTTTTATGCCCCTCCCCGGAATGGAAGGGGCTGGCACAAGGAGATAATGTAAGGTATAAGAAACTCCGTCAAGGAGCCGCAACGCCCCATGACGACATCCATTCCTTATATTACAACGGTTGAAGCATGATCAGATTTCCCTTTCCTTCCCCCGATCAGGAGGCATGATGCGCATATCTCTGGTCTGGGCCGCAGCTCCCTTCTATTATCTCTATCAGGCTGTCTGCGGCACACTGCGCTTTCATGAGCGGAACAGGGAATCCGTCGACGGGCTGGACAGGGCCGGAGAACGCATGGTCTTCTGCCTCTGGCACGATGAACTTTTCCCGCTTATGCGGGTCAAACGCAATCTGGATATTGTTACTGTGGTCAGCCCCAGCCGGGACGGCGAACTTCTGGCCCGGGTGCTGGAACGGCTTGGCCTGCGCACGGTGCGCGGCTCAAGCACAAGGGGAGGAATGAAAGCCCTGCTGGGCGCATCCCGCCTGATGAAACGGGAAGGCATACATGCCTGCATTACCGTCGACGGCCCCATGGGGCCGCGTCACAAAGCCAAGGACGGAGCCTTTTTTCTCAGCGCACATGCCGACGCATGGATTGTTCCCGTCCGTATTCTGCCTCGCCCCGTGTTCCATCTCCCCACATGGGACAGATTCAAAATTCCCGTCCCTTTCGGACATGTCGATATATACTTTGCCTCCCCCTGGAAGGTCGATCCCGATAAACTCGACGATAGCGGCCTGATCTCTGCCCGAACCCGTCTTGAACAGGAACTGGAAGAACTCGTCCCCTCCCCCGGAAAAAAAAGCAAGGAGCCCTCGTGAATCTGTTTCATCGCATACAGCTGGCCCTGCTTTCCGGCTGTGCTTCCCTGCTTTCCCTTCTCGGTTTCCGAGGGCTTTCGCGTATCGGCAGCGGAGTCGGTCGCCTGATGTGGCACCTGCTCCCCTCGCGCCGCAGGCTGGCTACGCAGAACGTCGCCCGCCATCTGAATCTGCCGGAAGAACAGGCCCGCGATATAGCGCGCTCCGCCTTCCGTCATAATGCTCGCTCCTTCATGGAAATTCTGCTGACCGACCGTTTCGGCATGGATTTTCCCGAACTGCGTATTGGGGAGCCGGAGCTTTTCCAGCAGCTGAAGAACTGCAGTCGCCCCATTGTGGCCGCCACGGCTCATCTGGGAGCATGGGAACTTCTCGCCTCCATGCTGGGAGAACTTTATGAACCTCCCCGTCCCCGTATGGTCGTAGTTCGGCGTTATCCCAACCCTGCGGTACAGGCCTTCATTTCTTCCCGTCGGGAAGCCCGGGGAGCAACCATGGTAGGCCACCGTACAGTTGTTGCCGCCGTTCTGCGCGCGCTGCGCAAAAACGGTATCGTCGCCTTTCTTGTCGACCACAACGCGCCCCGCAGCGAAGCTCTGTTTCTTCCCTTCATGGGTGAGGAAACTGCCGTAAACATGGGGCCGGCCCTGCTTGCCGTAAGGGCGGAAGCCCTGATCTGGCCGGTATGCCTGATGCGGGAAGGAAACGGGTATGTCTTCCACCTGCAGGAACCTCTGGATACGGCCACGCTCAAGGGCAGCAGAGAAGAAAAAGTATTGGCGGCCGCAACGTTCTATACAAAGGCTGTGGAAAAAGCCGTGCAGCGCGCGCCGGAGCAATGGTTCTGGATGCACAACCGCTGGAAACAGCACCCGTCCGCCTGATTCCTGCTTCCTCTCCAACGGGACTGACGGAGCCGCTCAGGAAGACGGCTTGCCCGCCTCCCGGCCCTGAAACGAGGTTGTCTTTCCTGCCGCCCCCTGTCGGAAGGCTGTTCTTGTCATCTGTCGCTCCGCCTCTGGAGTGGGGAAGACGTATTTTCCGCTCAGGCCTTATCTGCTTTTCAGGTAAAAGACGACACGCCCAGAGAGGCGGAAACTCTTGAGGCAGAGCATTGCCGCCGTCCGGAACCTTATCCCTCCGTGCAAAAAAAACGGCCGCAAAAGCGGCCGCAAAATTCCGGTTCGTGCAAAGGCGGAATCAGTGACGCATATGATCGCCCTTTCTGATGCGATACACAATGGCGCACATCATGATGACAAAATACACGAAAATCAGGCCCACTCCCACAAATCCCTGCGGGGTGGAATGCATGGCACTTTCAATGAGCTGGGAAAACATGGCGTGCGCTCCTTGTCTAATACTTGCACCTCGCCTGTTCGTCGCGTGATATGAGGTGCTTTTTTCTTATGCACCGGTAAAACGGCAAAAGTCAAGGGAGTATCGGAAGGAGACACGACAGCCTACCTGACAGTCTCATGTTTTCCGGTTATATGTGCGGGGAATCCGAAAGCACATCAAAGGTGAGGCACGTCATGCGCGATACTTCGGCACCCTCCTTTCCACAGGGAGAGACGATCAGAGAACTCGTTCTGACCGGTTTTACCCACGACGGCCGCTGTGTGGCCAGACGCGAGGGTGAAGCCGTGGTCTTTGTGCGCGGAGGTCTTCCTGGGCAGCGCGTTCTGGCTCGCCTTGACTCTGAAAACCCCAAAAAGGGCGGACGCTTTCTGGAAGCGGATCTTGTGAGCGTTCTTGATTCCGTGCCGGACGACATGGGCGGCGAACGCCCCGCTCCCTGCCCCCATGCGGCAGAATGCGGAGGATGCCCCTGGCAGACGATGCCCTATGCCGGACAACTTGTCTGGAAGGAACGCCTGCTGACCGACGCGCTTGCCCGTATCGGCAGGCTGCGTATCCCCACTCCGCTTTTTCGTCCGATTATTCCTTCCGTCAAGGAGTGGGGGTACCGCAACAAGATGGAATTCGCCTTTGCGCCCGATGTCGAAAAAGGAATCGTGCTGGGGCTGCGTCGGCGCAATTCCCGCGATGTGGTGGAAGTTCCTTCCTGCATGCTCGCCGCGCCCCGCATGATGCGCGCTTATGATGCGCTGCGGGAAGCAACACGCAGTTCCGGCCTGAAGGCATGGGACGGCAAACAGGGTCTGCTGCGCCATGCCGTGCTGCGCGAAGCAGGGGAGTTGCTGCTGGTCGAACTGATCTGCGCTCCTGCGACGGAAGAAGAGCAAACCGGCGTCCGGCTCATCGGAGAAAAACTGCTCTCCTCCGGTCTTGCAGACGGTTTTGTCCACAGCGAACGCCGTGCCAGGGCAGACATCGCTTACGGCGAGCGTACCCTGCACCGAGCAGGAAAAACCTTTCTGACGGAAACGCTGAATCTGCCGCATGACAACACGCTGCGGCTCCGGCTTGGACACGATTCCTTCTTTCAGGTCAACACGGATACCGCCGCAAGACTGTACGGCGAGGCTTTGCTTATGGCTCTGGAATTTTCCGTCGGTATGGAGGATTCCTCGCCACAACTCCACAAAAAAAACAACCTGCACACATGCTGGGACGTATATTGCGGCGTGGGAGGACTGGCTCTGACCATGGCTCCGTACTTCGATCGCGTTCTGGGGCTGGAGAGCGTCGCTCCGGCAGTGGAGCTGGCGCGCAAAAACGCAAACGAGCTGACCCATGTTCGTTTTGAGTGTGCCGACGCCGCCCGTCTGGGCGAATATTTCCGCCGTTTCGGCACGCCGGATCTGCTGGTCTGCGATCCTCCCCGTGCGGGCATGGATGAAAAAACCACGCAGGCCATTCTGCGCGCCAGACCGGAGCATCTTATTCTCGTATCCTGCAACCCTGCCACGCTTGCGCGTGATCTTGCCCGTCTGAACGAAGGAGGAGCGTATGATATTCAGGTTATACGCCCCGTAGATATGTTCCCCCAAACCCCGCATGTGGAATGTATCGTCAGCCTGCGGGCAGGCGGGATATAAAGGACAGTTCAACCCGTTAGGCCAGTTCGGCGGGAATTAAAACGGCAGCGGCGGGACGACATCCGTCCCGCCGGAAAAGGTTCCCCACTCACACAGGGGAAACCGCAAGGCATACGCTCTGATTAGAATTCCACCACAACCTTTTCCATACGCTCAAAATCCCGCGTATAGGAAGCCCGTATGCCGATGCAGCACAGGGCTACCGCAAATTCCACCCCGGTGAACAGCATCATGCTGGTTCCGAGGCCGAAATTATCGGACAGCATCCCGACCAGCAGCGGTCCCAGGCCGAAGCCGAGCAGATTCTGAAACACGGTAAGGAGCGCCACGGCAGTTCCACGCTGATGCGCAGGTGTGAGATCGGCCGTTACCGTATAGCCCATGGGCAGAATGCCTCCGGCCATGCACAGGCCCGCAGCAAACAGAAAGACCTGAACGGCACTGCCCGGTGTGCAGAGCCCGAAGGCCGCCGCTTCCATGACAAAGCAGCTGAGACATGCAAGGGCTATGCAGGAAAGCGTACGGACGATTCCCCTGCTGCGCATCCAGTCCATGAACATGCCGAAGCCCACATGTCCCACGCCGAGCCCGACAAGAACCACTGCCGCAAGAGCACCGGCTCTGGCCGGATCCATACCCGCCTCGCGATTGAAATAGGACGCTCCCCAGTTAATCATGACCCCCGTGAACATCTGATTGGCCGCGATGGCCAGAAAGGCCAGAAGACAGGAGGGTGTGCGCAGGATGGAAAGAACAATGTTTCCCCAGGATTCACCCCGTGAGGAGACTGCTGCCTTCTGCTCCTCATTCTCCGCTTTGCAGGCGCGCCGAACCGTGAAATCCTTTATCCTGATACAGAGAAAAGCCGCGAGCATACCCGGTATGGCCACAACGCCAAAGGCATGACGCCATCCCCAATGCTCCGCTATGAACGCACCTATGAGCAAACCGAGAGGAGAGCCGATACTCGCGCAGGTCACGAAGGTGGACAGCGCCGTGGAGCGGTATTTCCGGGGAAAGCTGGCCGCAATCAGACTCTGGGCTGCCGGAACATATCCCGCCTCGCCAGCACCGACAAAGAAACGGGCTGCGAACAGATGTCCGAAACCTCCTGCAAAGGCACAGGCTCCCGTGGCAAGACTCCAGACGAATGTCATTATGCCCATCATGTATTTGCGGCTCCAGCGGTCTATCAGATATCCCGTGGGCAGGGTCAGCACGGCAATGGACACGTTGACGACGGACACCAGCAGACCGAGCTGAGTATCGCTCAGCCCCATGTCCTGCTTGAGATAGGGGAACAGCGCTGCCAGCACCTGCCTGTCAATGAAATCCAGCAGAAGAAAGGTGCAGGACAGAAAAAACGTGAAAAACGCAGCCCTCTTGCCTATGGGCCAGGCATCCTGCCCGGGTTCCGGCAGGCAATCCTTTTCAAGTTGCATGATGTCTCCTGCAAAAACTGAAATGAAAAATATGTCCCCGGGGCCTATCCAAATCAGCAGAAGGATTCCGCCTGTCCTCTATCAGCAGAGCTGTCATAACAACTTTTGCACATGAATCGGCGATACGAGTCCGCGCCTGCTCGGTACAGGACGCTGCCTTTCACGGCCGGAACAGCTGCACAGACAACAGAGGGACAGACATGCGAATCCCCTGCCCGTATTTCTTCTCTTCAGAAATGCGGCCGCCCGCGAGCGGCCGCATTGACAAAGACTATTCGCTCACTTCCTGAATGAAGTCCTTCAGCATGAGCAGCAGCTTTTTCGCTTCCTCGGGATGTTCGGCAATCACATTGTGCAGCTGGAAGGGATCGTTTCTGCGGTCATACAGTTCGTCCTCTTCGGGGAGGGCTGCCACGGAACCGGGCGTGCAGGTCCACTGATCTTCGCCGTCCAGCGTCGCGGCCTCACGGTACTTGCGCTGTTCTTCGCTTTCTTTCTTATTGAAGTCGTCCGCCCGTACTACGGAACTTTTGGAGTATTTATCGCGCAGCACGTCATCAATGACATTCTTGCCCGTATCCATGACACCCTGGACATACATGTCATAGACGAGGCTCGACTGAGAGGAGGAATCACCTTTGCGCAGCCAGTGAATATAGCTCCAGTCCTCGGTATAGATGGCCCAGGAAAACTTGTGATAACCGGCAATGGCAAAATCACGCACCTTGTCCACCTCGCCCCGCACCAGCGGCAGCAGCGATTTGCCGTGCATATCGGGATGCACGCCGATCCCCAGCCAGTCGCACACCGTTGGGGCGACGTCGCAGGACTGTACAAAGGCCTTGATCCTCTGACCCGCCTTGACTCCCGGGGCTCGTAAAATCATGGGGGTATGGGCAAGTTCCTCATAGGGCCAGGGACGACACTTACGCATAATTCCATGCCCGTGTTCACCCTTGCCCATAGGTTCACCGTGGTCGGAGACCATCATGAGCAGTGTGTTTTCCTCAAGCCCAAGTCTGCGCACAGCATCCAGGAATATGCCCAGATAGCTGTCGCACAGCGTCACCAGTTCGGCATACAGCATACGGATATGGTGCAGCTCTTCTTCAGTATACAGGTCATCAACATCTCCCATGAGAGGCAGGAACTGATCCTTGCCCTTATAATCGGGATCGTAGGGACAAGGGAAATTCATATAGACCGAGGGAGGATTCCAGGGCTCGTGCGGATCGAAGCTGTCCACCCAGAGGAAGAACTGCTTGTTGCGATCCACATTTTCCAGATATTCAATGGCCTTGCGCATGGTACGGGCGACGTAGCGATCTTCCTCGCTCTTCCAGTACTGAGTCTGGTTGAGGTAGCTGTTCATCTCCTCAAGCATGGGGCCCACGATCCTGCCGCCGAAGGTCTTGTCCGCGGTCTGAAGCACATGATCTTCCACATAGTCTTCAGCCTTCACATGATAGAGAGGATCCTTGGCATAGAACTGCGTGTCACCTTCATGCCCGTGCGTGAAGTACACCTTGTCAAAGCCGCGCGTATAACCAAACTTGAAGAGACGGTACATGGGGCAGTCAAACACCAGCGCGCTGTCGATACCGCGCCCCCAGCACAGATCGGCGATGGTGGTATCGTCCATGGTCAGCGCGCTCCACCCCTTTGTCGGCAGCGTGTAGCGCCCTGTGTGCATGGCGCGGCGGCAGGGAACGGTAGGCAGACCTTCCGTATAGCAATTCTCAAACAGCACGCCTTCACGGGCCAGGCGATCCATGTTTGGCGTTTTTATCCATTCGTTGCCGTAGCAACCAAGATAATTGAACTGAAGGCTGTCAAACATGACGACAATGGCATTCTTGGGCATAACCTGCTCCTTTTCCCGCATGTCGCGGGAATTCTGTTGATGTCGCCATATGGAAAAGCAACAAATATGCCATCAATTTTATAAAATTATTTCAATATATTATCTATTAAACCCAAAAACAAAAAAACACACCTTTCCTGTTCTAATTATATATTTTATTATATAAATCATTGGATTGTGATAAAGCACACCATCACACATCACAGGAAGCCCGATATGACAGTCCAGGATACCAATATTCTCCTGCAGAACAACCTGCTTCTTTCTCTTTTGGACTGCGTCCACACCAAGGACGGCCTTTACGCGCTGTTTCATGAGCTTCAACGGCACATCCCCTTTGATGTGGCACGCATCCATCTTGCTGACAGAACGCTCCGCATGACGACCATTTATCTGGAATATTCCATCCAGAGCAGCCTCAAAAATCCCTACACCGCCCCCATGCTGAAGGAACGAGCTTCGGACGACACACTGTTCAGCGTCTTTCCCGCAACAAACAAGTGCCTGCTCTGTAACGATATCCGCAGACAGCCCATATTCTGTGCCCAGATGAAGGAGGTGGGACTCTCCCAGCGTTCCATCATCTACACCCTGCTGAAAACGGATCCGCAGCTCGAACAGCGTTATACGCTGTATCTTCTTGCCTCAAGGGAGAACAGCTTTACAGAAGAACATGTGAGCATTCTGGAAGCCGCACTGCATCTTATCCGTCCTCTGTTCCTGCGTTATCTGCGCGATGCGCCGGAAGGCCCGCTCTTCCTTTCCTCCGAGGGGCCGCTGCCCGTTACACGGGAGCAGCAGCTCCGCTGCTGTTCCGGCCTGTCGCAGGTCATGAATCTGGTGGATATTGTTGCCCCTACGGACACTACCGTGCTGATTACCGGCCCGACAGGCTCCGGTAAGGAGCTTGTGGCCGAAACCCTGCACAGCCAGTCGCCGCGTTACAGAGCCCCCTTCATCAGGGTAAACTGCGGGAGTATCCCTGAAACATTGCTGGACAGCGCTTTTTTCGGACATGAAAAGGGCAGTTTTACAGGAGCCACGTCCCGGCAGTCCGGATATTTTGAAGAGGCCAATCACGGCACAATCTATCTGGATGAAATAGGCGAACTTCCTCTCTCGGCACAGGTGCGCCTGTTGAGGGTTCTGGAAAACAGGGAAATCATGCGGGTGGGCTCAAGTCGGAGTATTCCGGTGGACGTGCGCGTTATCGCGGCCACAAACCGCAGCCTCCCGGGCATGGTGGCGGAAGGAAGGTTCAGGGAAGATTTGTATTACAGAATCGCCGTTTTTCCCATAACGATACCGGCGCTCCGGGATCGCCCCGAAGATATTCCCATCCTGGCCGAAATTTTCTACCGCCATATCGTGGCTCAACTGAAAATCAAACATGCTCCGCGGATTTCCCGCAGAACAATGGATGTTCTGCGTTCCAAACCCTGGCCGGGGAACGTCCGGCAGCTGAAAAATGCCATGGAAAGAGCGATACTGCTCTCTTCAGCCCGAAAGGAAGATTTTGTCCGCTTTGAGCCTGAAACAGGAGAAGCTGCCTGGAAACAGATTTCCGGTCAGGGCGAGGACAGGGAAGCGATGCTTCGTGCTCTGGAAAAGAGCGGCTGGCGCATTCAGGGCAGGGAGGGAGCGGCTGCACTTCTGGGTCTGCCTCCTGCGACATTGCGCAAGAGAATGAAAAAAGCGGGGATTCCTCTGCCTGCGGAGCGAAGAAAGGGTAAGACGTCGGAAAGCTCTTTATAACCCTTCGGAAAAGTGAGCCAGCAGATACTCCCAGAGCAGCTTTTCCGCAGGAGAAAGATCCGGAGTATGAATGGCGGCTATGGGCACACTGTGATCGAGTTCCGGCAAAGGAATCTTCCGTTCCACGATCATACCCTTTGCCACACGGTAATCATGGCGGAACATATGCCCCGCCTGAATGAACACAGCCTCGTTGCGCAGCACCAGATCCAGAATGTCCTCACGATTGGCCAGACGGTATTCCCCGCCGAAGTACGGCGCATAACGGCGTGAAACATTATCCGAACCGTGAGAATAGTAGGCGATGCGCAGACTTTGCAAATCTTCCATACTCAAGGCCTTTCGCCCTGCCAGAGGATGGCTTGCGCCGATGAACATTCTCCTCTCGTCGGTGTACAGATGCACGATCTCATACCCGAGCGCACGAACCTGCTCCCGTATTTTGAGGCCCAGAGCCACCAGCGTGACCGCAATGGAGGAGCGGGCACTTTTCAGTTCGTCAATGATGTCCGTATTCGGCACATTGCGCACAAAAACATCAATATTCGGATGCAGCTCCCTGAACGGTACGATGATTCTTCCTGTCAGATGAAAGGATAAAAGGGGCTGCGCGCAGATCTGCGCCGTTCCGGGAACGCCGGCATTCCCGCCTCTGGCCCGTATTCCCTGCACCAGTTCCATAATCTTCCTGGCATCCTCACAGGTCTGACGACCGAGTGCGGTCAGGGAGATCCCCTGACTTCCCCGCCCGAACAGATGTCCTCCCACCTCATCTTCCAGGCTGCGGAGTGCGGCGGATACTGCGGGCTGCGAAATCTTAAGCCGCTGAGCCGCCGCTCTTATGGAGCCGCTTTCCGCCGCTGCAACGAAATATTCAAGTTGTTCCAGACGCATATGCCACCTTTTTTCTGAAGTCGGAATACTGCCCGGGCCTTCCGCTTCTTTCCGAACAATCCTTTGTACCGCCTCTTCCCGGCATACGGGCGTTCGGTCGACACGCAGACTGCATCCGAAAAACAAGCAGGGCCCCCTCTGAAATATTCCGGCAGGCGAGATGTCGCACACGAACTCCGTGCCCGAAAATCCTCCGGAACGTGACCATCTGAACCCCCGTTTCAGGGTAGCATCCGCGTCTTCTGTACGCAACCGTACAGTTTTTCCCCGCATATAACTCCGGCTGATAGCCGGCCATTGATTATTAATATTTTATTTTTATCAAAGAACTATCTAATGATTGTCATTAATAAAAAAGAAGTGTGTCTTTTCTGATGGATACATTCCCCAGCCTTCCGCTTCAATATGTCTCCGCAGGCCTTTTCACACGCCGACTCACGGCCTGCCGCAGGGCATAGGTTCATAGAAGGACATGTTCCGAACGCAAGTCGGGACATATATGTACCAACAACCATACGGAGGTAGGACATGGTTTTGGCAATCAGTAAAAACGGCCCAAAATTCTATCTGAATCTGGTCGCAATGATACTGATCATGTTTGTATTTCGAATCATTACGCCGCCGGAAGGCCTCACTTCTGAAGGTCTGGCCGTTGTCGGCGTCTTCTTCGGCGTACTGTACGGCTGGCTCTTCATCGACATGATCTGGCCGTCTTTCATGGGACTTGTCGTACTGGGCATGACACTCCCGCAACCCATGGATACCGTGCTGGGCGGAGCCTTCGGCAACAACACCTTTCTTCTTCTGCTCTTCTTCTGTATGGTGGCCAGCATTATCAATTCTGCGGGGATTGCCGAATATGTTGCGCGACGCATCATCAGCGTTCCCATTGTGGCAGGTAGACCCTATGTGCTGATCTTCATGCTCTGCATTGCCATGTGCGCCCTGGCGACCATGCTGACCATGACCGCCGCCGTACTCGTGGCCTTCCCCCTGATTAAGGAAGTATGTCGACAGTACGGCTACAAACCCGGCGACGTCTTCCCCATGATTCTGCTTCTGGCAATGTTGTATGTGGCGGACATTGCCTACATGATGCTCCCCTTCAAGAGCCTTCCTGCCATCGTGTTCGGCGTGTATGAGCAGTTGAGCGGTGGTCAGGAAATCAATCTTACTGCCTATGTGGGCGTGACCTGCTTCCTCCTATTACTCTCCATTTTCTTCGTTCTCTTCATGGTGAAGTATGTCTTCAAGGTTGATCTAACGCCCATCCTGACCAGCAGGGAACGCATGCACTTCAATGAAGAGCTTTCCACCTATCAGAAGACCATTCTGTGGTCCTTCGTGGGACTTATCGTCCTGCTGCTTCTGCCGAACATCACTCCCAAGGACTGGATCACCACAAAATTCCTCAAGGCCATGGGCAACAACGGCATTCTGCTTGCCTACATCGGTATATATCTGATGCTCAGTTTCAAAGAAGGCATCGGTCTGAAGGAAATCATGAGCAAGTCCGTTGCCTGGCCCGCGCTCTTCCTGGTTGCTTCCGTTCTCAGGATTACCGGCGCATTTGAAGCCACCGGCGTCACAAAGTGGATTGGCGATATATGCGAACCCATCCTTGCGGGCTTCAGCGGACAGCTTATGGTCTTCATTGTCATCGCCACCACAACTTTATGTACCCAGCTCACCAACAACAACGCCTGCGCTGCAACATTCGCCCCTATCGCCTACACTCTTGCCGTGGCCAACGGCAGTGTTGACCCTCAGGCCATGCTTGCCTGTCTCATCCTTTCCTGTACTCTGGGTATCGCCACTCCAGCCGCTGCTACCACGGCTTCCATCCTGTACGGCGATACGGAATGGATCCATCAGGGTACGGTCATCAGATATGCCACCTTCTTCTGGATTTTCAATATATTACTACTGTCCTTCGTTGGCTATCCGCTCATGAAGCTGGCATTCTGATAAAAAAAGATGCCCCGGCGGAAAAAGCCGGGGCATCTCCCCCTTCCCGCACTGTTTCAATTTATGCGAAACAAAGATATGAGGATGACTCAATGAAAAATACGGCGTTGGCTTTTCTTGTTCTGGGTCTGCTGACACTTTCCTGTCATACGGATGCCCGGGCTGCACAGAAAACGGATGCGCCCGCAAAGGCTTCGACTGTTCAAATCGATCCCGCGTCCATGCGCGAATATACTGCCAAACTCGACGGTTTCGACCGCACATGGAAAGTTTACGTTCCCAAACGCTGTGAAGGCGTTCCAAGCCCCATGGTCGTGGGACTGCACGGCTTCGGCGGCCCGAACGAAGCATATCGCAACGCTTGGAGTTCAACAGCCGAGCGGGCGGGCTTCATCGCGGTATTTCCCGAAGCCGTGAAACCCCGCTGGTGGAACATCTGGGAACTGGGAAAGCTCCCTGAGTCTCCCGACGACGTGCGTTTTCTCAACATGGTCATCGAAAAGATGTGCGACACGCTCTCTGTCGACAGGAGCCGCATCTATCTGACCGGCGTCTCCATGGGCGACAACATGAGTACCACTTTTGCCTTCAAACATGCCGATATCTTTGCGGCAATCGCCCCCACGGACGGGCCTACGCTGCCTTCCATCCTGATGGATGAAGCAAGCGGCGAATTCGTCAGAAAGCCCCTGAAGCCCGTTCCCTCTCTGCGTCTGCATGGGGAACTCGACTGTATGGCCGGACTTCCCTCTTCCTATCAACAGTACAAAATAACCAACGACGAATACCAGAGCGTCATTCCCCTTGAAGAAAAGCAGAAACTGCGCCATTCCATGGACGAAACCATGAAATCGCTGTGGCTGAACGTAAACGGCTGCACGAAAACGCCCCTTTTCCATCTGGATATGAAGCGCAACGTCGCCATATACGAGGGGAAGGACAATCAGGATCTGTATTCCTATACCATCGTGAATGAAGGGCATGGGGAAGGTTACAAGCGTCAGGACGACGTCTGGCCGGATTTTCTCTGGGATGAATTTCTTTCGGGCTTCCAGAGAAAGGACGGAAAAATCGTAAAAGTGACGCCCGTCTCTCCCGTAGTTCCCGATAAAAATGCCGTAGCGATTGCCGCCGGAGCGACCAAAGCCTATGTGAACAACAGCCTTGTCTCCCTCCCCGGGGGAAGCGTCATGGAAAAAGACGGCATGCTGTTTGTTCCCGTCACCTTCCTGCCCGCGGCCTTCCCCGGCACGGAACTCACCCTTTCCGCCGACGGAAAAACGGCAGATCTGCGCTTTGACGGCCGCAGCCTTAACGTACAGAACAACGCGCCTCTCTCGCTTTCCGGTGCCAGGGAAGACGGCGTGCCTCAGCCCTTCATGGCGGAAGACGGTCAGCTCATGGCCCCGATCAAGTTCCTGGCCGAAAAGTTCTACGGTAAAAACTACGCAGAAAACGCTCTCTCTGCCTATATTTCCGATCACCCCGTTCATCTTACCTACGACTTTGCGGCCAACTTCCGTTTCCTGCTCGGTGTCGACAAGGCTCCCATGGCGGATATCGCTCAGGAAAAGGCTGTTGTGCAAAAGATTCTCGATTCGCGTAAGGACTCGGAAAAATAAGATCCCGCGCCCCTGTCATCATTGAAGCCCCCAATTAAAAGGAGTTTATATGAAGCCCATTTACAAGGAAAAATATCCTCACCTTTTTGAACCCATGTATGCCGGGAAAAACAAGGTGCGCTTCAACAACCGCTTCAACGTCGCACCCATAGGTTCCGGCGCAACGGGCGGCGGCGAAGACAGCGACGGCCGTATCAATACCTTCGGCATCGACTACTGGATGCGCTATATTCAGGGCGGCTTCTCTCGGGTAACCCTGCCTATGGAAGTGCCGATCGACGGCAGTCACGAACATATGTTCAATCTGAACCCCAAAACCTGCAACCAGATGAACTTCCAGCGTCTCCAGCGCGCCGTTCATGCCTTCAACGGCAAGACCTTCGTGGAATACATCCACGGCGGCCCCTACATGCGCGCGGGCTTCAAGAAGATTTCCGCAGACGACGAACCCCATCTCGGTTCCAAGGCCGCCACAAGGGAAGATCTGGAAGAAATCGCCGCCCTGTTCGCCGAATATGCTCATTGGGCGCAGATTGCCAATTTTGACGGTATTCTGCTGCACTACGGGCACGGCTGGCTGTTCAACTATTTCCTTTCTCCCCTTACCAACCATCGTACCGACGAATTCGGCGGCTCCATCGAAAACCGCTGCCGCTTCCCGCTGATGGTAATCAAAGCCATCCGTGAAACCGTCGGCGACAATCTGCTCATTGAACTGCGCATCAACGGCAGCGACGCGGTCGAAGGCGGCATCACTCCCGAAGAGTGCGCCGAACAGCTGAAGATTTTTGAACCCTATATCGATATGGCCCATATTACCTGCGGCCACCGCATCGACGCCCTCACCCGGCCCAAGATGCACCCCACCGGCTTCCATCCCATGGCGCACAACGCCTGGGCCAGTGAAATCGTCAAGAAGTCCGGCGTCAAGATTCCCATCGGTCTGGTGGGCGGCGTCTACGATCCTGCGGTTGCGGAAGAAGTGCTTGCCAAAGGTCAGGCCGACTATATCCTCATGGCCCGTTCCGCCATGGCCGATCCGGAACTGGTCAAAAAAGCGAAGGAAGGCCGGGAAGACGATATCCGTCCCTGCCTGCGCTGCAACTACTGCATGGACCACGGCCGTCGCGTCGCCATTTCCAAAGATCTGCACCTGCTTGCCTACCCCAGCTACGACCGCCAGTGCATGACCAACCCCTTGCAGTTCCAGAGCGCGGAAAAACTGCGTATTCCTCCGGCGGAACGTTCCAAGAAGGTTGCCGTCATCGGCGGCGGCGTGGCCGGCATGAACGCAGCCATGTGCTGCGCGGACAGAGGACATGAAGTCGTCCTCTATGAAAAGACCGACAGGCTCGGCGGACAGGCCCTTCTTTCCGATCCCATGTGGTTCAAGAAGGAAATGAAGCTGTACCACGAATATCTGGAACATCAGGTCAAGAAGCGTCCTGCCATTACCGTGGTGTACAACACGCAGGCCACGCGCGAAATCGTGGAAGAAAATGACTTCGACGCCGTAATCGTGGCCGTGGGCGCAGAACAGATCGTGCCTCCCGTTCCCGGTGTGGAAAAGGCCATGATGTCCTTCGATGTGTTCGGCCATGAAGACAAGGTCGGCAAAAAGGTCGTCATCATCGGCGGCGGCGCCATCGGCGTGGAACTCGCCATACATCTCAACGGCCTCGGGCATGAATCCACCATTGTGGAAATGGCCGAATACATTGCCGCCAAGGCTCAGCTCACGGAACGCACCGATTATCTGACCTGGCTGGATAAAACCGGCGTGAAGACCATGGTCAACACCACCTGCACGGAAATCACGGACAAGGGCGCCCGCGTGAAGAACGCCGACGGCGAACAGTTCCTTGACGCCGACACCGTGATCATCGCCGTGGGCACCAGGCCTCTGGCAAAGGAACGCGATCAGTTCAAGGATGTCGCGTTCGACGTCATCAGCGTGGGCGACTGCGTGTGTGCCTCCAGCATCGTCCATGCCACGCATACCGGCTTCGACGCCGGCCTCACCCTCTGATCTCCGACTTCAGTCGATAAGGAGAACTGTTATGAAACCCGTGTATAAGGAAAAATATCCCCATCTTTTTGAGCCGATGTATGTCGGCAAAAACAAGGTTCGCTTCAACAACCGCGTGCGTGTGGCTCCTATCGGAACCGGTGCGACCGGCGGCGGCGAAGACAGCGACGGCCGTATCAATACCTTCGGCATCGACTTCTGGATGCGCTTCATCGAAGGCGGCTTCTCGTCCGTTGCCCTGCCCATGGAAGTGCCGATCGACGGCAGTCACGAACATTGCTTCAACCTGAACCCCAAAACCTGCAACCAGATGAATTTCCAGCGTCTTCAGCGCGCCGTTCACGCCTACAACGGCAGAACCTTTGCGGAATTCATCCACGGCGGCCCCTACATGCGCGCAGGCTTCAAGAAGATTTCCGCGGACGACGAACCCCATCTCGGTTCCAAGGCCGCCACGCGGGAAGATATGGAAGAAGTCGCAACGCTGTTCGGCGAATACGCCCACTGGGCGCAGATCGCCAACTTTGACGGCCTGATGCTGCACTTTGCCCACGGCTGGCTGATCAACTACTTCCTTTCGCCTCTTACCAACCACCGTACCGACGAATTCGGCGGCTCCATCGAAAACCGCTGCCGCTTCCCGCTGATGATCCTCAAGGAAATCCGCCGCGTCGTGGGAGACAGCCTGCTCATCGAACTGCGCCTGAACGGCACGGACGGTGTGGAAGGCGGCATCATGCCTGAAGAAACGGCCGAACAGGTCAAGATCTTCGAACCCTATGTGGATATGGTGCATATCACCTGCGGCCACCGCATCGACGCCCTCACCCGGCCCAAGATGCACCCCACCGGCTTCGATCCCGTTGCTCACAATGCCTGGGCCAGCGAAATCGTCAAAAAGTCCGGCGTCAAAATTCCGATCGGCGTGGTCGGCGGCATCTATAATCCTGAAATCGCAGAAGAAGTTCTTGCCAAGGGTCAGGCCGACTACGTTCTCATGGGACGTTCCGCCATGGCCGATCCGGATATCATCAAAAAGGCCAAGGAAGGCCGTGAAGACGACATCCGTCCCTGCCTGCGCTGCGACTACTGCCTCGACCACGGCCGTCGTGTCGCCATTTCCAAGGATCTGCACCTGCTCACCTATCCCAGCTATGACCGTACCTGCATGGTCAACCCGCTTCAGTTCCAGAGCGCGCAGAAGCTGCGTATTCCTCCGGCGGAACGCTCCAAGAAGGTTGCCGTCATCGGCGGCGGCGTAGCCGGCATGAATGCAGCCCTCAGCTGCGCGGACAGAGGACATACCGTCGTTCTGTATGAAAAGACCGACAGGCTCGGCGGACAGGCTCTTCTTTCCGATCCCATGTGGTTCAAGAAGGAAATGAAGCTGTTCCACGAATATCTGGATCATCAGGTGAAAAAGCACCCGGCCATTACCGTGGTGTACAATACGCAGGCTACGCGCGAAATCGTGGAAGAAAATGATTTCGACGCCGTGATCGTGGCCGTGGGCGCAGAACAGATCGTGCCCCCCATTCCCGGTGTGGAAAAGGCCATGATGTCCTTCGACGTATTCGGTCATGAAGACAAAGTCGGCAAAAAGGTCGTCATCATCGGCGGCGGCGCCATCGGCGTGGAACTCGGCATACACCTCAACGGGCTCGGCCATGAATCCACCATTGTGGAAATGACGGAAAACCTCGCTTCCAAGACGGAACTGACCGAACGTACGGCCTACATGATCCATCTGGAAAAGAACAAGGTGAAGACCATGGTCAGCACCACCTGCACGGAAATCACGGACAAGGGCGCCCGCGTGAAGAACGCCGACGGCGAACAGTTCCTTGACGCCGACACCGTGATCATCGCCGTAGGTACCAAGCCTCTGGTGAAGGAACGCGATCAGTTCACCGACGTTGCCTTCGACGTCATCAATGTGGGCGACTGCGTAAAGGCCTCCAGCATCGTCCATGCAGTGCATACGGGATTTGACGCCGGCCTCACGCTCTAATCGCTCCGGCTCATCCTGTATTGGATGATCCTTTCCCATATCGGGCCCGGGGATGAATTCCCCGGGCCTTTTTTATAACGGCACGAACGGACATTTAAAAGACCGTCGTACAGAAGACGATCCGGCATGGCCCTGTCCTGTTCCCGCCGTCCTGACGACTCCGGAAAACTGAAAAACAGGCATCCCGTACTGTCAGAATCGAGACAATTACCATCACGTTGCCACTTCACAACGAACACGGCTCGAGCGCAGGAAAGAGCGTCCCCGTCCTCCCGGAAATGCAGCCTCTGACAGGAAAAAACGGCCTGGATCAGATCGGCGCGTCTTTTCATTTCCCGGCGTATTTCACCAGACCGAACACGGAGCATTTTCCTTTCCGGACAACAGCATATTGCCTGCCGACAAAAATGCCCAGGCGCATACGGCATCAGAGATTGCACGAAAACTGTGCAAGAAGATACTCCCAGAACAACTTTTCAATTCCCGAAAGCGCAGGCGCATGCAATGCGTAAATTTCCGCTCTCGGGTCAACTTCCGTCAAAGGAATGGGTCTCTCGACCACAAGTTTTTCCAGCACCCGGTAATCATGTCGGAAAAGATGACAGGGTTGAATGAATACGGCCTCGTTTTTGATGACCAGTTCCAGAATATCCTCTTTGTTCGCCAGCCGGAAAGAAGCGGCGAAGTACGGCGCGTATGAATGCGAGATCTGATCCCGCGAATCGGAATACCAGGCAAGATTCAACTGCTTGAGATCTGCGGCAGTCAACTTCTTTTTGGCCGCCAGCGGATGTTTGGCTCCCAGAAACAGACGTCGCTCGTCAGTGAACAGATGCAGAGATTCCCAGTCCAGTGCGCGTGCCTGCTGGATGAGCTTCGAGTTCGGGGAGAGGGTACTTAACGCAATGTTTGCGCTGGTGGTTTTCAGCATGCCCACGATATCCCAGTTCTGGGCTCCGTGTACGAAAATAGTGATTCCGGGATAGAGTTTTTGAAAGGGAACAATGATATTCGGCGTCAGATAACAGCTGATGATAGGCGTACAGGCGAGGTGGATTTCCCCCTCCGGCTCATCGTCGACACGTTTGTTATACCAGCTTCCTATCACTTCCAGCACGGCCGCGGCCTCTTCATGTATGCGTTCCCCTTCGGCAGTCAGAAAAATTCCCTTGTTGGTTCTTTTAAAAAGCGTCCTGCCCAATTCCGTTTCCAGACTTTTTACGGCGGCGGAAAGCGCGGGTTGAGAAATATGTAGTATTTCAGCCGCCTTGCTGATGGAGTGCAGGCGCGTAATTTCGATAAGATAATTCAGTTGTTCCAAACGCATATTTAACGCTCCAGGCCCGGGCTCTTCCCGAAAAATTCATCTGTGAAATAATACGCAATAGAATATTAGCCGTCACATCCCCTTGTGACAAGCCCATCTGCCGCCAGTACTCGGTAATACGCTCCTGAAAATCCGTTCATGCCTGAACAGGGTATCTCCAGATACTGCGCAGGGGAATTATGTTACAGGTTATCCGTGAAATGCACGATGAGAAATTCCCAGAACAAGCGTTCAGGAACAGAGAGAGACGGAATGCGTATGGCTGTTATCGGAGCGGAAAAATCAAATCCTGTCAGGGGAATATGCTTCTCCACCAGCAAGCCTTTCGCAACAAGGTGATCATGCCTGAACAGGCGGCAGGGCAAAATGAGCACAGCCTCATTTCTTAATACAAGGCTCTGAAAATCAGTCCGGGTTGCCGTATAATATACGCCTCCGAAATAGGAGGCATAGCGTCGGGAAACATGCTCCTGGCCCCTGGCAAAAAGCGCGATATACAGAGTCTCCAGATCTTCCGGGGTCAAAACGTCCCGTTTGGCCAGAGGATGCGTCGCTGCCATGAACAGACGTTCTTCATCCATATACAGAGGAACAACTTCGCACCCCATTTCACGAGCCTGCTCCCGAATTCTCATTCCCACCGACGTTCTGATGACAGCCATGTGCGATGTTCCCGTTTCCAGTTCCCGCACCACATTGGGCAGATACACATTTCGAAGCGAGACGCTGATATTCGGATAGCGTTCCCGAAAGGGAAGAAAAATCGTGTTCGTCAGATAAAGCGAAATCAGGGGCGTCGTGCAAACCGAAAGTCCCCCCTCTCCCGGGACTCCAGCCTCTGCATGTAATTCCCGGAGCAGCTCCAGAGCCTCCTCTACCTTTTCTATTGCGCGACGCCCCTCCAGCGTCGGCTCAACTCCCCGACTGCCTTTTGAAAAAAGGGAAAAACCGAGTTCCGCTTCCAGACTTCCCAGCGCGGAAGATACCGCCTGCCTCGAAACATTCAACCGTTGGGCCGCCGCACTGATAGATCCGGCCTTTGCCGTAGCGACAAGATACTTCAGCTGCTCAAGGCGCATCACATTTCCTCCTGATTCTTATAAATATATCCGAGGCATGCAATCAGCGCAATATTACTTTCTATTTTTTGTGATCCGCAAGCAAAAGATGACAGCTCGCCATAGATAATTAATATTTTTCTTTTTCTACATTTTCCATATTAATAATCACTATAGAATCCATCTATAATTTCATATTTGTATCAATATATTATCCATATATTACAATTATCTTACATAACAATATAAACATACATATAAAAATAATATTTTTCCCTGTTCAGAAAACATCACCTGTCATTTGTGTGTCTTTTTTTGAACTTGAGGAGGTAAAGATGAGTCTTGCCGGAAGCTTAAACAAACCATCTTTCTATGTTCATGTCGGCATAATGATTGCCGTCATGCTTGTATTCCGTCTTTTAACTCCTCCCGAAGGGCTTACTGCGGAAGGTCTTGCCGTCATCGGCATCTTTTTCGGCATTTTGTACGGGTGGCTGTTTATCGATGTGGTATGGCCTTCTCTGCTGGGACTGGTCTTTCTGGGGCTGACGCTTCAGCAGCCCATGGACAGCGTGCTGGGCAGCGCCTTCGGAAACAATACCGTGCTGCTGCTTCTCTTCTTCTGCATGGTGGCCAGCATCATTAATGCCGCAGGCATAGCGGAATGGGTGGCAAGACGCATCATATGTGTGCCGTTCATCGTCGGACGACCCTATGTGCTGATCTTCATGCTCTGCCTTTCCATGTGCGCGCTGGCAACCATGCTTACCATGACCTCCGCCATTCTAGTTGCCCTGCCCCTGATGAAGGAAGTGTGCCGGCAATACGGCTACAAGCCGGGGGATATCTTTCCCATGCTTGTCATGATCGCCATGATCTACGCCGGAGAAATAGCCTATATGATGCTTCCGTTCAAAAGCCTTCCGGCCATTGTCTTCGGCATCTACGGAAGCATGAGCGGAGGACAGGAAATCAATCTGGCCGCCTATGTGGCCATAACCGGCATACTTCTGCTTCTTTCCATCGGTTTCGTCATTCTTCTGTATAAATTCGTCTTGCGGCCCGACGTTTCCCCCATTCTCAACTCCCGGGAATGCATGGAGTTCGACGAACAGCTTTCTCCCTATCAGAAAACCATTCTGTGGTCTTTTGTCGGGCTTATTGTTCTTCTGCTCTTCCCGAATGTCGCACCGAAGAGCTGGGCAATCACAAAACTTCTCAAGGCCCTGGGCAATAACGGTATCCTGCTCGCCTATATCGGAATATATCTCATGATAAATTTCAGGGAAGGCATTCCGCTCAAGGAAATCATGAGCAAGTCCGTTACCTGGCCGGCGCTGTTCCTTGTCATTTCCGTTCTCGAACTTACAGGTGCCTTTGAAAATTCCGGTGTGAGCAAATGGATTGCAGAAATAAGCCAGCCCCTTCTGGCAGGATTCAGCGGTCATGCTCTGGTGTTCGTCATCATCTTCCTTGCGACGGCCATCACCCAGCTGGTGAACAACAATGCCTGTGCGGCGACCTTTGCCCCCATAGCCTATACTCTGGCTGTTGCAAACAGTTCCATTGAACCTTCCGCCGTCCTTACCTGCCTCATTCTTTCCTGCACGCTCGGGCTGGCCACACCTGCCTCCAGCACCGTGGCGGCCATAGCCTACGGCGATACGGAATGGATCTCCAAAAAAGTCATGTTCAAGTACGCCACCGTATTCTGGATATTCAACGTGGTGCTTCTCTCCACCATAGGTTACGCGCTCTGCACCCTTCTGTACTGACAGCAGCAGGAAACGAAATCATCCGCAGGATTCCCCCATATGAACAAAGAACTTTTTTTCCTCCGTCTCCCGTTCAGAAGGCCTCGTTCTCCAACCGGCGAACGCGCCCCGTCACAGCCCGGACACAAAAACCCCAGCCCTAAAAAGGAGCATGTCTTATGAAGCCGGTGTACAAAGAAAAATATCCTCATCTGTTTGAACCCATGTATGTCGGGAAGAACAAAGTACGCTTCAACAACCGGGCCCTGGTAGGGCCTATAGGCTCCGGCGCGACGGGCGGCGGCGAGGACAGCGACGGCCGAATCAACACCTTTGGTATCGATTACTGGATGCGCTATATTCAGGGCGGTTTTTCCTCCGTCTGCCTGCCCATGGACGTGCCGATCGACAACAGCCACGAACACATGTTCAATCTGAATCCCAAAACCTGCAACCAGATGAATTTCCAGCGTCTCCAGCGCGCCGTCCATGCCTTCAACGGCAAAACCTTTGCAGAATTCATGCACGCCGGACCCTACGCTCGTCCCGGATTCAAAAAAATATCGGCCGATGACGAACCGCAGTTGGGAGCGACGGCGGCCACCAAGGAAGAACTTGAGGAAATCGCCGCTCTGTTCGGAGAATATGCCCATTGGGCGCAGATCGCCAATTTCGACGGACTCTGCCTGCATTACGCGCACGGCTGGCTGTTCAATTACTTCCTCTCGCCGCTCACCAACCACCGCAAGGACGAATTCGGCGGTTCCATTGAAAAACGCTGCGCCTTCCCTCTCATGGTCATCAAGGCCATCAGGAAAAGCGTCGGAGACAGCCTGCTCATCGAACTGCGTCTGAACGGCAACGACGAGGTTGAAGGCGGCATTACCCCGGAAGAATGTGCCGAACAGGTCAAAATCTTCGAACCGTATGTCGATATGGTTCATATTTCCTGCGCGCACCGTCTGAACGCAATGAACAGACCCAAGCAGTTCCCCACCGGTTTCGATCGCATGGCCCACAATGCCTATGCCAGCGAAATCGTAAAAAAATCCGGGGTCAAAATTCCTGTCGGCGTCACCGGCGGGATCTACAATCCCGCCATTGCGGAAGAAGTGCTGGCCAAAGGACAGGCCGATTATGTGCTTATGGCCCGTTCCGCCATGGCCGATCCGGAAATCATCAGAAAAGCCAAGGAAGGCCGGGAAGACGATATCCGCCCCTGCCTGCGCTGCAACTACTGCATGGATCACGGTCGCCGCGTCGCCATTTCCCGGGATCTGCATCTGCTCGCCTACCCCAGCTACGACCGCCAGTGCATGGTCAATCCCATGCAGTTCCAGAGTGCGCAGAAGCTGCGTATTCCTCCTGCGGAACACGCCAAAAAAGTCGCCGTCATCGGCGGCGGCGTCGCCGGTATGGAAGCGGCCATAAGCTGCGCGGACAGAGGGCATGAAGTCGTCCTCTATGAAAAGACCGACAAACTGGGCGGTCAGGCTCTTCTGTCCGACGTCATGTGGTTCAAGAAGGAAATGAAGCTGTTCCATGAATATCTGGAACGCCAGATCAAAAAGCGTCCTGCCATTACCGTGGTGTACAACACGCTGGCCACACCGGAACTCATCGAAAGACTCGATCCGGACGCCGTTATCGTGGCCGTAGGGGCGGAACAGGTCGTACCGCGCATTCCCGGCGTGGAAAAGGCCGTCATGGCCTTCGACGTGTTCGGTCATGAAGAAAAGATCGGCAAGAAGGTCGTCATTGTCGGCGGCGGCGCAGTCGGCGTCGAACTCGGCATTCATCTGAACGGTCTGGGGCACCAGTGTACCATCGTGGAAATGGACGAACACATTGTCGCCAAGGCACAGCTCACTGAACGCACGGCCTATCTGAACGCCATGCAGGCAAGCGGCGTCAAATACATGGAAAGCACCACCTGTACGGAAATCACGGACAAGGGCGTCCGGGTGAAAAATGCCGACGGCGAGCAGTTCCTTGACGCCGATACCGTGATCATCGCCGTGGGAACCAAACCTCTGGCGGAAGAACGCGACAAGTTCATCGATACGGCCTTTGACGTCATCAACGTGGGCGACTGCGTATGCGCATCCACCATCGTACACGCCGTACACACGGGATTCGACGCGGGTCTTACACTGTAAATCTGTTCCCGCTTTCCAGGTGCCCGTCATGCTCCGGAACGAGCCTGATCCTCCTTCCCTGCTGCATGTCCGCGCATCACAGCGGCAGTGCGGGCTTGCCGCCGCTTCGGGAAGCCGGGTTGCGCATCTGATTTGAGAAAAATGCGGCGTTCTTCCCCCGGAAGGACGCCGCATCGGAATGTCTTACAGATATTTTTCTCCATGCCTTGTAAAGGAGGGCATATATGATTCCCGCATATGTAAAAAAATATCCGAAAATGTTCGAGCCTCTGACCATACGGCGCGGACGCAACGAATTTGTTTTCAACAACCGGGTGATGATGGCCCCCGTGGGAATCTGCGCCACGGGAGGCGGCGCGGACAACGGCCGCATCAACGCTTTCGGCGTGGACTACTGGACGGGCATCATCCGGGGAGGCTTCTCCTCCGTCACCCTGCCCATGGAGGTACCGGACAACGGCAGTCATGAAGGGGTGTTCAACATGAACCCAGCAAAGTGCAACTACATGAATCTGCATCTCCTGCAACGCTCCGTCCATGCGTACAACGGCAAAACCTTCGCAGAGCTGATCCACGGCGGACGCTGCATGATACGCCCGGATATTCCGCTGATCGGCGCCAGCGACTCGGAATATCAGGGCCGCCATGTCAAGGGCATGGATGCGGGCGACATGGACGACGTCATCGGTATGTGCGTGGAATTTGCCCATCAGGCAAGACGCTCCGGCTTTGACGGCGTGATGATGCACTTTGCGCACGGCTGGCTGTTCCACGACTTTCTTTCTCCTCTCAGCAACCACAGAAACGACGAATTCGGCGGCTCCGTGGAAAATCGCTGCCGTTTCCCGCTCATGGCGCTCAAGGCCGTGCGCGAGGTACTCGGCGACGACCTGCTCATTGAACTGCGCCTGAACGGCAACGACGAAATGGAGGGAGGAATCACGCCGGAAGATGCCGCCAGGCAGGTTCTCATCTTCCAGGACTACGCCGACATGATCCACATCACCTGTTCCACCCGTCTGGATGTGACCAGCCGTCCGCGTATGACGCCGACCAGTTTCTTCCCCACCGAACACAATGCCTATGCCAGCGAAATAGTCAAAAATACCCCTGGAGTGCGTATTCCCATCGGCTCCGTGGGAGCAATCGGCGATCCCGGAAGAACGGAACAGCTTCTGGAACAGGGCAAGGCGGACTATGTGCTGATCGCCCGCGCTGCCATTGCGGATAATGACTGGGTTCAAAAGGTAAAGGAAGGCAGAGAGGAAGACATTCGTCCCTGCCTGCGCTGCAATATGTGCCTCGACCACGGACGCCGCAAATCCAAAATCCAGGGCAAGGAACTGGTCATGGCCACGGAAGTCAGCTTTGACCGCATGTGTGCCGTCAATCCTCTGTCCATGCAGGGAGCGGTGAAAAAAAGATTCCCCGCTCCAGAACGCAGGAAGAAAGTCGTCGTGGTGGGCGGCGGCGTCGCCGGCATGAACGCTGCGCTCAGCGCGGCGGAAAGAGGACATGAAGTTGTTCTTTATGAAAAAAGTTCGCGTCTGGGCGGGCAGGCTCTGCTTTCCGACGGCATGTGGTTCAAGAAGGAAATGAAGGCCTACCACGAATGGCTGGAACGGCAGGTGCGCCGGAACGGCAACATTTTCATCGTCACCAATACCGAGGCCACGCCGGAGCTGGTTTCGGAAATCGACCCCGACGCGACTGTCGTTGCCGTCGGCGCAAAGCAGATTGTCCCCCCCATACCCGGTGTGGAAAAGGCGGTCATGGCCTTTGATGTATTCGGCAACGAAGACAGGATAGGCAAAAAGGTGGTGATCATCAGATCGGA
>DWXS01000082.1 GCA_019119045.1 Candidatus Mailhella merdavium | reverse complement strand
TGAGGACGATGAGTCCGGTGAGCAGGAAGGTGGACGCGCTCATGAAATACCAGTTGACGGCGGGATGCACCGTCATGTTCGGGTCAAGAATCTGAGCGGCCTGCTGGGTGATGGCCGCCAGACCCACGTCTGTGCCCACGACAAGGAGGTTTGCGTTGAGACCTGCGGCGCAGCCTGCGAAGCCGGTTGCCAGGCCGGCCAGAGGATTGCGCCCCAGACCTTTGAAAATCATGGCCCCCAGCGGCGGAACCACTACAAAGGCGGCGCTTGAAGCCATGTTGCCCATGACGGCGCAGAAGGCGATGATCGCCGTGACCATGCTGCGGGGTGCGCTGAGAATGGTTCCCCGCAGTACGGCGGAGAGCAGGCCTACCTCTTCCGCCACACCCAGACCCATCATCATGACAAGCACGAGACCCAGCGGTTTAAATTCGACAAAGTTGTTCACGCAGTTCTTGAGCAGCCAGATCAGGCCGTCGGCGGAAACAAGACTCTGAACCACCAGAGTCTTGCCCTTGGGATCAACCATGCTGATTCCCTGGAACATGGAGGACAGCACCATGACCACCAGGGTGAGCAGCACGAAAATGGTGACGGGATGGGGGAGCCTGTTTCCGGCCCGTTCGATGAGGCCGAGGATGCCGGAAAGGTTCTCGATCTTTTCTTTTGCCATGGGGGGCAACTCCTTGCATGCGGAAGAAGGCAAAATTTATGTCGGCACGAACGGGGGACTCTCCGTCCGTCGCAGATGAGACAGGGCGGATTTTCATCCGTGTGCCGAGTTATTCGATATTGCTGCGGAACAGCCAGAGGTCAGGGCGCGTGCGCTCGAGATCGCGACATGTTCATAACGAAAATGACAGGTTGTTTTCCCCGTTATCGAAGGCATCGCGAATATCGCGCCGCAACTGCGCGTTACAGATCACGTCGTATCCGGTCATGCTCATGGCCTGTGCGGCAAGCAGCATACCACGGAAACCGGCTTCCGAGTTGCAGGCTTCCGCAAAAGCCGGGGTATGCCCCACGAGACTGGAATCCCCGATGGAAATATAGGGGTGGATGGACGGCGCCCGGAAGCTCACATTGCCCATATCGGTGGAATAACTGCTGGAAACTTCCTCGATATAGGGTTCGCCGAGGAGTTCGAGATTGTCCGCAAAGGCACGCAGCAGCGGCATGTTGTGGCGCATGGTGTAATAGGCATGGGCGGAATGTCGGTAAGAAAAAGTGCAGCCCAGAGCCTGCGCGCAGCAGCGGGCGCAGTTGACCACCCGATCGATGACCATGTTCAGCGTTTCCGGCCGGCGGGCACGCACGCCGTAGCGCAGGCGGGCAAAGCCGGGAATGGTGTTGATGGATGTGCCTGTGTCGGTCAGAAGACCGTGGATGCGCACGTCATGAGGCATGTGCTGGCGCAGGCTGTTGATGCCCATGGTGGCGAGGGCCGCCGCGTCCTGCGCGTTGATGCCCTGTTCGGGTGCGCCTGCGGCATGAGCTGCCTTGCCGTGGAAGTCCATTTCCAGATTGGCACGTGAAATGAGCTGCTGTTTAAGAATGGTACGGCCTTCGGCATGGGCGGCAATGACGGCGTCCATGCCGTCGAAGAGACCTGCTTCCGTCATGGGAACCTTGCCGCCTGCATCCCGCACGTTGCCTTCCTCTGCGGGGGTACCGAACACATGAACCGTTCCGGCGGGCAGAACGCGGGCCAGAGCAATACCGGCCGTCGCAGCCGCTACGCCGAACAGGTTATGTCCGCAGGCATGTCCGAGCCCCGGCAGAGCGTCATATTCGGCAAGAAAGGCAACATGAGGTCCCTGCCCGGAACCGGCGACGGCGTGAAAGGCCGTGGGCATATCAAGCAGCCCCCGTTCCACCGTAAAACCGTTGTTTTCCAAAAAGGCGGCCAGCCTGGCGGAAGAATTGTATTCCTGATATCCCAGCTCCGGTTCGGCGAAGATGGCGGAGGCGAGTTCTTTCATCTGGGGAGACAGGGCGTCGATGGTATCGATCAGGGCACGCTTTTCGTGCGGTATGCCGGACATGGAAGGATCCTTCATGGCAGATTTCAAAAGTGAATCCGCACAGACTACTCGTTAGAGGACGGAGAAGCAATAGAGGCAACAGCGTTTTTTTCTTCGTTTTTTTTCTATTCGGGCGGCAGAGGCAGATCGATGTTGTCCAGAATCCCCGCCAGCCATGCCAGCGTCACGCCGTAGTTGGTCATGGGGACTTTCTGTGCGGCTGCCCGGGCCTGACGATCCAGCACATAAGTCCGGTTGAACATGCAGGCGCCGCAGTGAATCACCAGATCAAAACCGCTCAGATCAACGGGAAAATCCGTACCTCGAACCCACTCGATTCGGAGGCTCTCCCCGAAACGGGCACGCAGAAGACGGGGAATTTTGACCCTGCCTATATCTTCCGGCAGGGGAGCATGGGCGCAGGCTTCGGCAATGAGTACGCGGGAATCCGGGCCCAGCGTGTTCAGTGCCTTTGCCCCTTCGACAAAGGATGCGATATCGCCCTTATAACCGGCCATGAGGACGGAAAAGGAAGTCAGGCGGCTGGAGGCAGGCTTTTTCGCGTAGACTTCTCCAAATACCTGAGAATCGGTGACGATCAGTACCGGCGGACGGCTCAGGGCGGCCAGAGCCTGATCCAGTCTGTCCGTGGTTACGCTCATGATCAGACATTTTTTGTCCAGCAGATCGCGTATGGTCTGTACCTGCGGCAGGATGAGGCGGCCCTGCGGCGCCTGAATGTCCTGCGGCATGACCAGAAGCACGAGATCGCCGTCGGAGGCAAGCCCGCCCGTGAGGCTGCGCGCGTTCCAGTGTTCCGGCACAAGGCGCAGCAGCGCGCGCATCAGCTCGTCCATGCCGTATCCCGTGGCTGCGCTGACGGCGACGGGTGCGGCAGGATTGACGGCGTTGTCTTTGAGGGCAAGGGCCCCGGCAACTCGTGCGGCCAGAGTGTCGGCTGCATCGCCGCCCTGCGGGGCAGCGGAGGAGGATACTTCATCAACCTTGTTCAGAACCACGAGCGTCGGCGTATGCTTTTCGGCAAGGCGGGAGAGCCATTCCCGTTCCTGCGCAAGCGCGTCGGGAAGTTCATCATCTCCGAGTGCGGCGATTTCGTTTGCTGCAATGACCACAAGAGCCACGTCTGTTTTCCGCAGGGCTTCTTCCGTACCCTCCACGCGCAGTTTTCCCATGGGGCCTTCGTCGTCGAAACCCGCCGTATCAATAAGGACGCAGGGGCCGAGGCCGTGTATTTCCATGGACTTATAGACGGGATCGGTGGTGGTTCCCGCCGTATCCGAGACAATGGCGACCCTGCGCCCGGTAAAGCTGTTGAGCAGAGAGGACTTGCCTGCATTGCGACGGCCGAAAATGCCGATATGCAGGCGGCTGGAACGGGGAGTCTCGTTGAGGGACATGAATGCTCCTTATGCTTGGGATGCGGCGGGGCCGCAGGCGGGGATTCCGGAACCTTATTTCCAGTCCCCGCGATCGATTGCAATTTCATAGCCTGTGGCGGCGATGCGTTTTTCTATTGAACGCAGATTTTCCGCAGCCTCATCGCCGTCGGAACGTTTATTGTCGTAGAGCATGTACTTTTTCCGGGAGTCCGGCGGGGAGAGATTGGGCATGATCACATTGGCGCCCGTCAGTATGCCGCGCTCCCTCCCGTCGTCTGCGGCCGTGCCCAACGCCGTTGTGGCGGGCAGGAGCGTGCGGGGCAGCATGAGACGGGTCAGGGCCAGCATGACCAGCGTCTGTTCGACACTGCCCGCCGGAGCCTGAGCAAGGGGCGTGTCGTGATGCGGAATAAAGGGGCCTATGCCCACCATTTCCGGTTGCAGCTCATGCAGAAAACACAGATCCTCCACAAGATCGCCCGTGGTCTGCCATGGTGTGCCCACCATCATACCCGCGCCCGTCTGAAAACCTGCCTCCTTGAGGGCATAGAGACAGCGTCTGCGTTCGGCAAAGGTCTGCGCCGGGGGATGCAGGCGGGCATAATGGGCCGGATTCGCGCTTTCATGGCGCAGCAGGTAGCGATCGGCTCCTGCCTCACGGAAACGGCGGTAGCTTTCCGCACTCCGTTCCCCGATGGACAGCGTGAGCGCGCTGTCCGGCCACCTGCTTTTGATGGCGCAGATCAGCTCGACAATGCGATCGTCCGTGAAAAAGGCGTCTTCCCCGCCCTGAAGGACGAAGGTTCGGAAGCCCAGGTCATGCCCTCGGGCGCAGCAGGCCAGAATGTCTTCCGTCGCAAGGCGGTAGCGGGCCGCATGACGGTTTGAGCGGCGCAGGCCGCAGTACAGGCAGTCGTTACGGCAGAAGCTGGTGAATTCGATGAGTCCGCGTATGTAGATGCGTTTTCCAAAGACGCTCTGAGCCCGTTCCCTGGCGGCATCGAAGAGCGCGGCCCGCAGCGTTGCTCCGGCCTCACCGGGGGCGGAGGCGGCGTCGATAATACGGGCAAGGCCTGTCCGATCCGGCATGAGACCGTTCCGGAAAAGGGAAAGAATATCGGAAAGAAGGGCGGAGTCGCTGGTATTCGGCATGGGAAAGTATCGAGTGTGTTTGTCGGATGCGTGTGCGGAGCCGGTATGCGGGAAAATTAAGGAAGGGCTGACCTCTTGCGTCTTGTTCGTCATGGATCAGTGCTTTGTTATGGCGGACTTGACGGATACGCCGGGCAATCTGCCGAGTTTGCCCGTCATGGCGGAGATGGCTTCCATGCTGCCGTCCACGACCAGAGCAATGACCGCAACGCCTCTGTGACGGCAGGGGACGCCGAGGCGGCCGACAATGAGATCGGCATACTGATGCAATATGGCATTGATGGCGGCGCTGGCTTCCAGATCTTCCACGACGATGCCGACGGTGCCGAGGCGCGTCTCTTCCATGGTCAGAATTCTGCGGGCTGGGTGTAGAGTCGGAACGCCTTTTTCCGCCGTAAAGAAAAAGGCGTCTTCCCGTGAAAAAGGAGAGACGCCGGACGGGTTCCGTAAGAGAAAACACGGCGGCGGCACAGACCTTTCCGCTCAGCAACGCAGTGCGTCTTTGCGGTCGGGAAGCCGGAAATCGTGCCGCGCAGAGGCGGCGGCCCGCCGGAGAATGAATCCCCCGGAAGGATGGAGCCAGTATATTCGCACTGTATCGGACACGCAAGGGGGCTGTTTTGCACGGTTTTTATGGATATCGGAGAAATTGCGCACGGGCCGGGGCATATGCTTCCTTTTTTCCTTTCAGAAGGGCGATAGGGCCTTGCGCAGGAAAAAAGGGCCGTTTACCATGATGCCCCATAGGGAGGAAGCCCCGATGTTCAGCGATATGAGGAATTTTGAAACCCGCGCCTTTCTGATCCTGCTGGCCGCAGCCACGCTTCTTTTCGGCTGGCTGCTGCTGCCCTTCTTCGACGTGATGTTCTGGGCCGTGGTCATTGCCGTGCTTTTTTCCCCGGTCAATATCTTTCTGCGCGACAGGCGGGGTCTGGGGCCGAATATCGCTTCCTCGCTGACGGTGCTTCTCTGCCTCTTCGTCATTATTCTGCCCCTGGCCTGGATTCTGTATTCCTGTCTGAGCGAGGGGGCGGCTCTGTATGCCCGGCTGAGTTCGGGGAGCAGCAGCCTTGCAGACGCCGTGGATCGCCTGCGGGAGACCTTTCCTGCGGCGCAGGAGTGGCTTGCCCGCTACGGCTACGATGCGGAGCGCATCAAGGCGGAGCTGTCCAAGCTGGCGCTTTCCCTCGGCGGGCTGATCGCAAAGAATACCGTTGCCTTCGGCGGCGGCGCGGCCCATTTCCTCACCAACCTTGCCTTGGTGTTGTATGTCGCCTTCTTTCTGGTGCGGGACGGGGAACGCCTCAAAAATCTGCTGATCCGTGCATTACCTTTCGGGGATCACCGTGAGGAAAGGCTGTTCCGCAAGTTTGCCGGAGTGATGCGGGCCACGGTGAAGGGCAGTCTGCTCGTGGCCATGGCTCAGGGTGCGCTTGGCGGTTTGATATTCTGGATACTGGATATACGCGGCGCGGTTCTGTGGGGCGTGGTCATGACGCTGCTCTCCCTGATTCCCGTGGTGGGGGCTGCTCTGGTCTGGGGGCCGACGGCGATATATCTGCTGCTTACCGGGCATTACTGGCAGGGCGCGGCGCTGATCGCTTACGGAGCCTGCGTTATCGGGCTGGCCGACAATCTGCTGCGTCCCGTGCTGGTGGGGCGCGACACCAAGCTGCCGGACTTTCTGGTGCTGCTTTCCACGCTGGGCGGCTTCATGATGTTCGGCATGGACGGTTTCGTCACCGGGCCTACGCTGGCGGTGCTGTTCGTCACCGTATGGCAGATTTTCATGGAAGAATGCGGCAGGGGAGACTGTGAAACCATTGCTCTGACGGCGGCGGAGAAGCCTGCTTCCCTCTGCTCTGAAGGGGACGGGATTCTCCCTCCCTCCGGAGGGGAGAGCTGTGTACAGGGAGAAAAAACGGAAGTTGCGTCGTCCGGTTCCGTATCTCAGAACAGTTCAGGCAAGGAGGAAGGCTGATGCCCGTTCTGGTGAATTACGGGATATCCTGCCGCAATCCGGGCCGTCTGGTTGAGGTCTGCGGCGGCCGGGTTCCGTGCGGGAGGAGAGAAGAGCAGGATTTTCTGCACAGGCTTTCGCTTCTGCCGGCCGCCGATCTGCGCACGCTGTTTCTGGTCATGGGCGGCTTTATGGACGGTCTGAAAGGCTACGCACGCCAGATAGCGGAGAATATGCCGGAAGAGCTGAGCGCGCGCTGCGACATATTTTACCGTGAGCATGACGAAGGACGGCGTGTGCTGGAAATCATGGAACTGTACGCGCAAAAAGGCAGGACGCTGGTTCTTGTCGGGCACAGCTGGGGAGCCAGCTCTCTGGTGCTGGATGCCGTGGCCCGCATACACGCTTCCGTTGCGCTGCTGGTGACGCTGGATCCCGTGGACTGGCGTTCTCCGCCCGCATCTTTGCCGCATGTGACGCGCTGGGTGAATATCTATGTGGATTATGCCTCTGCGCCCTGGCTGAACAGGGGAAATATGGCCGCGCGCATAGGCCGGGCATGGGAGGCTCTTCCCGGAGCGGACGTAAACCTTGTCTATGCTCCCGGCAGACATTCCCGCGCTCTGGACATGTTTCGGGAAGGTGCACAGGATGAGGTGGCGCAGGTTCTGAAACGTCCGGCATAAGCGCAGGCAGGAGCGGAGGAAGCATCATGGCCATGTATCGGCTGACGCTGTTCAGATCGTCGTGTCATCCCCATTCGCAGCAGATGCGGCGTATCTGTCATGCGATATGTCGGAAGGGAAATGCTGCGGAGGAAGGCTTGCTTCCCTTTGATGCGGAAGGGGTTCGGGCGGAACTCATGGCCGGAGCTGCGTCCCTGCGGGAAGAGGGAAAGCTCGTCCCGAATCCGCAGGGAACGGATATCCATGTGCGGGAGATGATCGACCTGTCTCGACAGAATTCGGAAAGCACCTGTTCGGCGTCCTGGCTGGATCTGTATGTCTCATGGAGAAATGCGCCTCAGATTGTGCTTCTGTGTCTCGGCATTGCCCTGCGGCATGGGCTTTTTCTGGTGGACTGGCAGAGGGATGGCCGTCTCTGGCATCCGGGGCATATCGTCCGGACGGGAGAGGTGCGCTGCCGGGAGCGGGCCGCGGCTCTGTGTCCGGTTTTGCAGCGCAGGATTGAGGGCTGCCGCCATATACGCAAGATAGAAGTGCGTTTTGGAGCCAGGCAGAACGCTTATCCCGGAGCTGCGGTCGGCTATGTGATCGTGCTGGCCCGGCGGAAACAAATAAGCCTTCCTCCGCTGGAAGAGAGAGTGCGCGCTGTGTGCGATATTTTGCGCTCCCTGCTTGAACCCGGGGAAGAGCTGTGCTGCCGGGACGGCATGTTTGTCGTGGAGGCCCGGGACTACGAGATATCCTTCACGGTGGAAGCCTATAACAAGAACCCCTGCCTCATCGGCTGCATGGAAAACGGCGTGCCCGTCGTGCGGGGCATGGGCCGCATGAACACCATGTGCGCCATGCGTCAGGCCCGGAACATGACCGCGTATCGCGTTCTGGATTCTGCCCTGTGGCGGCGCATGGGATGTTACGATATGGTGGAGCGTTATCCCAATCCGGCGGATCGTTTTGCCGCAAGCGTGCGGCTGGAACGGAAATTGCGGCGTATCAATCTTGAGCTTGCGTGCGACGTTCCCGACTGGAATTACGGGGCCGTATTCCAGTTGCGTGCGATTCATTCTCTGGAATCGGACGGAAATGATGTGGAGGCGGAGAGCTGTCTTTATATCGGGGAAGAGGGATTTTCGTTTCTGCTGCCGTTCATTCTCCGTCATGCCCCGGACAGCTTCGATTATTACAGTACCGTCAATCCTCTGAGTTTCAAGGTATGGAAGAAAATTGTCGCCGATATGCGGCACATGGCCCGGCTGATTCTGCATGATACCTTCTGCGAAGAGGTGACGCTGCTTATTCCGAACTTTTTTCTCTATATTCTTCAGGAAAACGAAGACTGCCCCGATCCTTTGGAAAAAGAAAATCCCCCGGCCTTTCTGTATCGGCATCGACACAGGCTGTATGCCTTTTATCAGTTTGTCTGCGACTGGATCGAGTCCCGCGGCGAGTACGGGTATAATCCTCTGATCAACATTTCCGGTCTGTAGTGCGCCTTCCTGCGGAGGGCTGTCCGCAGGGAAGTGCGTCGCAGGCATGGTGTCCGAAGTAACGCTGCCGCAGGGTTTTACGGATTCTCCTCTATCGACGCTCTGCGCGTATCTTCCCGTCATGAGGAAAAGACGCGCAGACGTTTGTCCTGCTTCCGGGCCGAGCCGACGGACTACTTTTTGAGGCTGAAGGTGATATTTTCCCGCTGTTGCAGAGCATCAAACAGGGAGAGATCGGAAGTGACTTTTCCCATGGGAATGACGTGCATGGTCAGGTTCGGTCTGTCGGTCTGAGCGTAGAATATGGCGATGCTGTTGTTTTCGGGGCAATAAGTGATGTCGCCGTTGTCAAAGAAGAGCCGCCCCTGTTCCTCCGTGTCGATGCGCTGTTCCATACCACCGTAGTATTCACGTCCGCCGTATTGCACCATGGAAATGCCGAGAGGAAGCATCTCAAGAAACTGTCGCGCTTCAGAGCCGGAATTCAGTATGCCTTCAAGCCAGTGTTCTCCTATGGTGATGAGAATGGGCGTTTGCCCCGCTTCGGCGCTTTGCTGCGGGGGTATGCCCAGTTCTTTCAGCCATGCTACAAGCAGTTCCCGTGCCTGGCGGGCCTGCGATCCGAGCATGTCGAATCCGGGAAGAACGTTGGCTTCGGGGCAGAGCGAACGTATGACCTGAACGCTGCGTCCCGGGCCGTAACCGTCATGAGTGCAGAAGGGGACGATGGTGGTTCCGGCAAGATGATGTTGAGAAAGAAAGGTTGAAAGGGGCTGGGGGATGGTATTTGCCCAGACAGGATAGCCCAGATAGATGACGTCATAATCTTCAGGAGACAGCGCAAGATCTTGTATGGGCGGCAGAAAGCCGCTGTTGCGTTCCGCTCTTGCCTGTTCGACAACGGCATCAAAATCGTCCGGGTAGGGATGGACGGTTTTGATTTCCATGATGTCGCCTCCTACAAGTTCGCGAAGTGTGGCGGCGACGTTTTTCGTATTGCCGGAAAGTGAATAATAGATGATCAGCGATGAGCCTGCGGATGCTTCCGCCTGTCGGACATATGCGCCGAACATGCAGAGAAGGAGCGTCAGAAAAGCGGCCTCGAGCAGAATGAAAAGTTTTTTCATGGGTTCCTCCTGAAAGGTCATCCGGGTCAGTTCAGATAACCGAGTTTGCGCAGCCAGTTGCGTACTGGTTCCGTGGCGCCCTTCACGTCATTTCTGTAGAAATCGATGTGTTCGCGTATGCGGGCCTGAAGCCCGAGCGCCTTCAGATCTTCAATGGTGCGGCTGATGCCGCTGGTGCCGTGCGTGCAGAAGGGAACGATAGTCTTTCCACGGAAATCATGTTGCTCAAGAAAACTGAATACCGCCATGGGCATGGTGCCCACCCAGTTTGGAAAGCCGAGAAAGACGACGTCATACTTTTCCATGTCGGGTACGCGCTCCTTCAGTTCCGGGCGTGCCCGGGTACGCAGCTCTTCCCTTGCCCGTTCAAGCGTTGTGTCAAAATCCGGACCGTATGCACTGGCGGGGCGTATTTCAAAGAGATCGCCGCCTGTAGCCTGCTGAATATCCTGTGCAATGAGTTTTGTGTTTCCTGAAAGTGAAAAATAGGCAATCAGGATAGTATGAGGAGAGTTTTCATCTTTATTCGACGTGTCTTGGACGGCATGAGAATATGAACACATACACAGAATGATGACTATTGCATAAAGAAATTTGTTCATGAAGCTTCACCTCCTTTATTATGACGAATAAGATGTTGTTTCGGTAAATGGTATATTGCGCATGTACTGCTGACGGATACGGAAGTTTATTCATGTAACTTAGCTGTTCAAACATCATGCTAGGACTCGTTCCCTCAGAAGACCAGAAACGATACTTGCAATTTCTTGCCTGTTTCTGAAATGCACCGCGATGAGGTGCTGCCATATGGAGCAGACGGGAAGGAGAAATACCCCGCCGAGGAAGCTGCTGCGAGAATCGGGCAACAATATGCGAGTATCGTTTCTGGTATGTCTTTCTGTCCGGGCCTATGCTGCCACTCATGGTCGGAAATCCGGAAAGCCCTCCGTCAGGCGCGGATCCGGCGTTTTATACAGCACTGATAAGGAGTACATATCATGAGCAGCAACAGAAACACTTCGGCAGGCTCTGACGACAGCAGTGTGATTCGGAACGACATGCGTCATTCCCGGCGCGGCTTCTTGAAGGGAATCGTATGCGGAACCCTTGCGGCGCTTGTCGCTCCGGGAATCTTTGCCGTGAGGGCCCATGCTGCGGAGGCCCGGGGCGGCAGGGTGCTGATCCTCTATTTTTCTCATTCGGGCAATACGCGCCGTCTTGCGGAGATGATTCATGAAGGCGTGGGAGGTGAGATGATCGAACTCAAAACCGTTTCCCCGTATCCGCAGGATTATGATGCCGTTGTGGACCTGGCCCGGCAGGAGCAGCGGGAGCATGCCCGTCCTGCCCTTTCTACGGAACTGCCCGACCTGAGCGGCTACGACACGGTGTTCATCGGCTATCCCAACTGGTGGGGAACGCTGCCCATGCCCTTCTTTACGCTTCTGGAAACATATCGTCTGGACGGGAAAAATATTGTTCCCTTCTGTACGCATGAGGGGAGCAGATTCGGGCGTAGTGTGGACGATCTCAGAAAGCTCTGCCCCGGTGCGCATATTCTGGACGGCTTTGAAGTCCGCGGTTCCCGCGTTTCCGGAGCAAGGGAAGACGTGGCCGAATGGCTGAGCGGGCTGAATCTGTCCTCTGCCGACTGATAGGGGATGTGAATGTGATCTGCGGATGGGATGTTCCCTCCGCTTAAAGAACAGGATCTGCCCGGGCGGGGATATGCCTCCTCCCTGTTCGGGCAGACCTATGCGATTGTTCTGAAGTACTATGAAATTAACACGCATCCGGGGTCAGTCATGCGCTGCTCCCGGATTCTTCACATGGACTGTTGCGACATAGGGTCAGAGGCCGTTTACGTGCGCTCAGAGGCCGCAGCGAACGTCCCGTTCATGCAGGTATGTGATTTCAGAGGAGTAAAACGTTCTACAGTCCGGAAACGGCGGCTCTGCGGCGGTTCATGTCCCGGAGAGGGGGTTCTCCGAACACTCTTTTGTATTCCCTGTTGAATTGCGTCATGCTTTCGTACCCGACGCGGAGCGCCGCTTCCGATACTTTTTCATGTTCCAGCAGCATGAGACGCTGGGCTTCGTGCAGACGAAGCTGCTTTTGATACTGCAGGGGGCTGAAGCCCGTAAGCTGCTTGAAATGGCGGTGAAAGTTCGCTGTGGACATATTGACGTGCCGGGCGAGTGCTTCAATGCGCATGGGAGCTGCGTAGTTTTCCCGAATCCAGGCGACGGCCTGGACAATCTGATTGCTCTGCGTTCCCGGAGTATTCAGCTGACGCAGAAGCGGCCCGTGCGGACTTATGAGCAGAAGGTAATGAAGTTCTCGCAGCATCATCGGAGCGCGGACGGCAATCTGTGCGGGTTTTTCCAGCAGATCCACAAGGCGGATGAGCATTTCGAGAATATCGGCGTCCGTCTCGGCAATGGAAATGCTCGAAGTCTCCGTCACATTCTGCTTCCAGCTCTGGTGCATATCCATCACAAGGGAGGAGAGCAACCGCCTGTCAAGGTAGAGATAGACGAAGAGAAAGGGCTTTTCATGGCTTGGATGCAGAACATAGGACGATATGGGCATGTCGATTCCTGCGACGATACTCTGCTGTTCCGTATAGCTGTATTCTTTTCCTCCCATGAAGGAACACTTGGTTCCCTGTACGACAAAGCCGAACAGAGGTTTTTCAAAACACTGCTCGGGTATGCCCGCCTCTTCGCGGCGCACCAGATAAAAGTTTTCAACGGGAGTCTGAAAGAGACGCGGAGCCGGCAGGTGATGCAGTATTTTGTGCCGGAGTTCGGCATTCAGACTGTCTTTGCGTGTTTGGTCGGACATGATGTCGTCACCTCCGTCCGTAAAAATTTCTGATTCAGAAAGAAGGAGCGGAATTATCTCGTCTGACGGCACTTCATTCAGGAGGACGTGCCGATCCGTCTCCACCAAGGATCGCTGTCGGGCAGCGTGTCCGTCAGTCTCAGGGGGGCGCCGATGAGAGGTGTGGTCAGTTGGAAGGGCTTGCCCCTGCTTGCGGCCGTAATGCGTTCAAAGGGTTCGTCCCAGGCGTGGTATGCCAGTGAGAATTTGCCGATATGCGCAGGAAGCAGAGCCCGTGCGCCGAGTTCTTCCGCCGCGCGGGCTGCCTCTTCCGGCGTCATGTGGATGCGGCTCCAGCGTTCGTTGTACTGGCCGCAGTCCAGCAGGGCGAGGTCGACGCCTCCGGACTTTTTTCCCAGATCGGCAAAGTGCGGGCCGTATCCGCTGTCTCCGCTGAAAAAAACCTTTTTTCCCGGAGATTCCAGCAGAAATCCGGCCCAGAGACTTTTGTTGCGGGTCAGACTGCGGCCGGAATAATGATGCGCCGTGGTCACATGGACACGAAATTCCGGACTCAGGGGAACGACATCGCCCCAGTCCGCTTCCAGAATACGGTGTTCCGGGAAGCCCCAGCGGCGGAAATGGGCGCCGACGCCCAGCCCGCAGACGACGACGCCGATTCTCTCCTTCAGTCCCATGATGGTCGGATAATCCAGATGATCCCAGTGATCGTGGGAAATGAGCAGACAGTCGATGTCCGGCATATCCCCGACGCTGTACGGTGTGGCTTCCTCAAAGGCCCTGGTGCTGAAACTTACCGGAGCTGCATAGGGGCTGAAGACCGGATCGATGAGAATGCGCAGTCCGCCAAGATGGATAAGGAAGGAGGAATGTCCCAGCCATACCACGCTGTCTTCATTCCGGTTCAGACTGCGAAGATTTACACGCAGAAAGGGAACGGGGTGCGGCGGCGCAGGCTGCTCTTTTTTCGTCACGAGAGAGCGCAGGAGAGCAATGACGAAACTCTCATCATCGTTCAGAATGGGGCCGGGAATCAGATTGCGAAACTCTCCGCCGACGTAGTTCGGTGAAGAAGCGATACGCCGCAGCGCATCCCCTTCCGGTATTGCGCCGAAAGACTCCTGAGCGAGGAAAAAGTGAAGACCGGCTCCGGCACATGTGCCGGAAACGGCGACTCCCGCCAGAGCCTTGAGCAGCGTTCTTCTGTGTATACGGGCCATATGCTTCCGAGGGAAAAGGTTGACGCCGGAACGCTCCCGCAGAAAAGCGGCAGGGGAGGAGATGCCGTTTCCCTGCGGGGGACGTTCGGTGCGCTTGCTGTGTATGACTGACGGCGCGCGTCCTTTTCAGGGAGGACAAGAACTCTCTTCCCTGCACCTCTTTCCTCCATGAGAGGCGGCACGCGTTAGAGCTTTTTTCCCAGCTGATAGGCCTGTTCCGGAAAGTTCGTTCTTTCCACCGCTCCGGCGGGCCAGACTCCGGGCGCGATGACCCGCCCTGCGTCCGTCCAGCCGAGATAATCCAGCAATACCTCATAATGGGTTGCCATCGGACTTTCGTCCCGTTTTGAATTGTTGGCATAGGTCATCAGCAGCACGGCTTTCCTGGGCCTGTGGATACTGCCGTTGATGGCATAAAAGCGATCGATCACGGCCTTGAGCTGGGCGGAAAAGCCGAAATAATACATGGGAGTGGCAAAGGCCACCAGATCGGCGGGAAGTATATGCTCCCGCACGAAATCGAAATCGTCTTCAAATACACAGGGGCCGTCCATACCGCAGTTGTTGCAGGCAATGCAGGGGTGGACGCTTTTCAGCGCGGCGTCGAAACGGACGACATTATGCCCTGCTTCCGAGGCTCCGCGGATGAAATGATCCGCCAGAATGGCCGAATTGCCCTGCCTGCGGGGACTGCCCGTCAGTACCAGTATGTTCATTGTCTTTTTTTCCTTTGTTGTCGTCGGATTTGTCGTTGTTGAGGTGGAGGCTTCCGCCTGTGCGCGGCCCGGAACAGTCGGGAGGGCTGCGGCAAGTGCGGCCACCAGTGAGGATTTGAGGAAATATCGTCTGTTCATGGCTGTGCGTCCGTATGTGCTGTTTTGCAGGCGGCTTTAAAACTGTCCCGGGGGAACGACAGGAGCTGCTTGAATATGTCTTTGCGTCTGACTGGAGAATAGAAAGTGGATGCGGAATCTTCCAGATATGATTCTTGCATTTTCTTGCCCAATTCTGCCAGAAACAGGCAAGAATATACTGAGAGTCCGTCCGCCGGCACAGGGGCAGCCGAAAGATGATTTCTGTTTCCGGCTCGGTAATATGCCGGAAAATATATGGATATGATGGTGTTATGCCTATAAATATAACAATATGAAAAATATGTGTATTTTTCGACTTCAAACAGGCTATGGTTTATGGATAACTCCCATGTTAATAATGACATCGTTCTTTATTAATAACGTCATATCAGTATGCAGTTTTTCTGAAATATATATGAATGAAGGAAAAATACTTCATTGACATGAGGAAAACATCAGGGAAGAATATTGGAAAGTCATGTTGTAAAAAAATTTTTGGAAGTGATGTATTCCGAAAAATACCGGATATGGAGAATGCATCCGGAACCAATATATCGTCAGGTTGCTGCTCGTTACAGATTCCGGATGAGGACGGATCCGGAGTGTTCCTGCTGTCAGCCGGGGTTGTCGATGGCGGGATACTTGTGCCGGTACAGATATTTTTGAGAGTTTTCTTTCGGCAGAATGGATGTTTCGGGCAGTGATCGGCATAATCGAATAATGCGCCCGGCATATCGCAGGAAGTCGCATCATGAGAAAATATGTAGGAAAAAAGGGGTATTATGCGTAAGATATACAAACCACGCAGTTGGGCCGAACTGAATAAACTCGTGCAGGATGAGAGCGTCTGTCTGGGCGACATCGACACCTCTCTGATAACGGACATGTCGTATCTGTTCCGTGATTCAGGACGCGAAAACTTCGACGGACTGGAAACGTGGGACACCTCGAACGTGACAACGATGGCACTGATGTTCTGTCGGGTGAAGTCTTTCAACCATCCTATAGGGCTCTGGAACGTTTCGTCCGTAACGAACATGGAGTCGATGTTTGGCGGCTGCAGCAGCTTCAATCAGCCGCTGGGGGCCTGGAACGTCTCAAAGGTCAGGAACATTTCGGCCATGTTTTGCGACGCTGTACGTTTTAATCAGCCGCTGGATACATGGGATACTTCCGGCGTTTGCGATATGGCGTTTGCATTCGCCAACTGCCGAGAATTTGATCAGAATATCGACTCGTGGGATACCTCGAACGTCATAAGAATGGAAGGGATGTTCATGGGGGCGGCCCGCTTCAATCAGCCCCTTAATTCATGGAAGACAGGCAAAGTCAGATTGACCCGATGCATGTTCGAGGGGGCGAAAAACTTTAATCAGCCTCTCGACAAATGGGACATGAGTCACGTCGAGAGTACCGAAAGGATGTTTAAAAATGCGCGCAGCTTCAACCAGCCGCTTGATATGTGGCTGATACCGAGGTTCTGCGACGTAGACAATATGTTTCTTAAGGCTTCGAGCTTCACCGACGTCAAGACCTTGGCTCTTTGCTTCTATCTTGTGGCAAAAAAGAAATATCAGGAAAATCTGAAAGAAATACTGAACAGCTTTGACGCGGCAGACGTATATGCGGAACTTTCGCGCTACGACAGCAAGCAGACGAAGGAATATAAGTGCGAACTTGAAGCGCAGCATCCGGAGCTGCGGGGTTCAGTCCCCGCCGTCGCAGTAACGGCGAAACACAGGCCCGGCTCCAAACGCGAGCTTATGGAACTTCTGGATATGGATGCAAACATGCCGCTCGGCAATATCGACACTTCGCTGATAACCGACATGGAAGCTCTCTTCAGGAAGTCCAGGCGCAAAGACTTTGCCGGCATTGAGACGTGGGACATGTCAAAGGTCGTAACGATAAGGGGCATGTTTGCCGAAACGAAATATTTCAACCACGACATAAGCGGCTGGGATGTCTCCAGCGTGCGGGACATGTCTCATGTATTCGAGGGGGCGAAAAGTTTTAATCGACCGCTTGAGACCTGGGACGTGTCGAACGCAAGGGATATGAGCTTCATGTTCAGCGATGCCGTACGCTTTAATCAGCCTCTGGAGAAGTGGGACGTGAGCCGCGTGGAAAATATGAGCCATATGTTCAACGGCGCGCTTAACTTCAGTCAGCCGCTTGAAGGCTGGGACGTTTCTGCCGTAACGGATATGCAGGGCATGTTCCAGCGTGCTGCCGCATTCAATCAGCCGATTGAAAAGTGGAACGTTTCGAACGTGCGGAACATGAAAGCGATGTTTTGCGGTGCCTTGACTTTCACCGAAACGGGAAGATTGAAGTAGATTTACCTCAAAAATGACAGCGGTTAAAACCGCCTTAGATTTTCCATGTGATTTCAATATTCCCGTTTGCCACCTTGATAACTTTGATTAAAGCGTCCACAACCGCCTGCTTATCCTCAAAGGAAATGTCCTGCCATTTTTTCACATGGTCGGTTATCTGTCCCATTTTGCTTTCTGTCTTAGAACAGGTAAGGGATACGATTTCTTCCTGTAAGGTCTGGCGTTCTGCGTCTAACTCGGAAACCTTGTCATTGATGTACTTCATCAAGATAGAATTTGCGCTTCCTACTTTGGAAAGTAAGTCACCTATTTCCTCGTCTATCTGTGCCAAACGGATTTTGTTCTTAGATACTTTAGGTGTGGATTGGTTTTCTTTTTCGTCGGACAGCTTCTTAAACTCGGACAGCTTATCACGAATGGCGTTTAACATATATTCTTCCAGAACGTCGGCATAAACCGTACATCCTGTCCCTTTGCAGTTGCCGTCATGTCCTCCTTGACTGCAAACAAAGTAACGTCCCCATTTCGTTTTTGCTTTCCTGATTACCAAAGCATATCCGCAGTTACCGCATTTTACTTTCCCGGTCAGCCATGAATTTTTAGGCTTGCAGGTTTTTGTTGACTGGCGGTTACTTAGACAGCGTATCCGGCAGGCTAACCATGTGGAAGAAGAAATAAAACCTCTGTGCGGTGCTAATACAATCTCTTTGTCAGTAAGGTCGCATTGTTTTCTGGTAGTTGATACCGTTCCTTTGTAGAGATAGCAGGCATTGTAGCCCGTAAAATCACTCGCCGGATTGTAAACATTCGCGCCTTGACTTTTGAAGAAATTATACACATCAATGTCAGCTTCCACATATACGGGATTTCTTAGCATATCGCTTAGTCTTGCGGAGTTCCAAGAGCTGCCGCGCAAATGCTTAATGCCATGCTTATTCAGATACCGTATAATGTCGCCCAGAGAATTTGACGGGTCAGCATACATGGAATAAATAAGTTTCAGTTGTTCGCTTTCCTCCGGGACTTCTTCATACATGGAAGTACGGATATTATCAATGACCGTACTCTTTAAGCGATACCCATACGGAATACGCCCGCCCATGTAAAAGCCCCGTTTATTCCTTGCATAATAAGCGTCGGTTACTCGTTTTTGAATGGTTTCCCGTTCAAGCTGTGCAAACACAATACAGATATTCAACATGGCTCTGCCGATTGGTGTTGAAGTGTCAAACTTCTCCGTAGAGGAAACAAATTCAACGTTATACTCTTGAAATGTTTCCATCATATTGGCAAAGTCCAGTATTGAACGGCTGATACGGTCTAACTTATAAACGATTACCCGCTTAATCTTTCCCGCCCGAATGTCATTCATCATCCTTTCAAAGTCCGGTCGGTTGGTATTCTTCCCACTAAAACCTCTGTCGGCATATTCGATATAGGGGTCGCCGTGGGTTTCATACCTGCAATATTCAAGCTGGCTTTCAACGGATATACTGTCTTTTTTCTCTATTGACTGTCGTCCATATAATGCGTCATACATCATGTTTTTGTCCTTTCGGCAAAAACATAGTGCATAAGCCGCCCACACTTACATTATACCAACGGACGAATACTCTTTCAATCCGGTTAAACATATTTCTGGAATATTTTAAAAAGCTGCCGCTCGATTTCCCGTTTGGCAGCTTCCTGTGATTTCCGTAAATATTGTGGACGGCGGTTTGTTATGGTTAAGTTCATTTTCTGCTGATTGATTTCGTCTTTGTCAATCATATAAGTAACTTTATCTTCCACAAAACATACCCCCTTTGGTATTCCGTACATCTTATGAAAGACAGCAAGTACACTATTACAAGGTAAAAATGAGCTTACCGGACGGCTGTTAGCATAGCTCCACGGGACTTTCACCCCTCCGGCGGTCTGCCGAAGCTCTACCCGTTGCCTGCGACGCTTTGAACGCTCGGACTACGGCGGTAAAGGAGTATCATTGTACCGATATATGGATTATGGCGGCAGAGTTGCTAAGTCTGCTTTGGAATGCTGATATTTCCCGCTCGGTTTGTCCCTCCTTTCGTCGTCGCGTATCAGCCCAACGGCTCCCCATATATCGAACGTATCCGGTTTGCCCTATACTGCGCCGCCGTTATCTTGCGCCGCTTTCTTTGTCAAGGTTCAGGTAGTGGCTATGCTCGTCAGCTTTGGAACGGAAAAGGGGAAAAAGCGTTCCGTTGCTGATTGCAGTTATTCGGCTTTGAAAGCCAGAACAGCCAACATCAGTTTTGCTTGCAGCCGTTCACGAATATCCTCGTCCACGCCGAAATAGACGTTTCCGCGCTCGTCGTACAGCGTCCGCATGGAAAGGCGGGCTATGTAGCCGCTGAAATGCTGCAAGACCATTTTCATAGCGTCCGGGTCGCCCTTCGTCGCTGCCAGAATGACAGGATAGGGTACAAGGGCTTTATCCGTAAAACCGGACTGATTACCATTCGTCCCATTCATCAGCATTTTCCTCCAGATATTTTCTTAACAGCTCAAAAGAGCTTGTCCGGCGATACTGTATTGTGCTTCTTGACGTATTGAATAACTTTGCAATCTTTGTGTCATTCATTCCCTCAAAGTAGTACAGCAGTATAGCCTTGCGCTTTTCTTCCGGCAAAGTACGGATTGCTTCAAGAAGCAGTTTCAGCGTGATTTTCTTCCCGCCCATTTCGTAGCTCGGTTCATCATCTTCCTTTTTGAAATACTCGTCAAAGGAATGAAGCTGCCGCGCTTCTTCTAAGGTCATGTCGGAAAAGGTTACTTCCTTTTCCTTGTGCTTCTGAAGCTCTTTATGAGCGTCACACGCTTCATTGTGCAATACCGTGTTACAGTATCTTTGAAAAGCACATTGTTTCTGAAATTCCCTGCGATTAGGTTCCACATTATCACCTCCTTTCTCGAATGAAAGGTTGGTGGTGTCCCCCTTTTCGCCGGGTAATACTGGCTTTTTTGAGAAACGCCGAACGTGCTCAAAAATTTCTTGAAAAAATTTTTGAGCAGACAAAATGCGCCTGTCTGCAAGGCGCAGACAGGCGCAAAGGAAATATTAAAAGTATTTAGATGATTTGAAAGTTCATATTTAAGGGTGGAATATTCCCCGGCGGTGACCGGGCTTTTTTTGATGTGTAGAAGTTTGTGGAATTTTGTCGATA
>DWXS01000012.1 GCA_019119045.1 Candidatus Mailhella merdavium | reverse complement strand
CCTTTCCGCCGTGTGGATCATCATCGCCAACGGCTTCATGCAGAACCCGGTCGGCTATGCCATCCGCAACGGACGGGCCGAACTGGAAGATTTTCTTGCCGTGGTGACCAACCCCTATGCCTGGGGTCAGTTCTTCCATACCATCGCCTCGTCGTGGATGCTCGCGGGCTTCTTCATCCTTGCCATCTGCGCATGGCACCTGCTGCGTAAAAACGGCGATCCGGTCTTCTCCAAGTCCGTGAAAATCGCCGCTCCCTTCACCCTGATCCTCGCGCTGCTCGTGGCCTTTGCCGGTCATCATCAGGGCCAGGTAGTCGCGCAGTATCAGCCCGCCAAACTGGCCGCCATGGAATCGCACTGGGAAACGCAGGAAAGCGCGCCCATGTATCTGCTGGTATGGCCGAATCAGGAAGAAGGCAAGAACAGCGTGGAAGCCATCGGCATCCCCGGCGTGCTTTCCTTCATGGCGCACGGCAATTTCACGCAGGAAGTCAAGGGCCTCAACGACTTTGCGCCTGAAGACATCCCCCCCGTTCTGCTGACCTTCCTTTCCTTCCGCTTCATGGTCGGGCTGGGCGTCGTCTTCATCGTTCTGGCCGCCTGGGCCTGGCTGAAACGCCGCAATCTGGCGGAAAATCCCCTGCTTGCCAAGCTGCTCATCTGGACCATTCCCCTCCCCTATCTCGCCATCATGGCCGGATGGATGGTTGCGGAAGTCGGCCGTCAGCCCTGGATCGTCTATGGTCTCATGAGAACCGCCGACGCCGTTTCTCCCGTCCCCGCCTCTTCCGTGACGCTCTCTCTTGCGGCCTTTATCGTCGTCTATACGGTGCTGGGAGTTCTGGATATCTACCTGCTGGCCAAGTACGCCCGCAAAGGCCCCCACGCCCCGGAAACTCAGCCTGAAAGCGCCGGAGAATAGCCATGCTGGAAACTATCTGGTTCATACTTTGGATTCTGCTCTGGGCCGTCTACTTCATCCTTGACGGCTTCGATCTCGGCATGGGAACCCTCATGCCCTTCCTGGCCCGGAACGATGCGGAAAAGCGCGTCGTCTACAACGCTTCCGGCCCCTTCTGGGACGGCAACGAAGTGTGGCTGATCACGGCCGGAGGCGTCACCTTCGCCGCCTTCCCCCTTGCCTATGCCACCATGTTCAGCGCGCTTTACGCTCCGCTGCTCATCCTGCTTTTCGCCCTGATTTTCAGAGCCGTGGCCTTTGAATTCCGCAACAAGGTCAATTCCGGGCTGTGGCGCACCGTGTGGGATACCTGCCTCTTCCTGGGCAACTTCATCCCCGCGCTGCTGCTGGGCGTGGCCTTCGCCAACCTCTTCCGCGGCATTCCCATTGATGCGGACGGCGTGTATCAGGGCACCCTCTTCACCCTGCTCAACGTCTACGGCCTTGCCGGCGGCATCCTGTTCGTGGTGATGTTCGCCTACCACGGAGCCCTGTGGCTTGAACTCAAGTCCGAAGGCCCCCTCCAGGCCCGTGCCGCGCATACGGCGGCCGTTCTCTGGCCGCTGCTCCTCGCGCTGGTGCTGGCCTTCCTCGCCCTGAGCGCGTTCTATACCAATATGTACGACTCCATTGCCGCGCACCCGGTCGTTTACGCCGCCCTCATCGTTGCGGTTGTCGGCCTCGTGGCTTCGCGTCTTGCCCTCGCGGCGGGCGCAATGTGGACGGCATGGTTCATGAGCGGCCTGTTCATCCTCGGTCTGACCTTCTTCGGCGCAGGCAGCATGTTCCCCAACCTGATCATTTCCAGCATCGATCCCGCCTTCAGCGTGACGCTCGCCAACGGCTCGTCCACGCCGCTGACCCTGAAAATCATGCTGGGCGTGGCCCTCACGGCCGTGCCGATCGTCATTCTCTATCAGGCCTGGGTCTACTACACCTTCTCCCACAAGATCACGCCCAAGGAACTGGAATCCGATCACGCCTATTAATGCCGTCCGGTCTGATTCCTGAAGCCTGACGCTTCCTCAAGTCCGCTCCCGTTCCGACGGGGGCGGACTTTTACGTTCCTCCGGCCGACGCGCCTCACTGCCGACTGCCCCGCACTCCATCCGTCCCCTCTGTCCCCGTCCCTGCTCCCTGTTCTTGCACAGGGCCTCCGCACGGCAGGTCGCATGTCTCCGCGCACCCATAGCTGCCCCCCGTTGCCCCGGACGCAGCTTTACCGCCCCCTCGTCCTTTTTATGAAGCCCGGGTGAAACGCTCCCGCCCGCCCCCTCTGCGCCTTCCTTGTTCCCTCCGGCACGCCTGCGTGTGCCACAGTTTCAGGTAGAAAAGCGCGTATGCCGGGTTGTTCCCCCCGCCCCCCGGTGTGCCCTCCGCTCTGCAAAAAAAACGAGCAGGCCCTGCCTGCCCCTGTCTTCCCGTATTGCCCGAACTTTGCGCCCCGTCCTCCGCGCAGCGTCGCTCTCTGCGTGCGGGGCGCGCCCTTCATGACTGCATGGGCTTATGCTTTCAGATATACAGCTCTCTGCGCCCGCGAGGCCCCCCTCCGGCCGTGCTGTTCCTTCTGTGTTCCTCCGGCCGACGCGCCTCACTGCCGACTGCCCCGCGCCCTTTCGTCCGCCCTGCTTCCGATTCCTTCCTGATTTCTGTCCCCGCGCCTGCTCTTACTTCCCCCAGACCTCGCGCATGACGCGCAGCGCGTTCCCGGAACAGAACTTCTCCATTTCCCGCGGGGTGAAATGCTTTTCCAGAGCGGCGGCAAGGCGCGGCATTCCGGCGTAATCACCGAATTCCAGGCGGCTGGAAATGCCGTCGAAGTCCGAACCGAAGGCCAGAGCTTCCATTCCGGCCTTGTCTCTGATGTGCAGGGCGTGGCGCACGATATCCTCGATCAGCGTGACCTCGCTGCCTTCCCGCAGAAAGATGCCGAAAAAGTTCAGACCGATCACGCCGCCGCGCTCTGCGATCAGACGCAGAAGCTCGTCGGACAGACAGCGGGAATGATCGCACAGGGCCCGCGCGCAGGAATGGGAAGCGACGAAGGGCTGACGGGAAAGCCTTGCCACGTCGCGCACGCCGCCGTCGGAAAGATGGGAAACGTCGATAATCATGCCCAGCTCGTTCATCCGGCGCACCACGTCTTTTCCGAAGGCTTTGAGACCTCGCCCCATTTGTTCCGGATCGCGGCTGTGGGGAAAGCCCAGCTCGTTTTCATAATTCCAGAGCAGCGTCGCCATACGCACGCCTTTCGCGTACCATTCGTCCAGCAAGGAGAGCCTGCCTTCCAGCGCAACGGCGTCTTCCACGGTGAGGATGGAGGAAATGAGTCCGCGCCTGGCGTTGCCCGCAATCTCCGAGACGCTGCAGGCAGAGGCCATGTCCGCCGCATGGATGTTCAGTTCCTGACGGTAGGTCTCGTAATAGCGGTCGAAAACGGCATGAGGCGGCAAGTCGTCCGGCCTGCGCAGGGCAGGTTCGCGGGTCAGAATATACAGGGCGAAGCACTGCGCGAGCGCGCCTCCGCGCCGGAGCTTTTCCGGCGTAACATGTCCGGCCCATTCGGCCAGCGGAGTTCCGCCCTTCCGGGTCATGGTGTCGCAATGCAGATCAATAAAGCGCATCTTCATGCTGAATTCTCCGCCGGACGCGCACTGTTTCTCCGCGTTTTCCCGCTGGACTGCGACCCGGCCGGGACGGACTCTCGCAAAATCATCGCCGCTTGGCAAGGAAGGCGGCCCCTGAAAAAAACTTGCTCCTGCGCGGCCCTGCGGCTATCATAGCTCCATGAATCATATGGCCGTCCTTTTTATTTTTCCGAACGCTGTTTCCGTAACAGCGTTCACATGACGCGCGCCGCGCAGCGGGAACGTGAGTCCTGCCTGTTTCGTCGGCGTCGCTCCTGCCCTGCCGGACTGCCGTCGTTCCGATCAGCTCTGTTCCCGCGCATGATGACAGCTCCGCCTTGTGCGGACTCCGGGAGTATTCATGCCGACGGGATCTCTTCCCTTTCTGGGCGCAGAAGCTCTGTGCAAAAGCTTTGCCCACGTCACCGCGCTGGACAGTCTCTCCTTCTGCGCGCCGGAAGGCCGGATCACGGCCCTTGTGGGCGACAACGGCTCCGGAAAATCCACGCTGCTGAAAATCCTCAGCGGGAATCTCCAGCCCGACTCCGGAAAGCTCTTTGTCGGCGGCCGCGAATTTGCCGCCCTCTCCGTGCAGGAGGCCCTGAATCTGGGTATCGGCGTCGTCTATCAGGATCTTTCGCTGGACGACTGCAAAAGCAGCGCAGAAAATATCTTTCTCGGGCAGGAACCTCTTGTCGGCGGGCTTTTCCTGAACAGAAAGGCCATGGAGCGCGAAGCCTCGGAACTTCTGGAAAGTCTGGGCATACGCATTCCCGACATCACCCTTCCCGTGGGAGAACTGTCCGGCGGGCAGAGGCAGGCGGTAGCCATGGCGCGCGCCCTGCGCTCGAAATGCCGCATTCTGCTGCTGGACGAACCCACGGCGGCCATGGGCGTGCGCGAAACGCAGAACGTGCTGCGCCTGCTGCGAAGCCTGCGGGAGGCGCCTCTTCCGCTGACGCAGATTCTGGTCTGTCATAATCTTTTTCAGGTGTTCGACGTGGCGGACAACATTTGCGTGCTGCGCAACGGTCGCTGCGCGGCTGAAATGCAGACCGCCGATTCAAGTGCGGAAAAGGTGTATCGCATGCTCGCGGAGCAGGAACGGGAGGCCGCGCAATGACATTTCAAAGCTTCCGACGCCTTGCCGCCTCCCCCCGCGCCTATCCGCTCTTTCTGGCCGCCGCCCTGCTGCTGCTCTGTCTCTTTCTCGGCAGCAGAACCCCCTATTTTCTGACGCTGAACAATATGGTCAACATCTGCGAAGCCGGTTCCTACGGACTGATCCTCGCCCTCGGCATGACCTTCATCATCGCCGCGGGAGCCATAGATCTTTCCGTCGGCTCCATCCTTTCGCTCAGCGCGATCCTTGCCGCGCTCGCGATCAAGGCGGGCCTTCCCGTCTGGACGGGCTGTCTGATCGGCGTGGCCGCAGGTTCCGCACTCGGAGCGGTCAACGGCATATTGTTCCACCTGACGCGCATCAGTCCGCTGATCGTCACGCTTGCCACGGCCGCGCTGTTCCGCGGGCTTGCGCTCATCATCACCCGGGGCGTTCCCGTCAGTCTCTTTCCCCGGGAATTTCTGTTTCTGGGCAGCGGCAACATCGCGGGACTCGAACCGGCAGTCTGGCTTGCGCTGCTGCTGACCGCGCTCGCCTTTCCGCTGATGAGGTTCACCCGCTTCGGACACTACGTCAAATCGCTGGGCGGGAATCCCGTTGCGCTGGAACGCTGCGGCGTGCGCACGGGAATATACCGCACGGCCATGTTCGGCCTGGCCGGGGGCCTGGCCGCGCTGGTCGGCCTGATCATGGCGGCCAGACTCAACGCGGCGGAAGTCAACGCCGGTCTGGGCATGGAACTTTTCGCCATATCCGCCGTTCTCGTGGGGGGAACCCCGCTCACGGGCGGCCGGGCAAGCCTTGCGGGCACGGTTCTGGCCGTGGCCCTGCTCACCGTCATCAGAAACGGCCTGACGATACTGGCCATTCCCTCGTATTATCAGGAGTTTCTCACCGGCGCCGTCCTGCTGGCCGCCGTTCTTTTTGCCGAACTGCGCATCAGATTTCCGGGCGTCGCAAAACAAGGACGCCCTTAAACCTCAACCTGTCGGAGTCACACACATGAAAGTTCGGAACATTCTCAAATCCGCCGTTTTTTCTCTGGCCGCACTTGCGCTTTCCGCACCCTGGGCCGCGGCGGCGGACGTTTCCCCCAAAATCCAGCAGATGCTGACCAACTTCGAAAGCGCGCTGGAAAAGCAGATCGGAGACGTCCCCAGCGACGGCAAGGGGAAGAGAATCGGCGTACTCATCATCTCCCTCACCAATCCTTTCTGGGCCAATATGAAGGACTGCTATGAAAACGCCGCCCGCGAACTGAACACCACGGTGGAAGTCCAGACCGGAACCACGGAAGGCGACACCCGCTCCCAGCTCGATACGCTGATGACCATGGCGGATATGAAATACGATGCGATCATCGTTTCCCCCATCGACGGAACCAACCTGATCCCCGGCATCATCAAATGCAATCAGAACGGCGTTCCCGTCATCAACCTCGGCCCGGGCGTCGATCTTGCGGCTCTCGAGGCGGCCGGCGGCCATCTGGACGGAAAAATCACCGTGAGCTTTGAAGAACAGGGTGAAACCGTAGCCAACGACATGCTCTCCCGCCTGCCCGAAGGCGGAGAAGTCGCCATTCTGGAAGGTCTGCCCGGCGCAGGTCAGAGCCGCGGCCGCGCGGACGGAGCCGCCAGAGTCTTCAAGGCCAGCGACAAGGTGACGCTCGTCGCCTCCCAGCCCTGCGACTGGGACGCCGCCAAAGCCTATGACGCCGCCAAGGATCTTCTGCAGAGCCACCCCAAACTTGCCGGTATCTTTGCCTGCAACGACGTCATGGCTCTGGCCGCCGTCGAAGCCCTGAACGCCGCCGGCCGTCCGGACATTCTCGTCTACGGCGTGGACTTCACCGACGACGCCCGCGCCTCCATGAAGGCCGGCAAGCTCACGGGCAGCATGTCCTATTCCAGCGTCCTCTATACCAAGGCCGCCCTGCGTATGGCCCTGCACCTCGCCGACGGCGGCAAGTTCACCGACAACATCTACCTGCCCCTGACACTGGTTACGCGGGATAGCGTCAATGACTTCGAAGGCTGGAAATAAGTTTCTGATCGAAAGCGCGCTGCTTGCCCACGGCCTGCCCTCCCTTTCCGACGAGGACATGCTCGCCGCCTGGCCGCGTGCCTATCAGAACATCGCCTGGGTGGAAAAGGGGCGCGTCGTCATCGGTTCTCTGGAAGAGTTCCTTGCCTTCCGCGCCTCCGACCGGACGCTGATCCGCATTGACTGCAACACCCTGGACAAGGCGCGCAGTCAGGGTATATCCGGCGCGCTGACCGCGTCCGGCACCATGGCCCTGTGCGCCGAGCTGGGCCTGCCGCTGGCCGTCACCTGCGGCATGGGCGGCATAGGCAACATCAAAGGCGAGGAACTCTGTCCGGATCTCCCTGCTCTGGCGGATCTTCCCGTGGCCCTTGTCTCCACCTCTCCGAAGGACATGCTGGATATCGACGCCAGCATCTCCTGGCTGAAGCAGCACGGAGTCTCCTGTCTGGGCCGCCACGCCGCGATATGCGACGGCTATGTGTTCCGCCTCCCGCCCGTTCAGCTGGACGGCATCATGGCGGACACGCTTCCGGCAAAGCCCGGCAAGCTGCTGATACTGAACCCCATTCCCCCGGAACAGAGGCTGGACGATCTCAGCCTTCTCGCACAGGCCGTACAGGTCGGCCATGAGGCGGAAGCTCAGGGACGCTACTTTCATCCGGCGGTCAACGGGGAACTGGACAGACTGAGTTCCGGACGAACCTCCCGTATGCAGTTCCGCTCCCTTGCGGACAACGCAGAGCTGGCGGCCATGCTGACGGCAGACTGAAGCCCCGGCCGAACTTACGTTTACCACCTGAAAAGGCTCCGGAACCCCGTTCCGGAGCCTTTTGTCATTAAGCAGAAGCCGGAGCCTCCGCCGCTCTGTGATGACGCCTGCCCACTCCGGAGCTTCACGCAGGCTCGGCTTACCAAGACATTTTTAATGAGATGAAAAAGAGCCCGGCCCCCATGCGCTTACAGACTCTGCATCAAGGCTTCTCCTGAAGGAAAAGACCAGCACGCTCTATTTCTTTCTGCTTTATCACGATACCCTCGCGCTTATTCGTCAATGCAGGAAGAGCGTTTTCAATGGGCCGCTTAACATCCTCAAGCTGCCGGTACGCGCATGCAAATACGGCGCAGCCCCCGACGGACAGCCCGCAGGCCCCCGGCTGCAAGCCGGCGGAGCATGGCGGTATGGGCGGCACGGCTACGGCGAAGGCCTGAAATCTACACACCGGAACACAGAGTTCTGACCGTCAGAGAGGTTCAAGAACAACATGCGCCGTGAATTCACGGAGCCGCTCCCGCCGCAGAACGGAGCTTTGCCCCCGGCCCTGCGGCCTGCCCCGCCTAGCCCGCGCAGGAATCCCCGCCGGTCGGCCCGATCCTCCCGTGCCCGCCTGTCTGCTTCGCCTGCGCCTGACCGGTCTGCCCGCCTCGTGCCTTCCCGCAGACTTTTTCCGCGCCCCCTTTGCGGGGCCGTGCCTGCATGCGCCCGATACGAAAAAAGTCCGCAACGAAACGTTCGTCACGGACTTTCACTGATCTTCCATGGCGGAAGAGGAGGGATTCGAAATAATTTGTTAATATACTGATATAATTTATTTTATTATTTTATTTATCTTCTAAAAGTACACCTTTAGGTACACAATAGCGTCTGGATAAAAACGCTTTATGACAAACGACGTAAGACATAACCATCCCACAACACCAGCTCTTTATTGAGTTCATTAAATTTAACAGATTGTCAATGTTACAGGAACGATTTTCCTCCATTTTATGCTCATTGGATTTCTGAGTACCACACCCACGACAACTGACGCAGGTGTGGTACTTCAATCAGCGAGTTTTATTGCTCTTACCATCTGTATTTTTCATACAAAATCACTGTGGCAACAATAGTTGCTACTGCTGTTGTGAAACCACCGAGGAATATCTTTAATTCGTGCATGACAAATTACCTCATAGTCATAGGTTAAAGATTACTCTATTATTTCTCAAGATCTCTTGCAATTTTGTTTGCGATTTGCAAGAGCAAGATAGCGATTCCTATCATAGTTGTTACCTTTATACCTGCGCTCACATGTTCATCCCCTTGTTATGAATAAGAGACGAATCGAGTATGTTGAACATTGCTCCTGCAAGGTCATTCATACTGTCGATATTAGCTTGAATCGGCAGCAATCTGGCAAGCTCCGGAGACTGAACGGCAATCCCCATGACTTCAGTTCCGAGCCTTTGCAGCATATGCAAGGCATCCAGCGCTTTTTGTGTATTGTCGGGAAATCCGTCAGTAATAATCAGAAGGATTTTTCTGGTTTCGCTGAGGGATAACATCGCCCCGGCAATCCACCACAGAGCTTCTGCAAGAGGTGTCGTACCCGACGCAGGAACATCAAAATCGGCTCCGACACGCTGACCATGCCGAACCAGAGGATATACGCCGGGAACATTGTCGGGAGTAAGGGCAGGAAAGACCGTTACGCCGACATTAATCCCCGGTATACCTGAGAGTGCTGAGGCCACTGCGTAACATGCCGAACTTGCCAGCTTCATTCTGCCGCGCATGGATCCGGAGATATCCATCAGAACATGAACAGCAGTATTGACGCCCGGAACTTTTTCCCTCCGGAGAAAGATTTCCGGATTCCGGACGGACAGTCGATGCAGGAGCCGTCCGTCCAGTCGTCCATATCTGCCCGGAACAGTTCTCCGTAAGGTTCGGGCCTGCATAAGCGCCTGAAGCCGTGTTCTGAGTGCCCGTGATGCCGCCATGCTTTCCTGCCGCAGCTGTTCCGGCAGGGGATGAACTTCAAGTTTTCCTTCCACAGCCATGCGGACACCGGAGTTCTGCATCTCTGTCTGTACAGCCTTGAATTCGGAAGCCAGTTGTTCATCAAATGAAACGGGCAATTCCCCCTCTTTTGCGCGAAAGAGTGTGTGGAGTTTTTCGGCTGATACTGACAATTCACGCTCTTTTTGTGCCGGGGCTATCCCTCCCTGTCGTTCTCTTTCACGTTCCTCAATCGAAGGGGATGAATCTGGCTCTTCCGTTTTGTCATACAAATTGCTTCTGTCTTCGCCTTGCGATTCCTCCTGTGCTGTCGTACCGGCAATTTTCTCCGGGGATTGTGTTTCTGAGGCTGCTTCCTTCTCCAGCAGATTCACGATGTTTCGTGCATACTCAATGCTGTCTCCGGTACAATGGCAGTTTTCGGGAAGCTGCTTCAATATGTTGTCGAGTTTACCCTGAAGACCGGGCCAGTGTTTTTCGATGACAAGTGCTTCTTTCGCGCACTCTGTTTTGAGTTCAGGCACATCCCATGAGCGCAGGGTCAGCAGTATGTAATTTAAGATTGAGAAGGCCGGGGGATTGTCCCCGGCCTTCTCCTTCGACTCTGCCTTGAAAACGTATCGGATGAGCCACTCAAAGTGTTCCCGGCATCCGGGGTATCGTTTGACAAGTTCATGCTCAATCCTCCAGTCCTCTATCGAGTTCCAGATGTGCTTTTCAAGTGGACTCATATTTGCCTTGTCCAGAACCTGAAAGTCGGTAAATCTGATATGAGCGGATTCATGATCAATAAATCCATTGACAAGACAATATAATTTTTCATCTGCATCTGCAGGGAGCGGAGGAAGATAAATAGTTTTTCCGTCCGTACAGGCGTTTTGCGTATTGCCGATGTTCACGTTGACCCCAAGCCTGTTTCCGAGCATGGAAGCCACAAGTGGTAATGCTTTTATTGTATTTATGTGAATCATGATACTCCTCCAAATGTTACCATAAGCCCATACTGTCAAGACTTGCAGCGGGAGCAATGGGTTCAAGAGGAATGGACAGGTCAGACATATCCGGTATAGCTTCCTCCGGCAGTTCAGCATCAGTAAGATTTAAAACAGGTACAGTCGAGGCAAAGCTATCAAATAGTGTATCAAGAGCATTCTCGGAAGACGAAGCCGTCAGAATCGCCTGTGTTTGTGAAAGCAGGGAGTTCTGTTCCTTAAGAATACACACAATCCCCTGAAGCATGAGCAGATGTGCACCCGTAATGCTTCCCCTTTTGGGCATCTTTGCGAGAGCGGTTTCGATAAGCTCGATGACAGGCACAACATGCGGCTCCACGAAAGACAGGCCGATCAACTTGTCTCGCATGGTTTTCAGGGGGGATAATGCCTTATGGGTGACTTCCGTTTTTCCTTCAAACACCTTGCGCCATATATCAGATGCGTCTCTGGCTATTTCCCCGAACAAGGTGTTTCCGAGGTTTTCCACTTCCTCATGCAGGCCGGATTCTGTCATGGCCGTATCGTCATCCAGTCCGGCGGCAGGGGCGACACGGTACAGTTGCCATGTGAATTTCATACGAGTATCCACATAGTCCCGACTTACGGTAGAGTTTTGGATGATGCCTGCCCATGCGGGATGTCTGGCGATCCATTCGGCAATGCCCTCATCATAGGAAGCGAGGAAGTTCTGCTTCTCCATGAAAAATTCATCGCGGATGGCGCAGAGTCCGTTGATGATATCTCCCGCCTTGTCTTCGGGAATGGCCCAACCGGAAAGGAACTTGACGCCATGCCTGTTCAGCAGGTTGACAGCCCGGGCCTTGAGTTTTGAGAACACGGCCAGTCTGGCCGGATCACAGATTTTCTTTGAACCAAGCGAGGCTAAATCTTCCGGGGGAAGTTCCGCTCCTCCGAAATCTTCCTCCGTCAGGTTGGTTCTGGCAGACCACAGGGAAATATCGAGGTTCAGGGCCAGAATCCTGTCCAATACATGCAGAGGCGTGATGAGAGTCGGTATGTCCATAATGATACTCCTTCAAAGATAAAAGATGAAAAATAAGAGGGTTAGCTGTTTTCGGCCATATCTGCATTTTGTGGAAAATACCTTCGCACCATTTCGACAAGCGCAGCGCGACTGCTTGCGGAAGCCCTGAATCCCAATGCTCTGTCCATAGCGTACCGGACAGGGGAGATGCCCTGTTTCGCCAGAGGCTGAAAGGCTATGGTCAGTTCCGCCCAGCGGATGAGCGTTCGCGTGGACAGCGTGACATCCAGAGCGTCATGAGCAAACGAATTTCCCATGAACTGCTTGCGCACGTCATTGGCGAACTCAACCATGTTCTCAATGATTTCGGCAGGGATTGCCGGGAACATTCTGTTCAGTATGGCGCGTTCGACTTCCGGTGCGGGATAGTCCATTCTGACCAGCATGAACCTGTCCATAAATGCGAGGTTCAGACGCATGACGCCCTGATAGAGTCCCGTTTCATCAGTCCCGCCGTTGGAATTGGCGGTGATAATAAAACGGAACATGGGGTCTGGCGTGACAAGTTCTCCTCCGTTTTCAGCAATGCAGAGCGGAGAGCCGTCAAGGATGGTGTTCAGCCCTGCCAGTGTTGCCGGAGAACACAAATCAGCCTCATTGAACAGGAATATTCCTCCGCGTTTCATTGCCAGAGTCAGAGGGCCGTCCTCAAAGCCCATATTGCCCTTTTTCACGGACAGATGCCCCACTAGTCCGGGAATTCAAGGCGATCATGTCCGGTCGCCTCGTAAACCGGGTAGTTGAGCCTCGCCGCAATCTGCCGGACAAGACTGCTTTTTCCGGCGGAGGTAGGCCCGAAGATGTACAGAGGATCGGGCTTCTGCATGAGAAACCAGACAATCACATCCCGGCCGGATTCATGGAAAACGCAGGCCGGATCATGTTTCGGCGTGTATTCCGAAGGCGCGTCATAGCCGGAAATCATGGTGCCGGAAGGCTTGCCGCTGAAGATTTGACCGGCGTCGAGTTGGACAGGGTGAGACATGGTTCCTCCTTAAATTGAAAAAGCCCTGTATTCTGAGGAAAACAGGGCTTCTTCTGGATGTGGCTTGAATAGCTATTGACAGCGAATATAATTTCCGGATGAATTGTCGAGTATGGTCACTTTGTCAGCAAGCAGCATTGCCTTTGGCAGGTTTTCCAGGCTACGGGTATAACGACGCCGGACATCACATTCGGGAACATCATGTCCACCACGGGCAACTCGCGCTGCAATCCGCGCCAAAGCCAGTTCAGGGGAAGCCAACCGAATATAGACCAATTCCACTTCGTAGCCGTGACTCTTGGCCTCCTGCATCAACGTAAGATCAAAATGAGCCGTCAGAGTTGACTCCCGTGCAAAAGAAATACCTTCCTGAATAAACAGACGTGCCATGCGGGCGGCGGCCTTACCTGCGGCCAGAGGGGAAAGTCCCTCAGCCGCCAGTTTGTCCGGATCGATGACCAGCAAATTTTCTCTTATGGCAACAGTTCTGGAGAAGGTACTTTTGCCTGCTCCATTAGGGCCACAAATACAGAGTAGCTTGGACATACTTATTCAGGATGTCCGTTATCAGACAGAGTTTTCATTTCAATATGACCATCGGGATAATGCAGGATATAGTGTCCATCTTCATCAAGATAGTTTAATGGAACTCCTTTTTGCAGTTCACTTTCAAGGACAATATGCTGATTTTCTATTGCGGTTTGAACAAGTTCGTCCAATGTTAATGACATATGGCCTCCTTTCGGTAAAAGGATACGAGGGGTAAGGGGAAGTGGTCAATTCTTTTCTGGAGTAGAAGTCTGGCTCTGGGCTCCCATGCAGATTTTTTCGTGTTAGTTTCAGATCGAACGGATTCTCCCAAAAATCTCCCCTTGCTTCTGTGTCGTCATAATCTTCACCAATGCGTATGAACAGAAAGTTGCTCCAGTCGAGTTCTGTCAGCAGATTTTCGATAAAGCCCACATCAGAAAACTCCTCGTACCATTTGATCCCTTCCCACAGATATACTTCAGCACCGGAGTCGGCGTCTTCAAGATGCTTATCAGCATAAACAAGGAAGTCGGAAACAACAGAAAACGCCTCGGAGTTTTTATCCAGGGCGTTCAATTTTTGATGTAATGTATGTACGGCTGGCTGCGTAAGAGCCAGGCCAACATCAGACCTGTACCCCATGAGTTTTCTCCTGTTCATTGGTTTTGTTGATAAAAAGCCGCGTGGAAGGTGCGCTTATTTTTTCATGACGGGCCATGAGGGAATAAACATCGACATCATCCATTCCGCCGTCATGGAAAAGTTCGGTAAGCTCTCCCGCAAGGCTATCCCTGTCGAGTGTGCGCCTGCCGGGACTTTGCGTTACGCGAAATCGTGTTGTTCCAGCCTCAATCCATCGTCCCTGAATATCCGCATGAGCGTACCATTCCTTCATCATTCCCTCCCGTTCCCTGATTTTTTCATCCAGTGCGGAACGTGCTTCTTTCCAGTGCATGAGTTCATCCAGAGATGATTCCAGCTCCGGATGGTCTACTCCAATGAATTTCGGACAGTCTGAGCTTGCATCGCAGCAGGAGCAAAGAGGATGAAAGCCTGAAGCTGCGGGCAGTCCGTCCATATCCAGTTCACCTCGCTGAAATATTTCCTGTATTTGCCATATGTCTCTGGCGTAGCCCAGACAGGCATTGAGGATACTGTCATCCGGCAGGTATGGGCCAAAGGCCGTAGCGTCTGTCATGGACAGAGCCAGAACCCATGCCTCCATATCCACCTGTTCAGGGTCTTCGGGAAAGGCCACTCCCCATAACGCTTTGACTGCCTGCGGGAATGTCAGTCTGGAGAAAAGGGGATTGCCTTCGCTATCCTTTAAATTAAAGGATGGAGTGTTCCAGTAGCGATTCAGCATGGAAATCTGTCCGTACACCTGCACTTCGTAGGAGGCGTACAGGGTATCCGGGAGTCTGGTACAACTCTTCACCTCCAGCACCCGGACAGTCGGACGCGGACGGACGGACACCAGCACAAAATCCAGGTGCGCCCGGACAGGGCATCCGTCATTG
>DWXS01000081.1 GCA_019119045.1 Candidatus Mailhella merdavium | reverse complement strand
AGGAAAAACCAGAGTACCCACTCCAAGAGATTCAATGACTTCCAGAAGTTCGCCCAGAACTTCTCCGCGTTTAAGCACCGGCAAACCAAAGGTCATATCCGTATGAATATACAAAACATCGCATTCGTCAGCCGCAACAGCCTGCAAAGCTGATTTTATGTGCCTGGAAGAGACATCACCCATCGAGCTGTGAAACAGAACCTTATTCATATGTCCTCCGTTAAAAATGGGGAAAATGTTCTCCGCCATCCACATCAAGAATCTGACCGGTAAGATAGGATGCGTCCTCCGAAAGAAGAAAACGCACAACGCGCGCCACGTCATCCACTGAACCGGGAGGCAGAAGCGTGGGAGGATTCCAGGGAGCATCCGGCGAAGTATCGGCAAAAAGAGTCTGGGTGATACGCGTCCGAAAAGAACCCGGAGCAATGACATTGACACGGACACGCGGCGCCAGTTCACAGGCCAGAGCCATGGCCAGTGAAGTGACGGCTCCCTTGCTGGAGCAGTAATGTGGCTGATAACGTTTGCCACCGGGAACAACAATGCTGGAGGTCAGCACTATGCTGCGCAGAGCATCCCCGTTGACCTTTTTTTTCAGCAGCGCACTGATTATCTCCGTAGCGGAGAAATAATTGACATTCATCACACGCAATCCGACGGAGTACTTTGTTTTTGCAATGGGCAACACTTCCGTCATACCCGCAAAGTGCACAAAGGCTTCGACAGGAGTTTCTCTTTCTTTAAGAAAAGAAGTCAGGGCACTGCCCACGGTATCAGCATGCTCCAAATCAAAAGGAAACAGCGCAACATCCGCACCGTTATGGGAACAAAACTCACCGACAGCAGCAAGACGCTCTTCATCACGTCCGTGCAAAATAAGATTACGGGAGGAACTGAGAAGTTTTGCTGTCGCTTCTCCCATACCGGAGGAAGCGCCGGTAATAAGCGTATAGGCCCCAGATCTTTTCATGCTCTTTCCTCATGTGTCAGCATCTCTTCACGAAGCGCCAGTCTGTCAATCTTGCCATTGGTATTGCGCGGCATTTCAGGAACATGTCTGTAGACGCTCGGAACCATATAACGGGGCAGAGCTTCTCCGAGCTTCTGGCGCAGTTCTTTTTCCGACAAGGGGGATGGCGCCTCATAAACCAGTACGATACGCTTTGCCCCCGCGTCATATAAGGCACAGCAGTTGGGCGCGATTTTCAGTGTATTGACTGCAACATGTTCAATTTCCGCAAGTTCGATCCGATATCCCATATGCTTGATCAACGTGTCCTTCCGACCGCGGAATACCAGTTCTCCATACTCATTCCATGCGACAATATCACCCGTTCGATAGATATATTCCGGGTAGGCGTGATTCAGTGGGTTCTGCACAAAGGCTGCGGCTGTTTTTTCCGGATTGTTGTAATAGCCCAGGGCAAGAGAAGAACCACGCACGCACAGTTCGCCTTCCTCTCCAACTTTCGTAACCGGAGCATCCGCTTCGTCCAGCACCAGTACGGCAGTATTCCGGAAAGGTCTGCCTATGGGAATGGGTTCATCATCCCGGAGTTCACGCTCGACGACGTGGAACAGGCAATCCAGAGTGATTTCGATGGGACCGTAAAAATTGGCAAAGGTAACCTGCGGCAGAAGCCTTCGCCAGTAGTTGAACTTGGCTGTGGGGAAGACCTCTCCGGCAAACCAGACCATCCTGAGATCTGGCAGGGCAATCTGTTCCAGCAGTCCCGCGTTGGCTATGTTAACCATAATGGTAGGCACCCAGAACAGGAATGTCACATGACGCCGGGCCATGAGTTCCAGCAGACGGACAGGAAATGCCGCAAAACTTTCTGGAACCAGAACCAGCGTGCTGCCTTTTGCCATAAGCATGCAGAGTTCAAAACTGAAAATATCAAAAACAGCCGGAGAAAGGCTGGCGACAATCTCTTTTTCCCCTACCAGACCGGCTGCGACGACAGCTTCGGTAAAATCTATGAAACTGCGGTGATTGAGTGCAACAGCTTTCGGAATCCCCGTGGATCCGGAAGTATTGATAAGGCAGAGCAGATCTGTATCAATACAGCCTTCCCGTAAGGCAAGTACGGCCTGACGTTCCTTTCCCGCAAGGGGAGAGTACTGCTCTCCTTCCAATGCCAGACAGGGGATATCCCCCGCCTGTGGACAGCCTTTTTCGCCAGTTATCAGCAGCGCAGGCCCAGCCTGTTTCAGTATCGCCTGCATCCTCTGCCCCGGATACTTCACATCCAGGTTCATATAAGCGTTGCCGCTGTAAAGAATGGCCAGATCCGCCACCACAGCTTCAAGTGTTTTGGGCAGAAAGACACCCACTACCTGCCCCGTTCGTCCGCCAAGTTTCTGGCTGATTCGGGAGGCTTCATACAGGACTTGTTCATAAAGCTGCTGAAATGTGACCGTTCTATCTCCGTCATACACGGCAATGCGATCCGGCTGCATAGCCAGTGTTGCTTCAAGATAGTGCGTTATATGTGTTGGATACATCCAATACCTCTGCTCCGTTTTATCAATTCGCAAAAAGCTCGTTCACCGCTCGCGGAAAGATTCCACGCCAGTACGCAGCATCATGTTCTCCTGCGGAAACATGACGCTGCACCGGACACGCGAAATGCCTGCACAGCTCTTCCATTTTGTCCGTCTGGGAAAGGCTCAGATAATCTTCCTCTCCGCAATACAGGTAAATCTGAGGAAAATCCGTCCCTGTCGCCTGAAGCAGACGCGGGAAATCCGCTTCCGGTCGCGTCCGTCCGTCGGCATCCAGCAGCAGCCGCTGCATCACCCTTCCTATGCTCAGATAGAGAGCTCGCTGGGCCCGCTTCTTCATCAGTCTCTCATCAGGAGGAAGCAGCGCGTCAAAGACACCGGAAACAGCAGCCACCCTGGCAAAACAACGGCACTCCAGCCCCCAGCGGAGAGCGCCGAAGGCCCCCATGGACACTCCAAGGACGACATTGTCTTCCTTTCGGGATGAAAGAGGCAGAATTTCATGCAGGGCAATAAACATTTCCTGAAGAAAGTCACCCTGAGCCTCGGCGACCGAGTTGATGAAATAGCCATTGCCAAGACTGGGTGCAACAATGGCAACCTGCTCCCGATCCGCAATGCCGGCAGCGTCAAGACTCTCAAAAAAAAAGACACCGCTTTCCATGGCGCAATGCAGGGCCCAAAGCGTACGGTAAGGAGGTCTGGCCGTACTGAAACCACTGGGCAGACCGACCTGAATCTCCACCGGCCGGAGCAGCGTCGTCGAGGGGAAACTTATCGTCAGACGCATCATAGCTCACATCTCCATTAAATCTGCTGATCAGCTTGATAATATGGCGGTCAGACCTCATACATCATACTTAACAGGGCACTCCACCGTTAATGGGAAATACGGCACCGCTCACATGGGCAGCTGCCTCACTCATCAGGTATGCAGCCATCCGGGCAACCTCTTCAGGAGGAATCACTCCGAGCGGCTGATAACCACTTTCCTCAAGGCGGGCTGAAAAATCACCGAGCGGATCTCCTGCGCCGGAGATCATGGGTGTATTCACGAAAGCTGCCCGAATGATATTGACCAGAGTATTTCGAGAGGCCAGCTCCACAGCCATTGTTTTGGCTGCCGCTTCCAGTGCAGCCTTGGAAGCGGCATAGGCAACGAAATACCTGTCATGCCCCAGAGCAGCAAAAGAAGATATGGTCGCAACCTGCATAGGCTGAGCTTTTTTCTTCAGCTTCACCAGACTGCGCACGGTTTCCACAAAGGAAAAACAGTTGATTAACATGCGCTCAGCCATGAAAGCAGGGTCTGTATCCCGCAGACGGGCACGCCCTCCGATGCCGGCACAGTACACGCAACCATCGATGCGGCCGTGCCATTCATGGGCCTGCGCCAGCACGGAAGGCAAAGCCGGAAGATCGCGCAAATCTGCCGTAAGAGTCAGATATCTGTCTTCCGGTATGCCCGTCATGGTTTCCTGCATCCCTTTTTCATTACGGGCCAGAAGGATGACTGATGCCCCCCGTGCGGCCAGCTCGCGACAGGTTGCCCTGCCTATACCGGAGGAAGCCCCTGTGACAAGAATGGTTTTCTGTTCCAACTGACTGTTCATGAAGGTATTCCGGACGTTATGCGGAAACGACTGGCTTGAGGAAGTCATCCTCAAAGCGGTTGGAGCAGGTCAGCATGGGGACGATCACGGACGGATCTATCGTTAAGCTGACCACCCCCCAGGACAGGCCAATACCAAATGCGCTGATCAGCAGGTTCAAGCTCTCTTTTCTACTGCCGGCATAGGCATCCACCATGGTCAGAGTAACGGATGCGCCATTGGTATTGCCGAGACGCTCCATTGTCGTCGGTACTTTGCTCATATCGACTTTCAGACGGCGGGCCATTGTTTTGACAATCTGCTTATTTGCCTGATGCAATACCAGCCCGTCGTAATCGCCCACACTCTTCCCTTGGGTCTGGAGAAATTCCTTAATGGAATCTACAACCCGCATTGTTGCGAATGTGGTGATCTCCATGCCGTCCATGTAGGAGCCGCCATTGTAGACTTCGCCGTTCGGCATGATGCCTTTGACTCGACGCCATGCATTACGGCATCCCGTCCAAGGATCATAAAGAAAATAATAGCCTGAACCATCAGTGTACAAGGAAATGTCAACTGGCGAATTTTCTTTCTTTTCCAGCAGAAGTGCCGTACTCCCCTCTCCGGTAAGAAATGTAGGATCTGCCAGTAGCGCATCGGGAGAGGAATAGCTCGGCCACATAGTATCGCCGGAAATCATGGCTATACGCCTGACATGCGTTTGCTGCAGCAGTGCCGCGCACACTGAAAATCCATAAGGAAAGCTGGCACATCCCTGTGCTATGTCAAAAGCCAGCACATCCTCGCGCATATTCAGATGATTGTGCAGAACAAACGCATTTCCAGTGGCGTTATTGAAGTCCGGCGTCTGTGTCAGAAATATGAGACCATCAAGACTTTCTGCTTCCCACCCGGCCTTTTCCAAGGCACGAAGCAGTGCTGCATATCCCAAATCTGTTGCCGTCTGCTCGGTAATCGAAATATGCCGCTGCCGGACTCCTGTCTGTTTGACAAACATTTCGGCATAGGCTGCTTTAGGATGATTAGGATCCGTATTAATCGTCTGGATGTGTTCAGGTAAAGCTCCAGCCAGTGCAGCAATACCCACGTTGTCAAAATGCAAGAGGGTCATCTACGCCTCCGCTTCCATCACATCCAGCAAATCCTGCACTGTTTGAAAAGCACGAATCTGCTGACCACTAACCTTTCTATTGAATTCGTCCCCAAGTAAGACCACAAAAGAAAGGGCAGAGAGAGAATCCCATTCTTCAATATCACCAAGTTTCATATCTGGATTCAAAGTTCCTTCATCTAATTCCATGATATCTTCCAATGCCGCCAGCTTTTCCTGAATGTTCATCATGTATTCCTTTTGAAAGTTAAAAAATAATCGACATAGATACAGCTAGCCAGTTTTATTTTATAACTATACTACATCAATATATTACCTCCTTTATAAATATACTGCAGTTCAAGATAGATTAATTAACTACTTTAA
>DWXS01000080.1 GCA_019119045.1 Candidatus Mailhella merdavium | reverse complement strand
CGGAGATCTCTTACAGAACTTTATTTTTTCTATCGCTGCTAAAAGTATTTCCGTACAGATCTTTTCCAGCCTGCAGAAACAGAAAAGCAACGCAAAGAAAATCGCCATCTTTATTTATGGTTTCTACTTGAACAGTGGACGTCGATATGCCTTTCCTCCTCCGCTGAGTCAGGCACAGCTTGCGGAACTTCTGGGGATCAATACTTTGACGGTGAATCGCATCATTGCGCAATGGAAACAGCGGGGCATCATTGAAAGCTATACGAAAAAGAATCTTCGTATTCTGGATATGGATACTCTGCTGCGCATTCGCGCCGGAGAACTTGAAGATTAGCAGAAAAAGGCAGACCCTGACTGACCTGCCTTTTTCTGGTATCGGAGATCAGGCTTCCGCATCCCAGAGAACGCGACCGTTCTTGATGGTCATGCGGCAGTCACGCAACGTGGTGATATGTTTCAGGGGGTCTTCGTTGTATACAGCAAAATGTGCCTTCTTGCCTGTTTCGATGGAACCAAGGCTGTCCTTGAGACGCATCATGTCCGCGGAATGGATGGTACCGATTCTGAGCGCATCTTCAGGTGTCAAGCCACAGGCCTGAACCATAAGGATAAGTTCTTCGCAGGTATTGTCGTGCGGACAGAGTATGGTACCGCTGTCGGTGCCGAGGGCGCATTTCACCCCGGCCTTGTAGGCTTTGGTGAACGACGCGATGGAATCCACGGTATTCTTTTCAGCCTTTTTGAGGAATTCGTCATCAATCATGAGCTTGCAGTGCTTCAGGCTTTCCTGCGGCGCCATGAGTGTGGGAACCAGCCAGATACCTCTGTCCAACATCATCTGTACGGCCTCATCGTCGAGAACAAAGCCGTGATCAAGCGAATCCACCCCGGCACGAATGGCGTTCTTGGCGCCTTCAAGGCCCTGCGCATGGCAGGAGACCGGCGTACCGGCCTTATGAGCTTCTTCCACCATGACGCGCAACTCGTCCTCGTTGAGCTGTACCGCGCCGCAGGAGTTGCCCCGCGTGGCCACACCGCCCGTAGCCATGAGTTTGAGCCAGTCAATCCTGTTGCGCAGCATGAGTCGGGCGGCTTTTCGGCATTCATCGACACCATCGGCCTGATAGCCCAAAAGTTGCCATGTTGACCCGCCTGTCATGCAGATAGGGCGTCCCGTAGTGAAAAGATCCGGCGCGTCCGTCAGGCCTCCCCTGCGTATGGCTTCACGGACAAAGACCGTAAGGAATTCAATATCACCCACATCGCGAATGCAGGTAACGCCCGTGCGGATATACACCTTAAGGTTTTCCACAGCGTTCAGTGTAGCTTCCACAATGTTTTTTGTGGCATACATTGGATCAGTAAAGAACTTGAAACAGATATGCGTATGACAGTTGAAAAGCCCGGGAGAAACATAACGCTCCTTCATATCAATAACCGTGTCATCGCCCTCCGGCTGCATACTGCCGATCTGCGTAATGATACCGTCTTTAACGCGGATGTCTGCGGGGCCGTAGCTTATGCCGCTGATGACATCAACGATATGGGCATGAGAAAATATTGTGGTCATAGCTTATTCCTTTGGAGTTACAGGATGGCGTTCAGGAAGGGATAGAAGACCAGCAGCGTGACAATGCACAGAAACAGGCAGGCGATGCCGCCGATCAGCAGCGAGACGCGGGGACGGATAAGATCCGTGCAGCCAAAGATGATAACGCTGGCCGGATTCGCGGCAGGGGTGGCACAGGCAATGAAAGCGCAAATGGTGATGCACAGACAGCCCGCATGAAAGTTGATGCCCGTAAGTACGGAACTCATGGCCCCCATTAAGGAAATAAAGATAATGGCCACAGGCAGGTTATTGAGGATATTGGTAAGGACAGTGGTCAGCAGCAGGGCCAGTGCAAGAAAGGCGTAAGAAGGCATGATCGAGAGTATGGGAGCCATGAGCGAAGACGCCGTAGCGTTGAGTCCCACTTCCGGGCTACCCATAAGAGGCATGAATGAAACGAAGAAAGCCATATAAAGAAAAGTGCCCCAGTCGAACTTTCCCGCCATTTTTTTGATGTCCAGCAGAGGTTCCCCGTCGACCTGTAGAATGAGCATGACGAGAATGGAGGCAAGCCCCGCACCACCAAGCCCCATGTACTTGAAGATCTCAATGTTGGTGCCGGTCAGGAGAAATGCAACCATCATGAGCGTGATGCACAGGAGGCCGTATTTCTGACGCTTATCAAGAGAAGGACTGGGAATATCAACGTTTTTGATGATATTGTAATCCAGCCTGAGAATGTACTTGCCGAACAGGGCATACACAAACAGGAGTACGACTTCATAAAGTGTGACGGTATAAAGATACGTTTCAAAAGGGAGCTGACTTCCAGTGGACGTCTGATACAGATTCATCACCACCACAGCTACGGGTTTGAAGGGGAAGGATATTTCGCCCATCATGGCCGCCATTGCACAGCCGCAAAGTACAAAGGAATTGAATGGGGTATATGGCTCGATCCCGGATTGCCGGGAAATACTCCGGTAAATCATAACCGTCAGGTAGATGGAAAGGACAGAACTGGAGAGCGCAGAGACAAGCCATACGGCGAAAAAAAAGATAAAGAAGAAAAAGAGCGAGGATTTCTTGGCAAGCCGAAGATTAAGCAGAAAACCGACTGTAGCGTCCGTGAGCTTCATATGCTCCATGAAGGCACAGACAAAAAGACAGCAGAGGATCATAACCGTTGCATCATTGCCAAAGGATATGGCAAAGCACTGGGATATGCCGTCAAATGTCCCTGAAAATGCAAGGGCAAAAATACCGGCGATAGATGGAAAGATAAATCCGATTGTAAGCCATCCCAAAAGCTCTCCAAGAAAAATACCAAGAATCCCCATACCGTAGGGTGTCATCTGACCGAATGGCGGCAGATATTTGAATCCAAAAAGAAAAAAAAGGATGATAATATGAATTAACAAAAGACGTACATTCAGTTTTTTGACATTATCCATGTTCCTTCCTTTATTAACGTTTCAGCAACATTCAGACACATGGCATAATTGCAGAAATACCAAATCTTCCTGTATAGATATGCATATCTTTTACAATATGCGTCTGTTATACGCAGGAATGGGAACAGAAAAAATCATCACAAGTTTATTTTTTGTTTTTTTTTGCAGAAAAATATGCAGACGGAGGGGAAGAATACGCGGGGCACATTTGCGGAAACTGCGAACAGATGCTCCTATCCTCTGGCGGAGAAGCAGGACAATATGCCAACGTTTTTTTTGCTTTGTGAGGACGAGACTCTTTGTCGTGTTGGAGCGCGGGGTCAAACGCGGAAACGATATTTTGAAGGCAAGGATAACAGCAGCCCGGAGGGTCAAATCGCCGAGAAGGAAAACACTCTTATGACATGTCTCATCGACGAGACGGTCGTCTCAGACTGCCCGTCCCATTGCTCTCCACATTCCCCTGCTGATGCACACAATCAGTCTGCAAGCAAGGTATTCTGGATAAAAAAAAGCTCCCGCTGAAAATTCCAGTCGGGAGCGACGAAGACAGCCTTTCCGAAAGGCTCAACACAATGCGGCCGCGTCACGCACGAACGCGTCAATCTCTTCCTTTGTCGTGGTAAAACTGCACATCAGGCGGGCGATATGACGCACATGATCCACTTCATAAAAATAATATTTTTCCATGAGTTTGCTCATATGTTCCGGCTTCATGCGCACGAAAAGGGCATTGGCCGCAGGAGTACGGGCCTCCATGTGCGGCAGCCTGTTCAGTTCGGAAGCAAAATAGCGGGCCATTTCATTGGCATGACGGGCATTTTCCAACCAAAGACCATCGCGAAGGGCCTCGGTAAACTGTGCGGCCACAAAACGCATTTTTGAGACAAGCTGGAGCGACTGTTTGCGCATGGTCAAAAAATCTTCCGCAAGCTCCGGTCTGAACACGACAACAGCCTCCGCAAGCATAAGGCCGTTCTTTGTTCCGCCAAAGGACAGAATATCAATACCGGAGTTCCTGGTCAGCTCGCATACGTCGACTCCGAGCGAAGCCACAGCGTTGGCAATACGCGTGCCGTCCATATGGGTCACAAGTCCCATGGCATGGGCTTCCGCCGTCAGGGCCCGCACCTCTTCAAGAGAATACACACCTCCAAATTCCGTTGTCTGGGTAATGGAAAGCGCATGAGGTGTCGCATGGTGACAGTCTTTGATATCTCCGGCCCAGCGTGCCAGTTGCCCGGGATGAATTTTACCTTCCTCATCGGCAGGAAGCGGCAGCAGTTTTACTCCCCCAACCCATTCCGGCGCACCGCTTTCATCTGTATTAATATGCGCAACATCCGAACAGATGACCCCCTGCCAGGGTCTGAGCATGGTTCGCAGACTCATGACGTTGCCACCGGTTCCACTCAAGGCAAAAAATACCTGCGCATCCTCTCCGAAGAGCTTTCTGAACTCACTGATGGCCGCCTCGCTCCACTCGTCAAAGCCATAAGGACGACAGTATCCGGTATTGGCCTCAAGTACAGCCTTCATAATGCGGGGATGAACACCCGCCGTGTTATCGCTGGCAAAACCGGTAAACATAATGCTTTCCCCCTGTTGTCACACCATACTTTTATTAATCGCGCAGACGGTGGTCAGCATACGGGCAAGTCGGCACAGGCCAACGCCCGTCTGTACACATCCAACGTCTGTGTACGAAAATTTTCCAGCGTCAGACCGCCCACCGGGTACGCGCCGGGAACAGACTCTGCTGTTCCTGCAAAAATGCGTTCACGACAAATCCCCCGCGTCGCCTCAAGCCAGGAAGGCTCTTGCGCACAGCTCATCAACGCGCTCATTCCAGCTATATCTCCCGGAGAAAACAGCAGAGAATCCGGTAAAATATCCGGCATCACGCCTACGCTGCTTCCAATGAGAGGCACCCCGCACGCCATAATCTCAAGAGCAGCCCGGGCAATGGTCTCTGACCCCAGTGAAGCCAGAACGCCAAGATCAAGAGCATTTATCGCGTCTTCCGGGCGCTCCACTCTGCCGCTTACCAGAACAGGCGCGTCCGGTGCGCCCAGCGGGCCCAGCCCGGCATCCTGCGACCAGAGATTCACATCTTCCGTGGAATACTGTGAATCAAAGCCAATCACCAGCAGGCGGGGTTTTTTCTTCCCCTGCCACGCTTTCCTGGTCTGTGCCAGAGCATGGATAGTCTCGCGGATACCTTTCACTTCATCCATGCGTCCGACGATCCCCAAAACAACGTCGTCAGACGCAAGTCCGAATCTGTTCCGCGCCTGTTCCCTGCTCTCGGGAGAAGGACAAAAACGGGAAGTATCCACACCGCCAAGTATGGTAAACAGGCGATCCGCAGGAACGCCGAGTTCCGTCAGAAAACGACGGGACATTCTGCTATTGGTGGAGACGACAGCGTCCGCAGCGCGCCTGTGCAGCCAGCGATTCGGGAAGTTGTTCTTCGGGGGACGCTGATCTCCCCGGGTACGGACAAGTGCAAAATTGAAACGACGCTTGAGCAAAGCCCACAGAAGGAAGCTCTCTCCTCTGTGGCAGTTCACAACATCGGGACGAAACTGCTCCAGCAGCGTCGTCATCCCGCGTATAAGTCCCGGGAACCGAAGCGGCGTCGTATGATTCAGAGCCAGTTCCGCACATTCAAGCCCCATACGCGCGGCTTCCCGCAGAGGAGCCGTATCGGCAAGGCCGACCACCAGCGAAGGATGGCCGGCCTCACTCAGAATGCGGGCAAGCGTCACGCCATACCAGGCCGTGGCATTGTACCAGCGAACATTGACAACCTGAAGCGTGCGCATGCGCTACCTGCTGCGGGCAAGTTCGGCGGCACGCGCCAGAGCCATTTCCAGAGAGTGACAGACATTGTCTTCTCCAAGGCTGCGCAGCAGGCCCATACGACGCAGAATTCTTCTGGTAGGAGCAGGAACAGCCGCAAGCACAACTTTGTATCCCTCGGAACGGTGAGCAAGAAAGGCCTCAAGAACGTGAATCCCCGTCGCGTCTATGGTAGGGACATCGCGCATGTTAAGGACATACACCCGTACGGAACTCTGGGTACCGGCAAGAGCGTTCTGAAAACGATCCACCATTCCGAAGAAAAAGGGGCCGTTGATGGAAAAAAGGTGAACGCCTTCGGGCAATGAGGGCTGTTCCAGAGGGAGTTCCTCACAGTCCCCGTCCTGACACTCGACTTCATGAACGCTGGTCATGACGCTCATCCGTCTCATGAAGAGCAGAGAGGCCAGAATAACGCCGACATACACCGCCACGGTGAGATCCACGACAAGTGTCAGAACAAAGGTCAGCAGCATGACCGACCAGTCGGACTTCGGGCCGTGGAGAATAGCTTTGATAGCCTTGGTTTCCAGCATTCCCCAGGCAATAATGACCATGACGGCGGCCAGGCTCGCCAGAGGAATTGCGGACGTGAGCGGAGAAAGCCACAGCACGAAGGCAAGTACGGTAAGGGAATGGATAATGGCGGAAACAGGCGTACGTGCGCCGCTGCTGATGTTTGTAGCGGTACGGGCTATGGCCCCTGTGGCAGGAATACCGCCGAACAGCGAGCTTGCTATATTTCCCGCCCCCTGAGCTACCAATTCCATGTTGGAATAGTGCTTGTCCCCAGTCATGCTGTCCGCAACGACACAGGTCAGCAGGGATTCAATACCGGCCAGCAGGGCAATGGTCACCGCATCGGGAAACAGCATCTGAATACGCTCGATACTGATTTCCGGCCAGTGGAAGGAAGGAAGGGTTGAAGGAATTGCGCCGTATTTGCTGGCAATCGTATCTACCGGAAGATTGAACAGCCAGACAATCAGTCCGCCGAAGATAACGCCGGCCACAGGCGCCGGAACTTTGGGGGCAAAACGGCGGATCAGAAGCATGACCACAAGTGTGGAGCCTGCAACGCCGAGAGTGACGGGAGAAAGATCCTGTATGGCCTCAAGATAGACGACCCATTTGCTGAAAAATTCAGGCGGCGCATTTTCAATGGGAAGGCCGAAAAAGTCTCCCATCTGCTGAGAAAAGATGATCAGGGCTATGCCCGCCGTGAATCCCGTCGTCACCGGATACGGAATGAACTTGATAATCGAACCGAGCCGGAACAATCCTCCCAAAGCGAGAAGACAGCCGGCAATCAGCGTGGTCAGAACAAGTCCGTCATATCCGTGCCGGTACACTATACCGTAAATGATGACGACAAAGGCCCCTGTAGGGCCGCTTATCTGATACCGGCTCCCCCCCAGCAAAGCAATGACCAGACCGGCGATGATGGCCGTATATAGACACTGGACGGGATCCACACCGGAAGCAATGGCAAAGGCCATGGCCAGAGGCATGGCCACCACGCCGACCGTAAGGCCGGCTATTGCATCCTTGCCGAACTCCGCTGCGGAATATCCGTTTTTTAATACGGCAAGCAGTTTGGGGCGGAACGGCCCTCCTTCGGGAGCCGAAGTGCCGTGAGGAAAAAAGGAACGGGGCGCAATGCGCCCCATAGCATGAGCCAGCATGCGGGAAAAAGAGCCATGCTGCATGTTGTGCCGACCTTTGATTGAAAAGTAGATAGGAATATTCCGACTTCAAACCTGCCCGGCATCGGCCCTCCCCCTTTGCCGGGCTGCCTTCATCGAAAAGGAATGATTTCTGCCTTATTGCTTCAGCTAAAAAGCATATGAGCATACACTTGGGCATCCCCTACCGCATGGGAAAGGCGCGCCCCTTCATTGGGCATATGACAGTTGTCGAGTACCCGACACCACACTGCCGCATGTATGCCCCGAGAGCGGAATTGCTTAGCAACCGTCCCGCCGCCGACGCCGCCTTCCCTGCAACGGATGCCGTACACGCTGTACACGGCTTCCTTGAGAGCAAGGACCACAGGACAGTCAACGGGCGTCGGCGCAGGACCGGCTTCACGATTCACGATTTCAAGCTCAACAGCCACGCCGTGCTTTGCGGCGATCTCTTCCATGAAGGAACGCATCGCGCTGAATACCTCATCCAGATCATAACAGGGCAGGATTCGGGAATCGACAAAAAACACATCCTTGCCCGGCATGGTATTCACATTCGGTACGTTGGCGTCGTGGCGCGTGGGGGTAATTGTGCTGCGTTCAGGAACAAACAGGGGATCCTTTGCGGGAAAACGCGCTTCCATTTCGGGCTGCACATGCAGAATCATATCGGAAGCAGCCACCAGAGCATTTTTTCCTTCATCGGGGGTTGAAGCATGGCACTGCGCGCCCGTAACGGTAACCTTGACCCACAGCGTACTTTTTTCCGCCACCTCGATGAGTTCTCCGTCCACGGTGCCATAGTCGGGAACCATGACGAGATCGTCCGCAGCAATAAGATCCGGACGTTCAGCAAGAACATGTTCGATCCCGTAACTATTGCCGGTTTCCTCGTCGGCAACAAGAATGATCCCCAGGCCCAAATCTGGAGTGATGCCCTTTTCCTGAAGTTCCGCCGCAACAAGTATGGCAGACACGGCAGCTTGCTGGTTATCCTCAACGCCGCGCCCGCGAATAAGATCCGGATCTTCCGAATCCTGCGTCACCGTCCAGGGGTCGCTATTCCAGAGACCGAGATCTCCCGGAGGCACGACATCAAGATGAGCGAGTACCCACAGCGTACGCTTCGTCCTGCCCGGAACTCGAACAATCATATTGGGTCTTTTGCCGGAAGGAACCCTCGGATCGGGAGCGTCCACATGTTCGATATTCGTCAAACCGAACGAACGCAATTTTTCTTCCAGCCAGAGAGCTTTCCGCTCTTCGCCCTCTCCACCGTTTTCAGGAGACAGAGCAGGAATGGCGGTCAGTCCGGTCTGAAGCTCCAGAGCCCGTTCCGCACGTCCGGCCAGCGCGGCAATCAGCTCATCACGCATAGTCACTCCAGTGAATGAAAACGCTAAAGATTAAATACGTTCACCGGGAACACCATATACTGGTACGTTCCCGGTGAACACATGAAAGAAAAAAAGTTTAGTGACCCTTGGCGGCGCGCTTGGAGGCCTTCAGCGGGTTCACCTTCGCCTTGACCGTAGTTTCCGTCTTGATATGGGTGGCGAAGTTGCAGCGTCCGCCTACCCATTTGCGGGCAGGGGCGGGGTAGCTGCTGCAAAACTGCTGGTCTTCAAAATTCCGTACACGGTCGCAACCGTTGCACTGTTCAACAATGGGATTCAGCACAACCCCATTAAGTTCCACGCCGTTTTCGGTCTTGACGGCACCGGCGAGCATCTTGTCAGACGTACTCATGAAAATCCTCCATCCTTACCCGATAACGGGTTGATTAGTAGCATATGGGAACCAGAATTTTTGTCCTGTATTTTTCATCCTGTCAAGTATAAAAAACAGCATTTTCATACTGCTTCGCAGCCTTAAGACCATGCCCGCCTACACGGCATATTCTTCCATGATTATCGGATATCCGACGGACATCCGGAATATTTTTGAACAATCATGAACTGTTCCATATCTTAACTTCCTTCCGATACGGAAACTCTCCTTCCGGGTCACGAGGCATTAAGACAACCGGTTTTCCCCGCAGGCAAGCCGCTGAAAGAATATGTCAGCACGAGGTGCCCGGAAATACCAGGAACGGGATAGTACGCAATAAAGGGATCTGGACAACAGGCTTCGGAAGCTTACCATTAGCACGACAGAATATCTCCGTCCCGCATCTATACCCCCTTTTTCGATGGAAACAAAACACGGAACGGAGTCATCGCAAGTTATCCGAACTCATGAAAGGAGGCACGCATATGCCCCGATTCCGCGCTCTGAAACATAGCGTTCGCAACTGGATACACCGTGAGGACTGGTCTGCGGATCAGCCTCTGCCCCCCGATATTTCTCCCGATATAGCTCTTGAAAACAGGCAGACGGATCCGACTTCACTTGTCGGCCCGCTCTTTGCCTGCCTTCCGGAGGGTTCCCCCTTTGCAGAAAGAGCGGCCGTCGCACTGGGAGGAGTATTGCGCGTTCTACGGCAGGAAAGACCGGAAGAGGCAAAAAACGTCATCAGACGTTTCATGTGGCATATGAACGAAGAGTCGGGCAATATAGGCTGGGGTATTCCCGAAGCCTTCGGAGAAGCTCTGGCGCAATCGCGTCCTCTGGCTGACGATTTTTATCGCGTTCTGTTCTCTTACATCCGGAACAGAGAGGGCGACAACACATGGTGCGACTATGCCCCGCTGCGCCTTTCCTGCTACCGTGCTGTGGAGCGCGTCATCACTGCCTGGCCGGATTTAAAGCATGAAGGGCTGTGTGTCCTGCACGAGGCCCGGAACGATCCGGATCCTTCCTGCCGGGAGCTGGCCCAAGATATATTTGAGCGTCTGCGCCCTGCGCCGGGAGAAACGGCACGCCACGTTCTCGCCTGATTGCGGCATGTCGTTCCCCCCTTCCCCGCTTTCGTCGCTATGCGGGAACAAGGCGTGCCTTGTTCCCGTTGTAGGGCGTCCGAGATATTATTCCGCATGAAGCCGGGAAGCGTCTCCTCTCCGCAGGGCATCCATGATTGTAGAAACATAAGGCAGGAGTTCCGCCACTCTTGTGGCAGGCGTAGGCGCGGCGGCTGCACCGGCCAGACGGTTGCACCGCGCCGCAGCCAGCGCAGAACTTTCCAGATCATAACCGAGAGCCAGCAGTCCGGTCGTCATTCCCGCGACAAAATCGCCGGTTCCTCCCATACATTCCATGGCGGGAACGCACGGAGAGTCAACCCGGGCCACAAGCTCCTTTCCTTTAAACAACATATCCGAAACGCCTTTCACCAGCATGTATTGCGGGCAGTTTCCATACTGAAAGGCCCTCTCTGCCAGCTCCGTGACATCTTTGTCCCCGGCGAGAACAAAGCCCCGCGTATAAAAAGGATGCGGGGCCTTTTCATCAGCCAGAAAGGCCAGCTCTCCGGCATCAGGCGTAAACAGATCATAACTGGCCGCATACCCGCTCATCTTTGCGGCATACATAAATCCCGCATCGGCTACGGCAAGAGGACGCCGCTCCATCGCATCCAGAGCCATGAGTACGCGGTTGTGACCGTCAACATCGGGAAAAAGATAGTGAAAGGTCAACCCTTCCAACATATCGCGGCTTCCTTCAGAGACTCCGGCAACAGGCAGAATATCTTCTGCCAGCTTGCCATAAAGAGCTTTACTCCCCTGTCCGGAACCGTCGTCACCGACCAGCAGAGCTTCCAGTTCCGCTTTCTCCTCTGAAAAGCAGGCAAGAGCCGCAGCAACAAGCGCAGGAGTCCCCCTCTGTACTGGAAGCGCACGCCCTCCGGCCTGCCCGTCCAGCGGCAGAAGCTCTTCTCCCTTCAGGGCCCAACGTCCGCGACAAAGAGGAAAGGCTGCGTCGGGTACAGAGCCGCAGATCAGCCACGGCCTTTTTTTCCCGGGCAGAGGCAGAGGAGAAAATACGGGACGCTCCGGCTTCCGAACCTCACAGTCTTCCGCTTCCGGCATGTCTCCGGGATGCTTGAGAAGACGCTCCGTCTCTTCAAAGGCCTTCTGCAACGAATAGGAACACAGCGTTCTGCCGTGCAAACGAGGAGCTTCGGCACATTTCTCCTCCCCTGCGGGGGAGGCGGAGCCATAGCCTTCAAAGCGGCTTCCCACCAGCAGAGACGCCAGATAGGGAACATCCGGACAGCCTCCGCCCGAAACATTGACGATACGTCCTTCCTCGAGATCTGTTGTCATCTTCATGTTTGCCGCGCGTACCATCAGATACTTTCCATAGCGGCGGACATGAAACAGAGATACAGGCTCCAGCAGCAAGTCATGCTGAGGAACAATTTTCAGAAGATGCAGACGCTCGTCTTCCAGTGTCTTTCGCACGGCCAGTTCCATCAGCAGCGGAAAGACCAGCACCATATCGCAGCCGGTACGCAGATCGGGCGGAGGCCCCATGACCTTGACGGGCAGCCCCCGCTCCCGAAAAAGGCGTTCCGCACGAATGACTTCCGCCGTATTCTCGAACACCATGAGACCCTGTTCGACTTCATGGGATGATGATACGGGGCCTGGCCCCTTCCCCGTCCCGGAAAGAGGGGCAAGGGAAGAGGTCAGGCTGCGAAACAGATTCCGCAGATTCATTTGCGTAGTTCCAGACGGCAAAGGCCGCCATCCAGTTCAAACGGCGTTACGGTAAAGCCTTTTTTCTCCGCCGCACGGGTGACATTCTCGCGGCTGGCTTCGTTATCCATCAGGACATCCAGGCTGTCCACCCCGGCCGCTATCGCCTCGTGAACCATCAGCACGGGCTGAGGGCAGGAAAGACCGCAGGTATCTATTTCTTTTGTCATATAAACGCTCCTCAGGCCTTTTTGCTGTTAAGAAAACCGATCAGAAGACATACGGCAAGCCCCATGAACGTGGCGTGGATGCCATAAGGTCCAAGCCCCGTAGCGGAGCTGGCCGTACCCAGATTGTGCGCCATGGCCGCCCCGACAAGCAGACCCGTCGCAAAAAGAGCCGCATCGCAGTCTCCTTCCCCTGCCAGGAAGAGCTGACGCCCCGGGCAGCCCCCGGCGAGCGCAAAGGCCAGACCGGCAGTCACCATGCCGAGGAAGTTCCAGAGACCTTCGGTATGGGCGACAGGCTGATTTTCAAATCCGGGATGAAAGCCGCCGAAGGCCAGATTCATCAGGAATGCGGCTATCAGCATGGCGCAAAGCCCGAGGAAAAGATGGAACTGGCGGAAAAGAATGAGATCGCGAAAGGCGCCCATGGTGCAGAAACGGCTGCGCTGAGCGATGAATCCGATAACCAGAGCAACGCCGAGAGAGATCAGCAGGGGCGCATGCTGCGAACCCGGTCCGGAAACGGAATAAAAAAGCACGCCGCTCTTATCCTTTCCTTCAATCTGAGGAAAGAACAGGTACAAAGCCAGCAGACACAGCATGAGCAGGGGGAAAAGCCAGCCGCTCAATACAGACTGCTGCGTGCTGCGGCCGAGAGAATAGCCGCGCCGGAAGAAGAGCGTACCGATTCCGATCCCCGTAAATAAACCGGCCAGACCGAGAACAGCGTTTAAATCTCCGCCGGCAAGGCGCAGTACGGCTCGCCAGGGACAGCCGAGAAACACCAGCGCACCCATGGCGGCGATCATGCCCAGCATGAAACGGGTAATGGGAGAGGAGCCTCCGCGGGCCTTGAAATTGCCGAAGGCCAGAGAGGCACAGAGCGAACCCAGCACCAGCCCAATGATCTCCGGACGCAGATACTGGACGATGGCAGCCCGTTGCAGGCCGAGAGCGCCGGCAATATCACGTTCAAAGCAGGCTACACAGATACCCATGTTCGGCGGGTTGCCGTTGAGCTGAAGAACAACCGCCAGCACGCCTATAAGCGCGCCGGTGACCACGATACCTGCTGTCGTGGCAAAAAAATTACTTTTCATGCTTTCTCCTCTGAAAAGTCCCGAAAGGTTGGACGAGTACGCAACATGCCCTCTATGTCGCTTCGACTGGTCCGCCCGTGATTTTTCAGGAGGAGAAAGAGGAATCCTGGTCAGCTGTCTCAAGTACCGGAACAGCCCTTTTCCTCCCTCCGTGCGGACAAAGAGTGAACCACAACCTGTGGTTCCTGCTCCTGCCGCATCAAAGATACAGAAAAGTCATGTTCCGACCTCGCTGGAAATAAGGTATGCCCCTGTCTGTAATCTATGAATACAGCCATCGTCAAGGAGCTGTTCCCGGAGCCTGAAACAAAATGTAACAAAAAAGAATTACCACACTAAGCATTTGATTTTTTATCTCATTTAATGAATTTCAAGTCTGAAAAGCTTGACAAGGCAAGCCCAACAAACTGTATAATGTAACATTGTCGACACTCTCCCGTCGTCTGCCCGGCTTAGCGTCCGGAAATCAGTAAAAAGCCGTTCTACAGCACGGAGTTTTACTTCTGTCGAAACGCGGCGAACAAGATTTCCTTGGTTCGTAATACCGGCTCAATCAGAAACACTCTGCTCAACTCTCAAAACAGCTCAGGGACACGCCATGCACATATCTTGCCGCCCGGTTCTCTGTGGTCTACTCATCACCGCCTGTCTGACGGCATGTTCGAATGAAGAACAGAAAACAGTCCGAAGCGCCCCCAAGGCGGCTCTGGTTACCGTCACAGAGGCCAGACTGCTTGATGTGCCGTCCAATATTGAGGCTGTAGGCACCGTGGAGGCTTCGGCCACAGTGACTATTGTGTCCCGGGTCAGCGGCGAGCTGATGGAAGTGCTGGTCAGGGAAGGACAATATGTCAAAAAGGACGACCTGCTCTTCGTCATCGACAAAAAACCTGCTGAAATAGCTTTGCATCAGGTTCTCGCGCAACTGGAAAGCGACAAGGCGAAACTGGTCAAGGCAGAACAGGATCTCGCCCGTTCTCAGAAGCTGACCAGCGGAGGCTTTACCAGCGCAGCACAAAATGACGAGGCGCGCGTGGAAGCCATCGGATACCGGGCTGCCGTAAAAGTGGACGAAGCTGCGGTCGAACAGGCCAGACTCAACCTTTCCTACTGCGAAATTCGGGCGCCTATGGACGGACGCGCCGGCATCATTCAGGTGGATCGGGGCAATATCGTCACGGCACATACGCAACCCCTGCTCATTATTGATGAGACCGCTCCCGTGGACGTAACGTTTTCCGTTCCGGAACGCTATCTCCCGGAACTACGGGGACAAGCCTCGGAATCCAGCCTCCGGGTTACGGCACGCACCAAAGACAACAAGGAAAGTGAAGGAGAACTCACCTTCATCGGCAATGTGGACAGCACAACGGGAACAGTTCCGCTCAAGGCTCGCTTCAATAACGCCGACGGCAGCATGTGGCCGGGGGAATACACGCGCATCACGCTGCGCCTGCGCCTGCTCAAAAACGTGGTCACCGTTCCCTCCCGGGCAGTGACCATCGGTCCGGACGGAACATTCGTCTATGTCGTGGGCGACGACATGAAGGCTAGATACCGCCTGGTCAGCACCAGCGTGGAAAATAACGGGATCAGGGTTGTGACCGAAGGACTCAATGCCGGAGAAAAAGTCGTCATGGAAGGGCATGTGCGTCTTGCCGACGGCATCGACGTACGTTTTCCGGAGTCCCATACTGCACAGGATAAGGACAGCAACAGCGACGGAGCTGCCTCATGAACATGTCGGCGGTTTTCATCAAGCGCCCTGTGGCGACAAGCCTCATCATGGCGGGAATACTCATATTCGGCCTTCTGAGTTATACGCTTCTGCCCCTGAACGACATGCCGAATGTTGAGTTTCCCTATATCACCGTCATAGGCGAAATGTCCGGAGCCAATCCAGAAACCATGGCAACCTCGGTAGCAAAACCTCTGGAAAAGCAGATTTCCGGTATTGCAGGGATCAAGAGCCTCCGTTCCACCAACAAGCAGGGACGCACCATGGTCATGATCGAATTCGAGCTTGACCGCGACATAGACGGAGCGGCCCTGGATGTGCAGTCAGCCATTTCTCAGGCATATTCGCGTATGCCGGACACCATGACCGAACAGCCTCGCTTCATCAAAATCAACCCGGACTCCCTCCCTGTCCTGCAAATTGCCCTGACCTCAAAATCCCTGACCCCGCAGGAGCTTACACAGTACGCGGAAACCTATATCTCGCAGCGTCTTTCCATGGTGAACGGCGTTTCCAAAACGGAAGTGCGCGGCGCAAAACGCTACGCCGTGCGTGTCCAGCTCGATCCTGCGCTCATGGTAGCCAGAGATGTCAGCGTGGATGAAATATCCGCCGCCGTACAGGATGCAAACGTCACGCTGCCTACGGGGACGCTGGAAGGGAAAACCCGAATCCGAAATATCAAGGCTTCGGGAGAAATGCGTCGGCCTGAAGAGTTTGCGCGTATTATCGTAGCATGGAGAAACGGCGCGCCTGTACGTCTGGAAGACGTGGCGCTGGTGGAAGAAGGCGTGGAAGACACCACCCAGGCAAGCTGGGTCAACGGAGAAAACGGGGTCATCGTGCAGGTGACGCGTCAGCCCGGCGGTAATACCGTTCAGGTGGTGCGCGACATTCTCGATATTCTGCCTTCCATTGAAGCATCCCTGCCCCCTTCTATCAATATGTCCGTGATGGAAGACAGCTCCATTCCCATTCAGGATTCCGTTCACGAAGTGCAGTTTACCCTCATTCTCACCATTTTTCTTGTCATTGCCGTCATATATCTCTTTCTTCATGACGCCATGGCCACCATTATTCCCAGTCTGGCCGTGCCGCTCTCCATCGTGGCGACCTACGCCTTCATGTTCGCGGCAGGCTTCAGCCTCGACAATCTCTCACTCATGGCTCTCATTCTCGTGGTCGGCTTCGTGGTGGACGACGCCATCGTCATGCTGGAAAATATCGTCCGTCACAGGGAAATGGGAAAATCCGCATGGCAGGCCGCCATGGACGGCGCAGGAGAAGTCGGCTTTACCATCATGTCCATGACGATTTCCCTTGCCGCCGTGTTCATTCCTTTGCTCTTCATGCCGGGCGTGGCCGGACGTATGTTTGTTGAATTTGCCGCCGTCATCATCATTGCGGTAAGCGTTTCCCTGTTCATTGCCATCAGCCTGACGCCCATGCTGAGCGCCCGCTTCCTGAGCGACGCTTCCGTTCAGCCTAAAGACGGATGGTTCAAGAGAACTATGGAAAGCGGCTTCGGCAAGCTGCTGCGGGGGTATGAAATCAGCCTTCATTTCGTCATGAGACATCGCTTTGCGACCTTTGTCGCTTCTCTTGCTCTCATAGCCGCCACCGCCGTACTCGCCGCACATATGCCAACAGGCTTTTTCCCGGCCATGGACGGGGGGCGTATCCGCATAACGGCAAGAGCGGAAGAATCCATCTCCTTTGCCGCTCTGGCGGAAGCGCAGCGCAGTCTCCATCCGATTATAGCGGCTGATCCGGCGGTACAAAGCTATCTTTCTACAGTAGGCGGAGGAACGCGCGGAGAGACGAACTCCGGCAATATCACCGTCCGGCTTAAGCCGATTAATGAACGCGATCATATAGATGTGGTCATCAATCGGCTGCGTGCCGCTCTGAGCAACAACCCCACGCTCAACGTCTATGTCCAGAATGCGGACAGTCGGGGAGCAGGCGGAAGCGGCGGACAGTACACCTATACGCTTGTCGGAACGGACGTGGAGGAACTCTACCCGGCAGCTCAGGAACTCGAACGTGCGCTTAAGGACGTAGACAGTGTGCGCGACGTGGGAACGGATCTGCAGCTCATGAATCCCACAATTCTTCTGCAAATCGACAGAGACAAGGCGGGAATGCTCGACATTACTCTGCGGCAGATCGAAAACGCGCTGTATTCGGCCTTCGGAACGCGACAGATATCCACCATCTACACGGATGTCAGCGACTATACCGTCAAGCTGGAAGTGCTTCCCGAACTTCAGGATTCCGCATCCGTCCTTTCGGCCATATACCTGCGCTCCGGAAAAGGCGCATTGGTGCCTCTGGACACCATCGTCACCTATAAAAATGAAGCCGGCCCGCTGACGGTCAACCATCGGGGCCAGTTCCCTGCCGTCAACGTCAGCTTCAACATCTCGCCCGGCTACGCCATGGGAGACGCAATGCAGGATGTGGAAGACACGGCGGCCGAAATTCTGCCGGATTCCGTAACCGGAAGTTTTACCGGTACGGCTCAGGATTTCCAGTCCTCCGTCGTCAGCATGGTTATCCTGATTATCGTGGCTCTGACGCTTATCTATATTGTTCTGGGCATCCTTTATGAAAGTTTCATCCACCCGATCACCATTCTTTCCGGACTGCCTTCCGCAGCCTTCGGAGCCATGCTGCTGCTCTGGATCTTTGATCTCGAGCTGGACATGATGGCCTTCGTGGGGATCATCATGCTCATCGGCATCGTCAAGAAAAATGCCATTATGGTGCTTGACTTTTCCCTTGAAGCTGAACGCAAAGAGCATATCTCTCCCGAAGAGGCCGTGATCAGAGGCTGCCTCATCCGCTTCCGCCCCATTCTGATGACGACTCTGGCCGCCGTAATGGGCGCGCTTCCTCTGGCCATAGGCATGGGAGCTACCGGGGCGGACATGCGCCGTCCCATAGGCATATGCGTAGCCGGCGGCCTGGTGTTTTCGCAGGTGGTGACGCTGTACATCACTCCCGTATATTATGTGTATCTTGATCACTTCGGAGATTGGGTATTGAGAACCATACGGCGCATCTTCCACCGCACGGCACCCCAAACAGCTTCCTCTGAAAACTGAAAACGGCCGCGGCGTTTTCCGCAGTGAAAACAGGAATACGCGAAACATGAAAAAATATCATTCTGTTCGACAAATTGAGCCTGTTTCCGCCTGAAAGAGGCACTTGAAACTGTATCGAAGCGAAGGTATCGTAGAGTGTGGAAAGGTCCCCTAGTCCCCGGAAGGGGGGATTGCCGCCTTTCAGAGGAAAGTCCACAGCAAAACCGGAAAAACATTCATGAGGATTGAAGTTGTCGGCTCAATGAATTCCGGAACGTTCAACGGCAAGCATCACTTCTTAGGTACAAAACGTGATTATCCTTTAACCAAAGGTCTTTCATGCTGGCTCTGTGCATACAATCCCTTGATCCGGCCTATAATCTTGCGCTGGAACAATGTCTTTTCGACGATCTGAAGCCGAATGATCCCGGATGGCTTCTTATATGGCGCAACGGTCCGTCCGTTATAGTAGGCAGACATCAGAACACGCTGGAAGAAATCAATGAAGCCTTTGTCCGTGAAAAAAATATTCCCGTCATCCGCCGTGAAACTGGTGGCGGGGCTGTTTATCATGACGAAGGGAACCTGAATTTTTCCTTCCTGACTTCATTGAAAAAAAATGAACGGGCGGATTTTGCCCCCTTCATGCGTCTTATGGTGGACGCTCTTGCCGACTTGAACATCAAGGCCGAGTTCACCAGCCGAAACGATATTACCGTTGCAGGACGCAAGGTTTCCGGCTGCGCCCAGCGTCGAAGCGGGGAAAAGGTGCTGCACCACGGCACCATGCTGGTGGATCTGGATATGTCCGTACTCGGGCAGGTTCTGACGGGCAACCCCGACAAATACCGTTCCAAGGGAGTTTCCTCCCACCGCAGCAGGGTGGCCAACCTGCGGGAATTTATGGCGCCGGAGCTTGATCGGGATACCTGTCTGACACGGCTTGCCGACGCCATGATCGCCCGCTGTGCGGAAGGAGAAGCCCTGCTCCCGCAGGAAACGGCCTCCAGAGCCGAAGAACTTGCAGACCTGAAATACCGCACATGGGAATGGAACTACGGCAAATCCCCGGCCTTCACCACTTGCATACGGGAACGCTTTCCCTGGGGAGCGCTTGACTGTCGTTTTGATATACAAAACGGTATCATCCGCACCTGTCGTATATTCGGAGATTTTTTTTCCGGCAGGAATGTGACGGACATTGAACACATTCTGACAGGAACAAAATTTACGGCAAATGACGTACGCGCCGCTCTGACGCGCCTTCCCTATCCTCTGGAAGAATATTTTACCGGGGCACCAGGAGAGGAAATCGCCGCTTTTCTAAGCGGCGAAGCAGATGTCCGTGCAAAGGAGTCATGATTTCCAAAACGGGAAAACGGCAACGGCGAAATTTTTTCACCGCACATCTCTCTCGCTGCGGTGAAAATCAACTTACATTTTCCCGCCCTTTCCTGTAATCAACAAGGGAAGTTTCCCTTCCGACGGAAACGGCAAGAGAACCTGAACTGCCATACGGCAAACCCACAGGATATTGTCATGCAAGACACCTATTCACGCAGAAACTTCCTCCGGCTCAGCGCGGCTCTGCTTGCCGGAGGAGCGGCTGTCATGACAGGCGCTCCGGGACGAGCGCTCGGCATGGGAACAATTTCCGGCAGAGGAGAGCCTGAAGACCACGGCCCAATCTCATTTGTCAAAGGCTATTGCCCATTCTGCCAGACTCGTTGCACCTATCAGGCACAGGTGCGTAACGGCATGGTTGAAAGCCTTATTGGAGAAAAGGACAACCGCTGGACCGGCGGTTCCATGTGCCCCAAGGGTCTGTCCATGGTGGAACTTGTCAACAGCCCCTATCGTCTGACAGAACCCATGCTGCATCAGCCGGACGGAAGCTGGAAGCGCATCAGCTATGAAGAGGCTCTTCAGATTACCGCCACAAAAGTCAGGGAATGCCTGGACAAGCACGGGAGCAAGGCCGGTGATCGCATGGCAATGACCATGCCGCTGTGGGACTGCCGGGAAAGCGAGCTTGCCGCCGTCATGACACTGCATCTTGCCGGCTGCGTGCATACCATGCCTCCGGGAGAAACCTGCACCAGTACCTGTGCCAACATGCTGACGGCAATGACCGGCACCGGCAACTGCACGACTACGGTCAACGAAGTCTGCAATGCCCAGACGCTGCTGTTGTGGGGCGCAAATATCAACGATTTGTACCCGCCCTATACCCGCTGGCTGGAAAAAGCCAGAGCCGGCGGAACAAAAATCATTTATATCGATCCGCGCAAAACCCGTACCAGCCTGTGGTGTACGACACAGCTCCAGCCGCTGCCCGGTACAGACGGCGCGCTGGCTCTGGGCGCGATCCGCTATATTTTTGATCACGGAGCCTTCGACGATGCCAAGGCCCGCACCCTGATCACCGATCTGGATAATCTTAAGGAAGACGCCGCCCCCTATACCCCTGAAAAGGTGCAGGAGATCACAGGCGTTCCCGTAAACGCCATTCTGGAAGTGTACGCCGCCATTGCCTCCAGCCCACGCACCATCCTCTGGCTGGGCGGCGCGCTTGCAAGATATACCAACGGTATCCCGACGGTACGCGCTCTCATTTTCCTTCAGGCACTGACCGACAACATATTCGGATCCGGCAGAGGGATTCTTACCATGCAGAGCGGCAAACCCGGCGGAGAAGACGAATTCGTCGACGCACTGCTCGGCCCGCTGGACAAGGCAAAGATGAATTTCAGACGCCTGCGCATGGCCATGGAAAAGGGAAATCTGGATATCCTTTTCCTCCAGAGCAGCTACCGCCGCTATCCGGACTGCGAAAATGTACGCAAGGCCATAGAAAAAGTACCCTTTGTCGTCCATCGCGGCTGCTTTATGACGGAAGAAACCGAAGCTGCGGATCTCTTCATCCCCAATGTACTCTCTCCTGAAACGGCAGGCTCCGGCTACGGGAATGAAAAACAGATTGTCTGGCGGGAAAAAATCGTGGACGCGCCGGGTTCCTGTGTCCCGGACTGGCAGTTCTACCGGGATCTCGGTATCGCCCTTTTCGGCGACAAGTACCCCAACTTCAAGGACCCTGCGGATCTCTACCAGAAATTTGTGTCCATCGTTCCATCCTGGAAGGGCATGACGCTCGATCGGCTGCGTAAATCTCCGGATGGTCTGGTCTGGCCCATTTATGAGGAAAACGGCGAAGAACACATAGGAAATGTTTTCAGCGACGGAAAGCTCCTGACCCCTGAAGGAACCATGACCGTTCAGGATCGCGTGTTCGGCCGCGTCAAATGGACATATCCGAAAGGCAGCCCGCTCGGAAAAGACAGGGACGAAAAATATCCGCTCGTATTTACGCAGGGGAAGGTTCTCTGGCACTGGCAGCAGACCATGACCAATTTTTCCAAGGAGCTGGCCCAGTACAGTGAAGGCCGTTTCGTGTCCATCAATCCGAAAACGGCCGCCGAATATAACCTCGTTCAGGGAGAAAAAGTTCTTCTGGAAACCTTTGTGGGCAGCCTTGAAGCATGGGTGGATATTTCTCCAGAAATCATCCCCGGCATCATCTTCACGCCGTCACACTGTACGGCGTCGAGTCCGCTGGAACAGAACCGCAGTCCCCACATCAATACCATTCTTCCCAACTACTGGGATCGCATTTCCTGCCAGCATAACGGTGTGGGCTGCGCTCTGCGCAAGATCAACGCATAATCCGGCGTTTGAACCGTGCGGCATACTTTCGGAGTATAACTATGTCACGATATGTCATGGTCATTGATTCGACCAAATGTATGAACTGCAAAGCATGCCTTGTCGCCTGCCAGCAGCGAAATCATGTGCCCCTTGGTCATTCCAGAAACTGGGTGCGCCAGACGCCCGATACCACGTCTCCTCTGGGGCGTGTCTTTCAGCCAGGCGCCTGCATGCACTGCGACAAGCCCCTCTGCGTAGACGCCTGCCCCACCCATGCCACCTACAAAGCCGACGACGGCAGCGTCGCCATCGACAAGTCCCGCTGCATCGGATGCGGTTCCTGCATTGCCGCCTGTCCCTACGATGCGCGTTACAAAAACCCTGAAACAGGAACTGCGGATAAATGCGACTATTGCCGCGAATACTCCGCCAAGGGCGAAGTCCCCGCATGTGTGCGGGTTTGCCCTACCCACTGCCGCAGCTTCGGCGACGCGGACAATCCTGACGATCCGGTCTCACAGTTGCTTAAAGAAAATAAGCAGATTCACGTTGTCGCAAAAAACTGCAATACGGAACCCTCATTGACCTATCTCAACCATACCGTACCTACGGACTGGCCCCGCGATGCGGAAATACCCGGCCCGGTCAAGGCCATGGAACATGTCGCAACCGGTACGCGCTGGCTGGGAGGTCTTGCTCTGTTCGGAGTCATCGGCGTCTTTTTCAAACAACTTGTCCTGCCTTCGGATCGCGAACACGATCATGAAGAAAGCCACGACGATAACAGCCGTAACGATCAAGGAGGTCAGGCATGATCCGCCGTCACTCCATCTGGGGTATCTTTCTGCACTGGGGCAACGCCATTTGCTGGCTTTTTCTGCTTTTCTCCGGGTTTGCTCTGCTGGCCAATCCGGAAATGAGTCCTGTGGGCGAATGGTGGACATCTGCCTGGTCAGGCATCTTCGGCGGCCTGTATCCGCTGTTGAGCGCACATGTGGTCATCGGTCTGATCTGGATTGCCCTGTGTCTGGTGTTCGTCATTTTCCGCGGACGTCAGGAAGCTCTTCCCTTTATGAAGGAAATCACCTCCATTCATCCCGCTTCCGATATGACATGGTGCATCCGCAAGGGCCTGCGGCTCACCGTCGGGGAAAAGGCCATGCGCCGGATGGGAATGGATCCTACGCTGCCGCCTCAGGGCTTCTATAATGCAGGGCAGAAATTTGCGGCTATCGCTGCCGTATTTTGCAGTCTGGGTCTGATTGTCACCGGTTGCATCATGGTCTTTGCCGGAACTCAGGCCGGTACGGAAGACCTGCTGCGCTGGAGTATGCTCATTCACTTCTGCTGCGCCGGTATCATGGCCATTGTACTGCCCATTCACATTTATATGGCGGCTCTGGCCCCCGGAGAAGGCCCGGCTCTCCGCTCCATGTTCACCGGCTTTATTCCTGAAGATTTTGCGCGTCGCCACAACCCGTTGTGGTTCCGCAAGCTGAAGGGTTAAGCCCCATGACCTGCTGAACAGAGGGCCCGTCCGGCAATGTCGGACGGGCCCTTTTTCTTCGGCTCTTCACAATATATCGGGCCCCCTCCCGGACAAACGGTCATGCAGCTCATCTGTATTAAAGGAATACCGCTCACGAGCCGTTTGCCTGTCCATGACAGGGAACCTTATCCCTGTGCTTCCCCGCATATTCTCGCCATATGGTTGTACCGGCGCATAGTCAGATGACAGATTGCTATGCCCAAAGCATCTGTCGTATCGGGAACCCAGTTACTTGTCGAATATCCGAGTATCTGTCCCACCATAAAGGCTACCTGTGATTTTTCCGCTCTGCCGTTGCCGACCAGAGATTTTTTTACCAGAGTCGGGGCATAACCACTCACAGACAGATTGCGGGCCGCACATGCCGCTATGGCCACGCCTCTGGCCTGCCCGAGCTTGAGCGCACTTGTGATGTTTTTGGACGTGAATACCTGTTCCACTGCGGCTTCTTCCGGTTTCCACTTATCCAGAACCCGGCACAGCTCATGATAAATATACGCAAGCCGCTTCGGAAAATCTTCCCCTCCGGCCCTGATATCCCCACACGCCACCAGTTCAAGCATACCGGAGCTTTCACGGACAACCCCCCAGCCCGTCACGCGTGAACCCGGATCTATCCCTATAGCCGTTATTGTCTTGGAAGCCAGCATCGTTGTGTCCGTGAAAAATGTTTCTGAAAAGAGAACCTTTGCGATATCTTCAGTGTTTCAGAAATCGGGCGGGCGGGCAAGAGGAGCATATTTTCGCTTCTTGCCTGTATCCGTTCAGAATAGTAGCATATTGACATTGTTCCTGACTTATTAAAAAGGAATACATCATGGCACGGCATTTTTTAAAATATGGTGAACAGGAATGGGCTGTGGATATCGAGCCCGCCAATCTCATCGCAGAACTGGAACCGAACTCCGTTCAACTGCCGGCACTGACGGCAGAACAGGTCATCCGACAGGCTCTTTCAGCTCCGGTACAGTCTCCGCCTCTTCAGGAGCTGGTAAAAGCAGGAGAGCGCATCTGTCTGCTCGTTCCCGACGTCACACGTTCCTGGCAGTCTCCTTCTGTCTATGTGCCCATTATGGTTGAAGAACTTAATCGATGCGGCATTCCGGATCGGGATATCACCATTCTCAGCGCAACAGGTACCCACAGACGCCAAACACGGGAAGAACATGTCAAACTGACGGGGGAAGATATCCTGCAACGCATCAAGGTAGTGGATCACCAGTGCCGGGAACAGCAGGATATGGTGTATATGGGGAAGACATCCCACGGAACTCCGGTAAAATTCAACCGTCATGCTGTGGAAGCTGATAAAATCGTTTCCTGTTGCGGAGTGGTGTATCATTTTCTGGCAGGATACGGCGGAGGCGGAAAAATGCTTCTGCCCGGTATTGCCGCCTACGACACCATCCAGCACCACCACAATCTTGCGCTGAATGAAGGATTCGGTAACGGAACCAACCCCATGGTATGCAGCGGCAACCTTGAAAACAGCAACGTCTTTCAGGCCGACCTGCTGGAAGCTGCGGCCATGCTTCCCCCCTGCTTTTCTCTCAATGTTGTGGTCAATGACCAGTTCAACATCATCAGTGCATTCGCAGGAAACTGGCTGGCTGCCCACCGAGCCGCGTGCAGGCTGGTAGAATCCATAGACGGGGTTGCCATTCCTCAGACTGCCCCGCTGGTCATCGCCAGCGCAGGCGGCTACCCCAAGGACATCAACTTTTATCAGACCATCAAACTGTTGAGCAACGCTCTGGCCGCATGTTCTCCCAAAGGCACGCTCATACTGCTTTCCCGCTGTCACGAAGGCTTCGGGGACGATGACTGTCAGAAGCAGATTCAGGCTTTCTCCAATATGGCAGAACGGGAACGGGCTCTGCGGGACGCCTTCTCCATCGGAGCCTATGTGGGCTTCCTGTTCGCAGAAGCGGCGGAAACGCATAATCTGATCCTTGTGACAGATATGAACCCTGATAATTTTGCCAGAACCGGCATCAGGGCGGTCAAAACGCTGGATGAGGCTTTAAAAGTGGCCGCAGCCTTGAACGGCGGTTCACTCGACATGAAAACCATTCTCATGCCGCACGGGGCCTCCACCCTGCCCAAACTGAAGGCATAAACGGCGGAAAAACTCTTACGCCCATTCCTCGCCTGAACGGAACGCCTGTCATCCGGTCTGCCTCCCCGACTGACAACAGGGAGGCAGGAAAAAGCCGGACTGACTTGCGTTCCGCCGGGCGGCAGGATCGTTTCTTATTCCTGTCCATATTTCTGTATGTTGCAGCATCAGACTCTACGCTGAAGCCGCCATGCATCCCGATACGTAAATAAGACGAAAAATCGGGTAAAGACAGCCGTGATGCTGTTCAGCAGCATGAATCACCATGCTCAGTAATCGGCTGACATTGTAAGGGCACGCTGCATACGCACTGAGCATCCTCATCCGTTTCAGAAGAGGCCCCGCCTGCAGTGACGCCTCCCGGAAGCGAAGCTCCCGTGATAAACTTTCCGATTGTCTGTAAAGGTCGGTTTTCCATGCCAAGCCGTAACTTATGGGGTACAGCCTTTCTGTTCTCCGGAATACTCTCCATCATGATATTCCTGAGCATCGGTGATATATATCGGATTCCAAGCGAGAACAGGACAATCATTACATTAAGCTGCGAACCTTCAATCATTAAATATTGTTATTTTCCAAGCGACATACGATATGAATCATGGATTTACAGAAAGCTTGATTTTTTTAAAGATATAATTACATTAACATTTTCATACAAAGCAAATTATATTAAAGAATACATATATGTATTTCTTATTATCGGTATATTTTTTATACTTTGTGCCGTCAATCTGTTCAATAAAAACACAAAAACTGAAAAAATTTCAAAACTGATTATTTTACAAGTCATATCAATATGTTTTCTCTATATGTATATATATCAAGGAGAAATCTTTGTTTCATCAGGAACAGAAGTCACTATAGTTGATTATAAACATCCGACGCTTCAAAAAAAATGCGTATTCATATGTCAGGAAGAAGGAGAAAAAGCCAATATATTATATGATAATTTTATAAATTCTTACACAGAAAAAATTATAAGAACAGATGAATACGGAGATATTCATGAATCACAATACATGATATACACAGCTCTCATATTATCCATTTATTTTTTTACAAAGATTTTATTTGTAACAGCACACAGAGCAACTCGTAAAGATAAATAAAACAGGAAAAGCCTGTCAGCAGCAACAGGCTTTTCCTCCGAAATCTGCTCGACACAGTATTCAGAATTATTCTCCGTCCGCATCCTTCAAGCTATATTTTTCCGCATAGCCGCGGGGGGTAAGCATCCGCATGCCCTTCCCCCCTGTCTGCATCCGGGTGGACGTGTTTCCGATGATAAGAATGGAAAGCATATCCACTTCTGCTGGATTCAGTTCATCCAGACGCATTACCCGTACCTGCTGCCCTGTCCGGAATGCCTGCCGTACAAGCCCCACCGGTGTGCCGGGCTCCCGCAGGGAAAGCGCGAGAGAAAGAGCCTCTTCCAGCTGACCGGTACGTCTCCGAGAGCGCGGGTTGTAGACAACCATCACAAAATCGGCTTCCAGAGCAGCCTTCAGCCTTTTCCGGATTAGTGTCCACGGCGTAAGAAGATCACTCAAACTCACGCAGGCAAAATCGTGCGTAAGAGGCGCCCCCAGAAGAGCGGCAGCCGCGCAAAGTGCGGGAATGCCGGGAACGATCTCCACGTCAAGACGATCTTCAACTCCCATAGCTTCCAGCAGTTCCAGTACCAGCGCGGCAAGAGCGTATATCCCCGGATCGCCTGAACAGACGAGGGCTGTCCGCTTACCGGAGAGTGCCGAATCAATAGCCTGACGGCAACGCTCAACCTCTCCCATCATACCGGTGGAAATGCAGACTCGCCCTTCTTTCAGTTCAGGCGGCAACATGTCCATATACCCCGAATAACCTGCAACAACTTCGGCCTGTTCCAGGGCTGTGCGAGCCTGCGGGGTAAGCAGCATTTCGTCTCCCGGCCCGAGGCCGACCACGCGCAAAAAAATATCATCCATCAGTTTCTCTTTTCTCTTGACTCAGAGGTTGCTGAATTTATGCCAGCGCCACAGCAACAGTATAGGTTTCATGCCCGGTTTTGGGCACAATCAGCCGGGGCACGTCCTGCGCGGATGCGCCGAAGCCGCGCACGGCGGAAAGCAGAGCCGCGCCTTCCGCAACACTTATTCCCTCACGCCCCAGTATTTCCGAAGCCTTTTCGGAAGGATGAGGTACGGGGATCGAGGCCAGTTCATCCGCGGAAAAGAACAGCAGAGGAAGGCCCAACTGCGCAGCTACGGCACGAACGGCAGGATCTTCCTTCTTGATATCCGAAGTAGCCAGAGCAGACAGAGCATCCCGCGCCAGACCTGCCCGTTTCAGGGTTTCGCTGATCCCCTGAAGAAGAACTTCTGCCGGAACTCCCCTGCGCCAGCCCATCCCCAGATGCAGGCGACGGGCATACAGTCTCAGGCGTCCAGAGGCCGGCGGCACCTCCCGAACGCCTACTACCACCTGAGGAGAGGGCATAGCTTCTTCTTTTTCCAGACTGTCTGCCGATTTTTCTTCTATAAAAAGCGAAGAACGTTCCTCATCCGAAAGCGGCAACAATCCGCGGGGATCAACGAGTACGGGTTTGCGTCCGGCAAGAATAGCCGCCGTGACCAGCTTCAGATTTTCAGGATCAGCCACATGACAATGTGCAATATCCGCCAGAACATCCAGAGCAGGCAGGCCTTCGCTGTCCGTGGCCGTGGTGACGACAGCCGTACCGCCGGTGCGGGCTGCAAGATTGCGGGTCAGAGCATTGGCGCCTCCCACATGCCCTGAAAGCATACTGATAACAAAACGTCCGTGTATTTCACAGACTACCACCGCAGGATCCACGGTTTTACCCCGCAGATGAGGAGCAATCGCCCGTACGGCAATCCCTGCCGCACCAATGAAAACATGCGCGGGGTAGGAATGAAACTGTTCCTCCATCAGCTCCGAAAGAGAAGAAAATCCGCGTACAGGCCAGACGGGATATCCTACCCTTTGCCCCGGAAGAATACCTGCTGTGCCCTCCCGTGCAGCAATATCTCCAAAGGTTCGATCTCCAGATTCTTCCGAGCCGAAAAAGGAAACTCCGTTTTCCGTCTCCGTCTGTAAAAGGCGGACAGGAGCAAAAAGCTCCCCTTCCATGTCGCGCGCAAGCTTCATTCCCAGCGTCAGCCCCTGCGGACTGAAGGCATAAAAAGCGATGGACATCCGTGTTCCGGACATATCCCCCTCCCTGTCGGCAAGCTTTTCGGAGCGCAAGTTCCACCGTTGAAAATCAGCATCTGCCGGGTGAATTCTTTTCCCTGCCTATCCGGCGTCCCGATCATCAACGCACATGATGAGCGGCGTCAGGACAACAATATCATTCAAAAGAACACCATGTCGCATATCTTTTCCCCATAAATGGATACGGCAACTGCCCCCCGTTTGATGGGGAAAGCCAAAGCTCTGCCAGTATAAACGGACAAGGATATTTCACATGCACAAATTGCCATAGTCCCCACAGCAGACTTTAAGCCCATGCAGAAATGCCGTCATTGTCCCAGCCGGAATCGCTCAGTTCCCTGAATTCCCTGGAAATCCGGATGAGCGGCCGTAGCTCTGCCTTTATCCTGCAGAAAGCCCCTCCTTTCCCGGACAGACGAACCAGACGGATACTCCCTCCGGAAAGAGGGACAGGTGGAAAAATGCACGGACAATCTCTATTCCTTTCATATATTCGTCAGCCAGCAAAAAAACATAAGAGTCGTCATAATCAGCTGGAAATTTTAAAATATTTTACAGCGTAAAAGATGACACAATAAACGCGCCCTATTTACAGCAATCAATACACGTTGAATTACTCAGCAAAGCACAAACAAAACCACCCGCGATGCGGGTGGTTTTGTTTGTTCGTATATACACCTAAAAGGATAAATTCCATAATTCCGTGGGAATGCGCTCCAGGTGGACACGAGGCCCAAATAGTAACGACATTCGCTGCGGTATCCGACAACAGGCTAGAAGCTGACAGTACGCGCCGCATCAAGCGTTTTGGCGAAATCGTCCTCACTATGAGCAAAGGAAACCATGTTGGCTTCAAAAGCCGAGGGAGCAAGGAAAATATCCTTTTCTCTCATCTGCTTGTAAAAACGCTCAAACAAGTCTGTATTTACCGTCTGTACGCTGGCAAAATCACGCAGAGGAGCATCCGTAAAATACACGGTGAACATGGAAGCAATATGCGGAATCTGGACGGGAACCCCCTTGCCCCGCAGAATACTTTCCAATTCCGCGACAAATGCGTCTACGCTGCGTTCAAGCGCCATGTAATCGGAATGTCTCAGCACGGCGAGCGTGGCAATTCCCGCAGCCATAGCCAGAGGATTACCGGAAAGGGTTCCTGCCTGATAGACATCCCCCTGCGGTGCGATTCTTTCCATGAATGCGGCGCGTCCGCCGTATGCCCCGACGGGAAGCCCTCCACCAATGATTTTACCAAAGGTCGTAAGATCCGGCATGATGTCAAAACGGCCCTGGGCTCCGGCATAGGAAAGACGAAAGCCCGTTATGACCTCATCAAAAACCAGCAGCGTGCCGTGAGCGGTACACAAATCCCTCAAGCCCTGGAGAAATCCCGGCTGTGGCAGCATCAGGCCCATATTGCCTGCCACGGGTTCCACAAAAAGGGCGGCAATTTGTCCCGGATTATTTTCAAATAATATACGCACGGCATCCAGATCATTATACGGAGCAAGAAGCGTATCCCTGACCGTACTTTCGGGCACTCCGGGCGTTCCCGGAATGGAAAATGTCGCCAGTCCGGAGCCTGCACTTGCCAGAAAAGCATCCCCATGTCCGTGATAGCCGCCAATAAACTTGATGACCTTATCCCGCCCTGTCACTCCTCGCGCAAGACGAAGCGCGCTCATGGTGGCCTCCGTACCGGAATTCACCATACGAACCATTTCCACGGACGGCAACGCGGCACAAACATCTTCAGCCAGCCGAACCTCATCCTCGCAAGGCGCCCCGTAACTGGTTCCGCGCAGAGCGGCCTGACGCACGGCATCCGTCACTTCCGGATGGGCATGCCCAAGCAGCATCGGCCCCCACGATCCCACAAAGTCAATCATGCTTCTGCCGTCAGCAGTCAGGAGATGGGCTCCCTGTGCCGAGGCAATGAACAGGGGATCGCAATGCACGTTGCGACAGGCCCGTACCGGGCTGTTTACCCCTCCGGGGATAACCCGGCAGGCTCGGGCGAACAATTCCTGAGAACGGGTTTCCAGCATGTTGTCTCCTCGCTTTTGTCCGGATGGATATTGCGCCATCCGTATGAATATTAATATGGGTGATGAGCGGGCAGCGACCTATTTCTCCTCCGCAGGCTCCGGGAAATAGGTCATGGAAATCTTCTTCAGTTCCTTTATGCTTTCCAGCACGGCACAATCCCGAAAAGGAGGCTTTTTTTTCAACTCTGCCACGACATCCATACACTCCTCCTCGCTGCGGCCGTGAATCATGGTGTAGAGGGTGTATGGCCAGTCCGGTGCAGAAGACGGCCGATAGTAACAATGGGATATGCGGGCATGGGACGCCGCAAGAGGACCGGCAAGATCAGCCTCTTCTTCCGTCATCTTCCATGCCACCATGGCATTGTGTTTCCATCCTGTCCGCTGATGCCGGATGCTCGCGCCAAAACGTCGTATGCTTCCGTCCTCCTTGAGGCGTGAAAGGAGGGCAAGAACCTCGCCTTCCGAGATTCCCGCCTCACGGGCGATATCGGCATACGGAGTAAGCGTATCCGGCAAATTATCCTGCACGATGCGCAGGACATGCTCTTCCTGTTTTGTAAAACGCATGATTCCTCATCGCACGGGTCTTCCCGAGACTTTTTCTGAGGTACAGTTCCGACAGCGCGACAGCCTCTTCCGTACAGCAGTATCCAAACAGGAAAAGCCATGCCCTCCATCTGAAACAGTCCGTCAGGGACATGGAAAGCATAGCCTCTCAATGCAGGCTGCGCAAGCCCGGAAAATCAGTCTGACAAGGCCCCTTCAGCGTATATATTCCGGTAAATTAAGAAAGAGATTGATGGTAAAGGTGTTCAGTTTGCTCATAATCCATGGAAAGGAAATAAGCAGCGCGACAAATATCGCCACCAGTTTTGGGATGAAGGTCAAGGTCGTTTCCTGAATCTGCGTTGCAGCCTGGATGACACTTATGAACACGCCTATTGCCAGCCCCACGAGAAGCATGGGCAGGGCGATGGAAAGCGTCAGTTCAATCGCCTGTCTTACAAAACCTATGATAAATTCGGGGCTCATGAATATTTCCTTTCTTGCACATTTCTCTGCAGAAGATCCCGCTGCATGAAAATTTCAGCCCTCAGACGCTTTTCAGGCATGCCAACGCAGGAAACTTTCAGACCATGAAACTGTTGACCAGAGATCCCACGAGAAGATTCCAGCCGTCCACCATAACGAAAAGCAATAATTTAAACGGCATGGATACCATCATAGGAGGCAGCATCATCATACCCATGGCCAGAAGTATGCTGGAAACTACCATGTCCACAATGAGAAAAGGAATGTAAATAAGAAAGCCTATGCTGAATCCGGTCTTAAGTTCACTGAGAACATAGGCAGCGGCCAGCATCGTCGTGGGAACATCGTCCTTGCTGCGGGGCTGATCCATTTTGGCAATGGAATAAAAGATGGAAATATCCTTTTCCCTTGTATGCTTGAACATGAAAGAGCGCAGAGGCTCCTGCGCTCTGTCCAGAGCCTCGTTAAAATCTATCTGCTCCGCAAGATAGGGCTGGAGCGCAGTATCATTGATCTCCTTCCCTACGGGATACATGATGATTAATGTCATGAAAATGGCAAGACTCGCCAGAATCTGCGTAGGCGGCATCTGCTGGATTCCCATGGCCTGCCGCACAAAATGAAAAACTATGATGATTCGTGTGAAGCTGGTGACGGTCATCATGATGGCCGGAGCCAGAGACAGCACCGTCAGAAGAAAGAGTATCTCAAGCGCCAGAGAAACCTTGTCCGGTTCAGTCATTCCTCCGGACAGGCTCAATTGAAGAGCCGGAACGTCATCTCCCGGAGCGGCCAGTGCCAGAACCGGAAGGATCAGCAGAGCCAGAGCCGCCAGCATCACTGTCGGCAGAGCTTTTTTCCAGAATTCTCCGGAACTCGGAAATCTTGTGTTCATCATGAGGGGTATCGCCTTCCCTGTCGATTATTTCATCAGAATCGAGCAGAGTTATCTGCTGTTCGGTCACACCCAGCAGCAAGCGTTTATCAAGGTAACGCACGACCTGAAGGCTCTGGTTCCGACCAAGAGGAAGCTGGGCCTCCAGTCTCAGATCCCGCCGGGAAAAGCTGCTGGCTGTCGGCAAAAAACGCCCCGAGCCGACTTTTCGGATCAGACGCAGGACAAACCAGAATAACGCCAGCAGGGCAATCAGAATTCCGATTGCCTGAAAGTAGGCCCCCCAGGTGAACGTATCGCCCGAGCCTTCCAGCGGAAGACGGGGAGTCTGTGTTTCAGAATGCAATGAAGCTTCTGCTCTCTGTGCCTCCACTGCTGGCGTGGTGATCAGGGGAATGCCCGCAGAGCTTTCCCCGTTTTCTCCATGATCGGCCTGTGTCGACACATCGGTATCCATGCTCAACCCAGCTGTTTGACTCGTTCAATGGGGCTGATGATATCCGTCAAGCGCACGCCGAACTTTTCGTTGATGACCACGGCTTCGCCGCGGGCAACAAGTTTGCCGTTTACGTATACTTCAAGAGGTTCGCCGGCCAGTTTATTCAGTTCAACGACAGACCCCTGTCCGAGCTGGAGCAGTTCGTTGATAAGCAGCCGGGTGCGTCCAAGTTCGGCAGAAACATCAAGAGGAATATCAAGGATAAAATCAAGTTCCCGCCTTTCTCCATCCGGACGTGGAGCCTTGTAGGCTTCCGTCATATCCTTGAACTTCGCATCCAGGGCTTTGGAAGCAAACTTTTTCTCGCGCTCCTCTTCAACGGCCTTCTGCTCATCTCCTGCCAGAGCGGCAGCCCACTCCGCAGCCAGCTTGTCGTCGCTGTCGGCATCCTTGCCGCCTTCAGACGAGGACTTGCCTTTTTCCTTATCCTTATCATTGTCTGCGGCAAGCGCCGCTTCCCACTCTGCGCTCAATTTGTCATCGTCCGTGTCGGGGTCTCCGCCGCCGGTCATTGATGCAAGCTGACGATCCAGTTCATCCTGATCCAAAGTTTCATTGCTCATGGCGTGACCTCGTTACTGAACCACGAATTCGGTGAAATAAATACGAACAACGCGCGGCGTCCCCAGTATCTGATTAAGTCTCGCCGCAACTTCATTTTTCAACAACATTTTTCCGTCGGCGGTAGAAAGCTCCGCGTAGGTCTTGCCGGAAAGCAGGATAATGATGGCATCCCGTACTTTCGGGGCCTGAGCGTCAAGCTCCCTCACAGCGTCCGGAGTACTCACTTCAACTTCCATTCCGACACGGAGATAACGATCTCCGGCCGCGTCCGCAAGATTGACCGTAACGGTCGGCAGAGTAGCCATACTCGTGGCAGGGCGAGGCATATCTGTAGGCGCAGAATCCTGTCTGGCCGGCGAAGTGCCGGTCTGCCCTGTTCCGGCGGCGGCATCCTGCCCCACGCTTGCAGCGGGAACGTTGGGCACAGCCGTCAGAGCATCTCCCGGCTGACGCAGCTTGAACCACCAGAAGGCAATGGAGCCGCCTATCAGCAGGATAATGAGAAATAAAATGAGAAAAATAATCTTGAGCTTTGAACGCTTGGGTTTTTCGCCGGTATTTTCTTTATCCTTTGCCGCCATATTCTCTCCTCAGGATGCCGGAGCGTCGCTCCATTTCCTCCGCACGTGGAAACCCGGCGGATATGCACATCAATCCAGTAACGTACAGCCCCATCACAGACCGACTCAACCGGTCAACCTGACAGGAAAATACTCAATACCGGAACAAATGCAAAGAGTTTCCCTGCTGCCCATGCGGACAATCGTATATCTTTTCGACATAAAACGCGGATACTTAAGTCCGGAGATATCCTCCACTCTTCCCTGGATTCTGGACATTTTCAACTGACGGGACGATTGGGCCTTGGCCCAAAAATATCCGTTCCCACCCGTACCAGCGTCGCACCCTCCTCGACCGCCTGACGAAAATCTCCCGACATTCCCATGGAAAGATGAGGCAAAGAGCGTCCAAGACGACGCTCAAGTGCGTCTCGCAGCTCCCGCAGACGCACAAACCACGGCCGGGCGGCCTCTCCTTCGCCGCAACGGGGGGGCAGGCACATCAATCCCAGCAGTCGTAAACCGGGTAAATTTTCCACAGATTCCGCAAGTTCCGCCAGAGCATCAGGGTGAACCCCGGCCTTCTGCGGCTCTTCCCCGATATTCACCTGCAACAGAATATCCTGCATCCCTCCTTCCGGCATGCGTCGTGAGAGGGCTTCCGCCAGTTTCAACGAATCAACGGAATGAATGAGCGCAAAATGTCCGGCGGCATCTTTAGCCTTATTGGTCTGAAGCGCGCCTATGGCATGCCAGCGAATCGCAGCACAGGCAGGGTTCTTTTCGAGTTCCGTCTGTTTGGCACGAGCCTCCTGCATGTAGTTTTCGCCGAAGTCCTTCTGCCCCAGGGCGGCAAGTTCCGCTATGGCCGCAGTCGGATGATATTTGGAGACAGCAACAAGACAGACGTCTTCACGGCGACGCCCAGAGGCCTGAACGGCGTTGTCCAGACCTTCCCGCACAGCCATCCAGCGTTCACGCAGGGTAGGAGCAAGCACATGTGACATAATGATACCCCATCAAAAAAGCCGGTCATTCATCCAGTCCGAACCCGAGATCGTGCAGGAGATTCGTGTCTTCAGACCAGTTTTCTTTGACTTTGACCCACAGTTGCAGATGAACCTTGCCCCCGATAAGATTCTGAATATCCTTGCGGGCTTCCGTACCGATCTCCTTAATGGTTGCCCCGGCGCGCCCGATGACCATAGCCTTGTGCGAAGGGCGGGCAACATAAATCACTGCATGAACGACCGTCTGTCCACGGCTCTCGTCCTCTTCCCAAGCTTCAATGTCCACAGCTGTGGAATAGGGAACCTCCTGACGCAGACGTTCAAACAGCTTTTCCCGGACGATTTCTGCCACAAGAAAGCGCAATGGCGCAGTGGAAAGCTGATCTTCCGGAAACTGCGACGGAGCAACGGGCAGTCTGGCGGCCAGAAGCTTCTTCAGTTCCTCCACGCCGTCTTTCTGCAAGGCAGAGAGAGGAAACATTTCCGCACGGGGAAGGTACTCCTGCAATTTTGAAAGAAGCGGAAGCATCCGGGATTTGTCGTGAAACAGGTCGACCTTGTTCACGACAACAAAAAGGGGACGCTCATCCTCCACCAGAGCATCACGCAGAGCGGCAATATCCCTGTCCAGAAATTCCGGCTTGCGCAGATAAAGATCCGCATCCAGCACCAGCATGATGCAATGTGCCGCGGCCATGCTCTGCCATGCGGCCTGCAACATCATTTTGCCCAGATGCCCGCGCATCTGGTTCCGGGCATGATGCAAGCCCGGAGTATCCATAAAAATAATCTGCGCTTCCGGTTCGGACAGTATTCCGACAATACGATTTCTGGTTGTCTGGGGACGGGGCGTGACTATACTTACCTTCTGCCCGATCATGGCATTCAACAGCGTGGATTTGCCCGCATTCGGAGGTCCCATCAGGGCCACCCAGCCGCAACGGTGTTCCGGTCGTTTTCCGCTCATTGCAAAACTCCATGTAAAAATCCGCCGTACGGGCGGAAACTGTCCATTAATTAATTCTGCTCGACTTTTCTGCGCTCGACCCCGGGTTTCTCCTTCAGAAATTTCCCGTATCGAAAAAATAAACAGAAGCCGTCAGGAGAGGAACACTTCCATACCGCGCCGTTCCAGTCAAGCCATGCTATCCTTCTGAAAAAAGAAATCCGCCTCCCAGCAGAAAAAGGCAGCAGGCATCCATTTCCGGCCCGTGATCATGTCCGAGCAGATGCGCCAGCCCATGCGCCAGTAAACGCTGTGCATGAAGCTCCGGTTTTTGTCCATATAACGCGGCCTCGCGCAACCATGTTTCCAAACCGAATGCCAGCACCCCAAGCCCGCTTTCTTCCGGGGCTGCGGGAAAACTTAAAATATTCGTCGGCCCGGCACAGCCCAGATGAGCGGCGTTCAGTTCCGCAATTTCTGCATCGTGCATCACCGCCAGTTCCACCAGGGCCTCGTGGTGTCGGGCGCATAATTTCCGTTTCGCATCGTGACACTCCGGAACGGAACACACCCGTTCCGGAGCGGCAACGGCTTCCGACAACATGCGGCTCAACCACTGCGCCCACTCAAGCCGGGGAACGGGACATCCTGGCGCAGACCATACCTGTACCAACGTCATGAATCCTGTTCCTCACTTTTTCTTCGCTCATTTTTACCGGTATCCCCCGAATCGTCCGCTTCTCCGTCAAACATTTCCGGCATCTCGGGCGAAAGTTCTTCTCCTCCGGCCTCGTCTGTTTTCAAAGCGGGAACACAGGCGCCTTCGCCTCCATGCGGAAGCAGATCATTCTTGGGATAGGCAATACGCTGATGAAAAATCCCTGTGAGAATACGGGAAAAACTTTCGATGATTCTGCTCAAGTCCCGAAACGTAAGCTCCGTTTCATCCAACTGTCGCTCTGCGTAAATTCCCTTAATAATATTCTCCACAAGGGAACGTATCCGGGCAGGAGTAGGGTCCACCAGCGTACGACTGGCCGCTTCGACGGAATCCGCCATCATCACAATGGCGGCCTCGCGGCTCTGCGGCTTCAGGTTCGGATAGCTGTAGTCTCCCGCACGGGGATTTTCCCCCAGCGTCTTTGCCTTATTGAAAAAATACTGAATAATACGATTACCGTGATGTTGTGCGATAATCTGGCAGATGCGATCGCCAAGTTTGTATTCCTCCGCCAGCTCCACCCCCCGTTTCACATGGGAGCAGAGTATCAACGCACTCATTGCAGGAGAAAGTTTATCGTGCGGATTCGGCCCGCCGAACTGGTTTTCGACGAAATAATCGGGCTTCTGGAGCTTGCCGATATCATGATACAATGCCCCGACCTTGCATAAAAGACTGTTTGCGCCCACGGCAGAGGCTCCCGCCTCCACAAGGTTTGAGACAATCAACGAATGATGATATGTGCCGGGAACATTCATCATCATTTCCTGAAGCAGAGGCTGCTCCAGATTCATGAGTTCCATGAGACGGAAGCGGGTAGTGTAGCCCAGCACGGTTTCCAGAATCGGACTCAGAGCAAAAAGCAGCAGTACGGAAAGCAGCGCGTTGAAGGCAAGCGCCAGCATCAGAACAGGAATCTGAAAAAAGTCTATCCGGGCCAAAAACGCCGCTCCGAGTCCGGATACCAACAGCCAGACGAACAGAGGCAGTCCTGCCCATACGGCATCATGCCTGCTTTGTGCATGTATGAGAAGCCTCGTATTGGCCACGGCAGACAAAAAGTAAAAGCAGAACAACCCCAGGTCGCCATGAAACATGACTGTACCGAAAAAAGCCAGAAGAAGCGAAATAACGCCATAATGACGAGATGAAAAGATAAGAGCCGCCAGCCCCGCACCACCGGCCACAGGATAGGCATATACAAGCATCATCGCCGAATTCGGCCCGGGCACGGCATGAAGTACGCTTGAAATACCCCAGGCTACCCCGCCGAACACCAGCAAAAGCAAAGCGATAAACAGTTCATCCCGCGTGGTCAGCACATCTTCTTTGGAAGAAGCGGGTAGCAGGAACAGGCCCAGACCCAGCAGGCAGGAAAGCAGAAAGACACCAGGCGCATACATCCAGTCCACCAGACCAGGCCCAGGCCCGGCCAAAGCCTGCATTTTGAGCTGCTGCTCATCGCTGACGGTATCTCCGGCCCGGACAACCACCTCTCCCCGCTGAACCCTGTGCAATACGGGCTTTACCGCTCGCTGTATGACGGCATCCCTCTGCTGTGACGCTTCAAGATTGAGCGTAAGAGTCGGCATGATCATGGGAGGAAGCATATGGGCCAGAGCCGTGCGTCCCGCGACATCCACATCGGGCAGAGAACGCAGATAAAGTCCCAGTTCGACATCCAGAGAACGAACATCATGCAGTCCGTCCGCCTGTCTGCGCAGTGTTTCAAGCCCGTTTTCCGGGTCCCGTACAATAATGGCGTTCTGCGCTGCCACCTGACGGATATCGGGCAGAACCCCCTCGCCCAGCCGGCTCTCCATCCAGGGCAGAATATCCTTCAGGACTATTTTTCGAACATCGGGAGAATATAAGGACTGAAAATCCTGTTCGCCTATGTTCAAGCCATATCTGGCGTTGAACTCGCGAAGAAGCTCCTGCGGCGTTACCAGCTTTTTCTTCTCGCTGCGATCGGGAAAAATTCCCGAAGCTTTTTGCAGCGGTGACGAGGAAACCCCTTCCTCACCGGAGGAAGCTTCTTTTTTTTCCACGGGAAAAGAATTGTCCGCTTCAAAAAGCCTGCTGCTCTTCTGCAAATCGTCGGCGAATGAAAGGGGAGGATTCTCCGTATGCGAGGTATCTTTTTTTTCAGAAAGCGAAGACGCAATGTCCGCAGCCTGTTCTGCCGTCCGCAGAAGGGTCAGCGTTTCCTCTCGAAAACGCAGAATACTTGCCTTATCCACATCAAATATGCGCGGCTGTACCGCTATAAGCTGTTCGCGCCGTGCCTGAGTGGCCTGTTCGTCTTCCACCAGGATATCGCGATCGGCCACAACGTCCTGCGCGGCAACCTCTCCGGCCAGATATAAACCGGGACGGCCGCCCTGAAACAGGGCGGCCAATATGGAAAGCACGGCAAAGGTACAGACCAGAGCAAGCAGGCCCAACCCCCGATCGTGAGTATTCCAGCGAACGCGGAGAAGGCTCAGCACTTTCGTTCCGTTTAAAGAAGAACGTTTGCTCTTTATCATGGTGCATCCCTGATAACGCCAGGTAGGATCAAGGCCATTCCCCGCGTTTTCATTCAGAGTTTAAGGGATTTTTCCTGCCCTTACCAAAATGCAGACAAATCTTCAGCAAAGAAGACCTCGCAAGAAGGCAGGCAGACAGCGAGAACGTCATCATTGCTCCGCCTGATTCTTCACTTCCCGACGCGAAGGAGGCTCGTCGTTACGATCGTAAGCGTCCACAATACGGCCAACCAGAGGATGCCGAACCACGTCGGCATTTCCGAAGTGATGAAAGGCTATTCCGCGCACGCCGCGCAGAACCATGAGCGCATGAACCAGACCGGATCTTGTTTCACCTTCCTTTTCCCCCTCCCGCAGCAAACTTCTATGCACGGGGGGCAGGTCAATCTGCGTTATGTCTCCCGTAATGACGGCGCGAGACCCGAAGCCCAGACGAGTGAGGAACATCTTCATCTGCTCTCTGGTCGTATTCTGGGCTTCATCGAGAATGAGAAAGGCATCGTTGAGCGTGCGTCCGCGCATGAAGGCAAGCGGAGCCACCTCGATAACACCGCTCTCCTGTCGTGCCGCAAGAGCGGAGGAACCGAGCATATCCCCAAGAGCGTCATACAGAGGACGCAGATAGGGATTGACCTTTTCTTCCATGTCTCCGGGCAAAAATCCCAGTTTTTCGCCTGCCTCGACGGCAGGTCTGGTCAGGATTATGCGCTTGACTCTCTTTGCCGCAAGCATCGAAAGCGCTACGGCCACGGCCAGATATGTCTTACCGGTTCCGGCAGGGCCGACCCCGAAGACTACCTCATGCTTGCGCAGAGCATCAATATAGGCCCGTTGCGCTGCATTTCTGGCTAAAATATGCTTGCGGGGAGTGACGATCACACCGGCTTCGCGAAAAAGTTCCTTCATGTTTGCCGAAGGATCCCGCACAAGAGCCTCGTACCCCTGCAACAGGTCTTCGCCCTGAAGCTTCCGGCCGCTTTTAAGAAGATCATATGCCTGGGCAAACAGCTTCAGCAGAAGCCCGCGCAGTTCAGGATCCGGCGACGTGACCGCAAGCTCCGCTCCGCATGTCGAAAATGCCGCACCGGATATATCGCCCACAAGTTCAAGATTGGCATTTAAAGGTCCGAACAACTCGCCGGCCAACCGGGGGTCATCAAAGGCAATAGTTTCCGTAAAAGACATGACGTTCCAACAACAGGCGTTCTGCCAATGTTCTGCTCAAAATAAGTGTCTGAAAACTCTTCCCTGAAAAACGGCAGGGAAGGATACGACAGCATGATTAATTTTTTTTACAGCAAAAAAAAAATGCCGTCCACCGAACCTTGCTCAATATTTGGCACATTTTTTGCTTTATGGAGTTTCAATCAGGCAACTTATTCCGCAAAGTCATGCAAGGGAGCGAACCATGAGCATTTCTTCCATATACGGCAGTTACGCAAGCACATCGTCCATCTGGAATTTTGATTCCCTCTCGGCGGAAAAAAATTCCTCCGAAGAAAAACAGTCTGCCACCACCAATAAAACCTCGGGGACTGATTCCACTGAAAAAAATCCTTATGCCGGGTTGAATACGACTCTTGACGTCCTCAGCTCCGCGCTTTCCGGGATCATGGATGACCTCAATCTCGGCAAAAACGACAAAATTTCCTTCAAGACTCTCTCGGAATATAATCAGAAGCTGCAAGATTCTCTTACCGAACAGGTCAAGGAAGATTTACGGGAACTTGGTCTTGATGAAGATACCAAGTTCAGCATCACCATTAATGCAAACGGTTCAGGCGTCAGCGTGAATTGTGACGATCCCGATGCCAAAGCTGTCATAGAAACATACCTGAACGACAATCCTGATGTTGTAAGCTCATTTGAAAAAATACAAAGCCTGAACAAGCTGGAAGAAAGTCGAAAAAAGCAGGGCCTTGACGTTGACGCGATCAGAAACCGTCTGCAAATCGAATCCATGACCGCATGGTTTTCTGCTACCGATTCCGTCGCATCTTTCTACAGCGGCGGCGCGGCTTATTACAGCGGAATCAATCTCATTGCCTGAAGTATTCCCGGAACAGGATAAAGTTTTCGTTTCCGGACATACAGGTCATATCGGCAAAACAAAAACCACCCTTATATCGGGTGGTTTTTGTTTTACATGTATCCGGTCAACAGAATGAAACCAGGTAAGGCGTGAGATAGAGACTCTGAAAAACTTCTCCGCCTCCGTGGCCGGATTATAAGGGGAGCCTCCTTTGTCGGCGCCTCGCCCGTATAGCTCACAAGGAACACCGCTGTCCGATGACAAACAGCCTGTGCGCACCATATATGTTCGAACGAATTGTTCAATTCGTCGCTACACCTCGATGATATCGTACTGTTCGCTTCCCATCCCCATTTCCTTCATATAGCTGAGCTGACGCAAGCCGCTGCGTGATTCGATGCGCTCCACCATATCGTGTTTTTCGGATTCGGGCAGAGCGTAAATCATATCGACGGAAGCGCGATCTATGGCCAGAAGATCCGTAGATGCCAGAATTCCAATATCTGGAGTCGTGACCGGCGCGGCGCTGACCCCTTCGCAATCGCAGCTCACGGACATGTTGCGCATCACATTAATATACGCCATACGCGGGCCGAAATGGGTATAAACGGCTTTTCCCCCTTCAACCATGCGTTCCATGAACAGCGGACCTCCGGCCCAAAGCTCCTTTCCGTCGCTGTGTATTTGCGCCTTGCCTCTTTTCCCTGAAGCGCAACCTATGGAGATATTCTTGAGAGAACCGCCAAAGCCGCCCATGGTATGCCCTTTGAAATGGGTGAGTACCAGCATGGAGTCATAGTTCAGCAGATGACTGCCTACGGCCACTTCCTTAAGCCACTTTCCCCCGGGAATGGGCAGAAGCGTGTCGCCTTCCTCATCCATGATATCCACATTGCAGAAGGTCCATCCATTTGCTTTCAAGGTTTCCCTGTGTCCTTCGGTCGTCTGGCGGGGGCTGGCATACAGCACATTGCATTCGACAACAGTACTGTCCGGAATTTTTTCCAGCACGCTCCGCACCATATCGCGCGGCAAAATATTCGGGCCTCCAGGTTCCCCCGTATGGAGCTTGACCGCTACCTTGCCGCTCAGTGCCCCGCTGATCCTCTCATAAACCTTCAACAGCCCTTCGCTGCTGATATCCCGGGTGAAATATACTTTCGCTCTCCGCTCCGCAGCAAGGGAAGACTTTCCACCAGTGGAGAGCATTGCAGCAGCTCCAACCGCTGCAATGGCACCATGCTTCAAAAAGGTACGACGTGAAATTTCATATTTCATAAATCACCTCTCTGCATTTTAATAAGATAAATTCATCAACTATACATATCAATATATATTGTGATAATATCATATAAATATATCATGATTTATATAATGCATTGACAAAATGTTTCATTATCAGGATTTTTTTCGGGGATGACAGCATTTACACATCCAAGAGCATTTAATGTACGAGGAAAACCGATATAGGGAAGACTCTGTGCCAGAGCATCAATCAACATTTCCTTGCTGTTTCCGACGTTCACATTTCCCTGAACATGGCTCTTGACCTGACTTTCACATCCTCCGAGAGAGCTGATGATGCAAAACGTCAACAATTCTCGTGTCTTCAAATCAAGTCCTGTTCGAGTATATATATCTCCAAAACAAAAGGCCGACAGATAATTCGTCATGATGTCTTTCTGATTTTCAGGCGTGGAGGCGTGCATCTGATCTATTGTCGCACCGAAAATGGACTTCTGCACGGCAAGTCCGTCGGCAAAGCGGCTTGCTTCCGTCACTGTGGACTGGCTCTCCACCGGAAGCGCAATATTCCGTTCCTCAAAAACTTCATTGACGAGACCTATGGCCTTTTCCGCAGGAGGAAAACCGGCGTAGGGAGCGCACTGATAAAGAGCCTCTTTTATTTCAACAGGCGTGGCTCCCGCACGCAACGCAGCCTCTGCATGCAGTTTCACCTCATCCCATGAGCGGCTTGCCGTCAGAACAACAAGAGTGACAAGCTCCTGCATTTTGGCATCCAGCGAGCTGTTGACGGCAATCTCGCCATATATCAGCCGATCACGCATCTGGGCGAAATCAGGATCACTGCTTTCCAGAGCAGATTGCGTATCCCCGAAAAGCTCACGCATATTTTTTTCCGCAAGAACAACTCTGTCCATATGTTCTCCTTCTGAAGCGGCCGCCATACCCGGCAAGACCAGACAAACCAACAGTGTAATTGACAACTTGAGAGTTCGCTTCATATGTTCTCCCTGTCATTTGCCGGAGCATGCAACGACACGCTGTCAGCCACAGCTTCATGCTGCAAAAATTCTCAAAAAGCCCGCACAATGCTCCGAATTATGATGAATGCCATTTTAGCATTCTGCAGGAAGGCTCCCAGACTTATTTCTCTCAAATTCTTGCCTGATTCTGCCACACACCATATATCTGCCCGCAGCTTTCCGAAGCTCCGGCAGAATTATTCATTACGATAGCCAGTTCCGAAAGAACATTTTTCATTTGATATCAGCACACTATCTCTGTTATTCCTGCGCTTGAACATTACTTATATCTATACGAAGATATTTTCATATACACATATAATCTTGATACAGATTTTCATACCGTATTCCATATTTTTTTTCAAATCTAAATGTATACATATGCATACGTAAACAATCTTAAAAATATGAATAAATATGACTTAACACCTTATACA